>NZ_JBFRFF010000069.1:0-16912 GCF_052114685.1 Rhizobium sp. 2YAF20 | reverse complement strand
ACGTTGCGAAGCGCCGGACATGACGGATGTAGTCCTGCTGAGTGTGGGATCCCAACCCCCGCATCAGCATATCTTCTTGCATGCGTTGGCGAAGCGGTGTGGTCCGGGTATCGTTGGAGAAGCTGGCCATTGAACGTTCCTCTCGTTGAAGGGAACTCCATGGTCAGGCAACACCTGCAGCCTGCCTAGAACCTCAGATAATCATACGAAACTCACCGCGCACGCCCTCCCGCGAAGCGGGTTCGTGCATGGGGGCGCAGAGCGGCAATGCGCCGGTGATCGCCGGACGGCGACTTCGGTTCCGAAAGCGGAAATAATTGCCGCTAGACCGTCCTGTTGACTGGCCCCCAAAGCCAGGGCACAAAGGTGGCATCCAGGGTCGCTCGCGGCGGGAAAAGAGGGGGGATTTCAAGGTTATTTCCATAAGCCTTTGAAATCATGTGAGAATCCAAGGTCCCCAGGCAGTCTAGTTTTGGACCTTCATGCCACACCTTTTGATCACCAATTCTCGCGACCAAAAGCATTGTCTTTGCAGCTAGTTACCGACGATTCGCGGCAATCCGTTCTGTGATTTCCTAGGACCGAAACGCTACATGTATCCGCGCGAAAGCTGGCTGGGGATCCTGTTTCAGCCGCGATCCTTCTGTGGCCATGGTCGCGCCAGTAAGCCGGCGCCCGAAACTCTTCACGACAGCGGTCCGGCAGCTTTCCAAGGGACTAATAGCCATACCTGCCGTTCGGCAATCCGACGCGTTATGCTCGACAGAAAAGGGGGCACGTCAGTGACAATTCCGTGCACCGTAGCGTACCCGGCTGTGAACCCATAACCCCAGAGGCCGAGATTGTCGGAAGGGTAAGCCACTGTTATTTTCGCGACTTGACGGAGACAACTACCGTTCGGTGTTCTGCCGTAGCGACCATGGGATGTTACAAAGCCAGAGCAAGTTCGAGCGGAAATCCGCTCAAAGCGCGGAATGTCGACGATAGAGGTCGCAGTCAGTGATGACTGTTTATTGCGGCGCGATACGCCCTTTCGGCCCATTGAACCAATGTCTCGTCATCTTCCAAAACATCGGCCGGTGCTTCCATGTAGGACTTGAGGGCTTGGGGTTTGCCTTGTCTATGATATTCCAAGGCGTGCGACCCTGCCGCGTCAAAATCTTTTCGGGTGTTTTCGTCTACTTTGAAATAGACCGCTCCCTTCCAACCATGGCGAAGACATGGTCCCCACGATACAGAGCGATGGCAGCGAACAGCGGCCTTGTCGTGACGTCTGCCCAAGTTGACAGTCGTTCGACAACTTCTTTGGCCTGATCAGTTTTATTCGTCATCTGTCCTCGCGTTCGCATATCAAGCCATTGAATTCATCTACCAAACGGACACGCCTCACCATTTCACGCCTGGGGATGTTGTGGATGGCGAAAGCGACCTAAAAGTGGTTGCCGCATTCAATAACACAGCGGTCAGGATGATGCCTTGGCGTAGAAAATACCCTGTGCCGAATAATCACCGGGTGAAGTCTGCAACGGTTTTTCCGGGCGCGTGACCGGTACGGTTGCGCTCGATGGCCTCGGCCAGATCCTCGAAGGCAACGACTTCGGCGATCACGGATCGTAGGAAGCCATCGGCGACTTGTTGGGCGATGGCAGCTAGCCGAGCCGTGTCAGGCTTGACCGAGAACCAAACGCCCCGACGGCCTTCCGGTGAGCGCGCAGCCACGTCGGTTGCAGCGATACTCACCAGGATGCCATTGCGCGACAGGATTGCCCACGACTTGTCCACGACGGGACCGCCGACGAGATCGACAACGAGATCGATGTTGTGTGCAATAAGCTCGAACTTCTGCTTTTGGTAATCGATCACCTCGTCGGCACCGAGGGCTTGGACATGGGCCGAGCTTTTCGTCGAGGCTGTCGCATAAACGACTGCCCCCTCCGCCTTGGCGAATTGAACAGCAAAGCTGCCTACCCCACCGGCCGCGCCGTGGATGAGCACCCGTTTTCCTTGAAGGTCGAATTCAGGGACCTGGAGGACTTGCCATGCCGTCATCGCCGCCACCGGCAGCGCTGCCGCGTCAATGTCTGGCAGGTTTGGAGGTGTCTTTATGAGCTTTTCGGCGTTTATCACCAAATGGTCGGCATAGGCGCCGAGGCCACCGAGCGCAGCCATGACCCTTTCTCCCACGCTCACGTCTTTGACGTTCGGTCCGACCTTGAGCACGACGCCCGACATTTCGATGCCAAGGGTGGTGGGCAACACTAAATTGAACCTTTCGCGCAGATAGCCTTCACGGACTTTCCAATCCATTCCGTTGATGCCAGCGGCTTTGACCTGGACCAGGACCTGATCCGGCCCCGGCTCGGGAGCATGAACCGTATCGACTTTCAAGCTGTCAGCGCCGCCATAGGCGTGCAGCCGCAGAGCCCGACCTTTGGCCAGTGGTTCAGTATTATTGTCCCTCTCGGGCGTTGCAGAATGGGTCATGCTTATCTCCTTTTGGTGAGACGACGGCGTGGGGCGACTCCGCTACCGCGTGCCATTTTCTCGTATACTGGCGCATCGTCTCGCCATTGTTGAAATGCCATCCCTAGGTCTTACGGAATGAGCTGCTGATCTCGTGCCCACCGCGTGATCACGTCGTGGGATGTCGGAGCGGGTCCGAAGAAGCGCTCGTGCTTGGAGATGTTCGAGACGTAGAGCCCCGTCCTGAAGAACAGGAACATTTGGATCAGATCGTACCCGAGCGTGGAAAACAGTTTGACCGGCCGCGCCGCCACCCGAATGATCCACCAGGGAATGATCTGGATCTTCAGACGCTTGTTGATGACGCTGGAGATGATGTCTGCCAGTTCCTGCTGGTTCTTCGGCCCATCGCTCCAGCCGACATCGATCGTTTGGTTAGCGATTTCGGCGCCCGGATAGGTCGCCGCTTTGGCAAGATTGAAGGCGAGGTCATCCGTCAGCACGTATGACCACCTTGTGGTCTTGTCGCCGATGCCCTGGAATTTGCCTGCTTTCACGGCCTTTGCGATATAATCCGTGCTCTGGTCGAGAAACGAGGGCGCGCGGACAAAGACATAAGGCACGCCGGACTTCTTGATCAAATCCTCAGCCACCTTCTTGGCGTGGAAGTGAGGCACTGCCGGGGCCGCTTCACAGCTCACGATGCTGAGAAAGACGAATCTGCTCACCTTTGCCCTTGCTGCGGCCTCGATGAGGTTCTTGTTGCCCTGGAAGTCTGTGTCGAGGCTGCCCTTCATGTAGCTGTTTGCCGAGCTGACGACGACGTCGACGCCCTGCAAGGCGCGATCCAGCGACGCTGGGTCCATCATGTCGCCGCGCGCCCATTCGACGCCGGCGACCCCGCCTGAGGGAGCGCCCTTACGCGACATGGCGAGGACGGCCGCGGTTTCGTCAAGGGAGAGGTTGCGCAGGATCTTTGCACCGAGGAACCCTGTCGCGCCGACGACCAGGACTTTCAATCTCGCTGCAGCGTCTGCGCCGCCCGACGCTTCACTAATTGCAGAGGTCGATGGGTGCTGTGATTGGGTCATATCGAGCCTCTTGTCATGAATTCGCATTGGCTGAGGGGATGAGCGTAGGGTAATCCGTGTAGCCGTCTGCTCCGCCGCCAAAATAGGTCGTCGGATCTGCCACGTTCATTGCCGCATTCGTCTTCAATCGCTGGAGGAAGTCAGGATTGGCCAGCACCATCTGACCATAGGCTTCCAGATCGGCCAGCCCTGACGCCACGTCGGTGCCGATCTGGTGACGCGGACGACCTGGACGGTTGAGGATGAATGATTGGTGCCAGAGCTGGCGGATGTCAGCGACCAGTGTCTCGTTGCCCAGATGCATGATGTGTAGGTAGGCAAGCCCGAGCTTGTTGAGTTCTCCAACGAGGTAGCGGTAGAGAGCCGGCCCTTCTGCGCCTTCGTCGATACCCCATGTCGTCGTACCGGGGGACAGGCGGATCGCGGTGCGATCCGCACCGATTTCCTGAGCAATCGCTGAAGCCACCTCGATGGCAAAGCGGGCGCGGTTCTCGATGGAGCCGCCATATTCGTCAGTGCGCGTGTTGGCGCTCGGTGCGAAAAACTGCTGGACGAGATATGCGTTGGCGCCGTGGATCTCGATGCCGTCAGCACCCGCCTCGATCGCAGAGCGCGCCGCATTGCGGAAATCGGCGACGGTCTGGCGCACCTCTTCGGTCGTCAGCGCTCGGGGCGTGGGGATGTCCTTCATACCTGTCATTGTGAACATGCCCGTCCCTGGCGCGATCGCGGACGGTGCGACACCCTGGCGATGATGCGGCGTGTTGTCAGGGTGGTTCATGCGCCCGGCATGCATGAGCTGGATGAAGATTTTCCCGCCCTTGTCGTGGACGGCGGATGTGATCTTGCGCCAGCCGGCGATGTGGGCGGGCGTATAAATGCCTGGCGTCATTAGGTAGCCCTGGCCGTCATCGGAAGGCTGGCTGCCTTCGGTGACGATCAGGCCAAGGCTGGCGCGCTGGGCATAATAGTCGGTAGCCAGTTCGCCGGGCGTGCCGTCGAAGGCGGCACGGCTGCGGGTCATGGGTGCCATGACAAGGCGGTTGGGAAGCGAGTAGCGGCTGGCATGGACTGGTGTGAATATTGGATTCATTTGGGTTCTCCATTTATCGAGACCACTATCCACTGTTCAGTTTTCGGGATAAATCCGTTAATGCGGAAATCAGTATTTCATTAATGGGGCAATGGATTGAACCATCTGAATGACATGGCGCTGTTCGTCGAGGTAGCGAGAGCCAAAAGTTTCCGTAAGGCGGCGGAGGCTGTGGGCATTCCCAACTCCACGCTGTCACGCCGTATCAGTGAGTTGGAGAAGGCAATCGGTCTGAGGCTCCTGCATCGCACGACGCGCAAGATCGAACTCACCGAGGCTGGTCAGCTATACTATGTCCGGAGCAGGCGGATCGTCGACGAGGCCAGGCTCGCGCACGAACAGCTCGGCGCAATGCTGGAGCAGCCGAGCGGCGTCCTCCGCGTTTCGTTGCCAGTCGATCTGGCCACTCTTTACCTCACGCCGATCATCGCCGATTTCGCCGGGCACTACCCCGGCATCACGTTCGAATTCGACTTAACCCCGCGCCGCGTCGATCTGGTAACGGAGCCGTTCGATGTGGCGATCCGCATCGGCAAACTGGAAGATTCCGGTCTGATCGCCCGCCTGATCGGGAGGCATTCGCGCTACCTCTATGCTTCCCCTGGCTATATAGAAGCGTCAGGCGAGCCCGCCACACCGGCGGACCTGGCGGAGCACGAATGCATCTGCATGCCGAAGGTTTCGACCTGGACCTTGCATCAAGGGGTGAGCAAGGTCGAGGTGGAGGCCGCCGTTCACGGTCGGTTCACACTCAATAGCGTCGGGATGATCCGTACTCTCGCGGTCAACCATCAAGGTATCGCCCTGCTTCCCGAGAAGATCGTCGCCGAAGACCTGGTCTCAGGTCGTCTGCGACGCATTCTTTCCGACTGGCAGGGATCGGCGGTCAGCATCTATGCCGTCACCGAAACGCGACTTATTCCGGCCAAGACCCAGCGCTTCATAGAGTTCCTATCCGCGAAACTTATGTGACCTCGATCGCTATCATGGAGAGCAGCCGCAGTAGGTGAGCCGTAACGCCACTAGCTCGATCGCCGCACATCGCCTTCTTAACACCCAAGATAGTCGTTCTAGCGCGATGAATTGACAGGCAGCTTCCAAGAACGTGCCCGAGTGCCTCTAACGGCAAGGAAGGGGCTCAATTTCGGTCGTAGCACCGACCAGAGCAAAAGGGCTTTTCGGTATTCGCCAAGGCCGCGCGAACGGCAGAAATGAAGGCGCGATCTAGAAGGTCATCATCTTCCAAAATTGAACCGAAGCGGCCTTCCCGCAGCGTCAAAGTCCCGGCCACATCCCGCCGTCAAGCCTCAGGTTCGCACCCGTTATGTAGCTAGCTCGCGGACTGACGAGGAAAGCAATGGCGTCTGCGATTTCCTCAAGCGTTCCGACCCTTCCCATTGGGACTTTGGCAAACATCGGCAGAACCCTCTGCTCGATTTCGGTCCACGGTGCATCTAACGCAAGGCCTTGCCCGGCAGCGACCTTTCGGAAGCCCTCTTCCAATTTGATGCTACGGATGGTCCCAGGCGAAACGGTGTTCGCCGTGATCCCATCCATCGCGACCTCCTTTGCCAGTGAGGCTGTCATCGCAATCATGGCTGCCTTAGCCGCACTATAGTCCGGTCTTTTGGCTGGAGGCATCAACGCAGCCAAGCTGGAGATGTTGACGATCCGCCCCCATTTGGCGACCCGCATGCTTGGCAACAAACGAGTGGTTACCCTTACTGCCGCGAGGACGTTCCGGTCGTAACCGGACGCCCAGGTCTCGGGACTGGTCGTGGTCCAGTCTTCCGGCTCGCCGGAGCCGCCTGCATTGTTTACCACAATGTCGACGGGCCTGACGAAAGACTGCGCATCATCGACGAGCCGTTGCACCTCGTCGTCGTTCGTCAGGTCGCCAAAGACTGCGTAAGCACGCCCGCCCTGGGCGACGATGTCGTCGGCCACTTCTTCGGTGGTGATCTTGTTGCGGCCGTGCACGATGACGATGGCACCCTCACGCGCCAGCCCCCTGGCCACCCCTTCGCCGATGCCCTTGCTGCTACCCGTGACCAGTGCAACTTTTCCGTCGAGCTTCAAATCCACCTTGGCATCCCCATGTTATTGTCAGGAACTGATAAGAGGACATGAAGATGGATGAGGCAATTACGCACTTTAAAGTGCCTGCGATACGCGAGGAAAGAGATGTCTGCCTCGGCCCGGACGGATCGGTCGCGCATGTGAACAGGGTCCTCCGCATGATCAACGGGCGGTGGAAGTTGCCGATCTTGTTCCGATTGTTTGCGGAGCCCTCGATGCGGACTTCGCAGTTTTTGCGAGACATTCCAAACATCTCTCACAAAATGCTGACGCAGCATCTCCGAGAATTGGAAACCGATGGACTTGTGGTACGGCGAGATTTCGGCGAGCAGCCGCCGCGTGTCGAGTACGGGCTTACGGATTCGGGTCGCGGCCTCATGCCGGTCCTCATGTCGGCGAGGGAGTTCTCCCGGCATTACTTGGAAAAATCCAGCTAGCCGATGGCCGCTTCTGGCGCACAGGGGACGAGACCGCGCCCAAGACGATGTCCGCTTTCAGGCAGGCGCGACGCCCTGTATGACCGACAAGAGGGCGCGATTCAGCCGGCACGGCTGTCGGTCTCTTCTATCCCCTAACGATGTGATCCACACGGGGAACTCGCCCCATTTTGAGCCCGGAACTGTAGCATCTTCTCAACGAGATTGATTTCTGTCGTAGCTACTTTACCCTTCTCGAAAGATAGCATCGCTGCTGGCTTTCCAGTGCAGTCCCTGCGCATCGCCTTCAGCACAGGACCGTAGACAAAGACATAATGGTTAAGATCGATGCAGTTAGCCGGTTTTGAAGAAACGAGGTTAACCAGGCACACATTGTTAGGCATGCGCACACGCGGCAGCGGCGGTCGCAAGCCATTCCGGCTCGAACCCAGCCTGTTGCGAAAGGGGTAAAACCTCATGAAAACGAGCGTCCGCTCTCGGGATGCTCAGACAGCGGCTGAATGACTGCTTCCGCTTTTTCAAAACGCTTGCAAGTATTTGACTGAAGGTCCGCTATCTTCATCATCCGCTCGGCACCAGCCGGACAGCAAACGGCCCCATTTTGGTCATCGACAACCACCATTTAAGACGACCTTTTGTGGCCCATCGTGCTCATTCAGCTCCCGTCGCCCTGCTTCCGAATTCAACCGAAAGCTGCTGGAGCTGACCAGCAGGCGAGGGCCCGCTTAAGTCCACAAGCGGAAATTATTGCCGCTAGCCCCCGCCAGTTGACTGAAGCCCAAACCCAGGGCACAAAGGTAGCATCCACGGTCGCTCGCGATGGAAAACAGAGGAAATTTCAAGGGCCATCTCGATAAGCCATTGAAATCATGTGAGAATCCAGGTTCCCCAGGCAGGCTATTTTTGGGCCTACATTGCACACCCTTTGACGCCCAATTCCCAAGGCGAAAAGCATTGCCTTTGCAGCTAGTTACAGACAATTCGCGGCAAACCGTTCTGTGATTTCCTAGGATCGATACGCTACCTGTATCCGCGCGAAAGCTGGCTGGGGATCCTGTTTCAGCCGCGATCCTTCTGTGGCCATGGTCGCGCCAGTAGCGGGCGTCGACTCGCTTGCGATGGATAACCGTCTTGGGGCCGGGAGGGGACAGGCTGGTTTGGGAACGACGATTTTCTGAAGCGGACAATCTAGCCGCCAGTGTGTACGGCGTCACTGCTCCTTCATTTAGTGTACAGTCGATCCTTCCGCACAGGCAATGTTTGCAGCAAGCAGCAGATCATCTCGGGGGATTATGGGACCACTGCAGAAGGCGGCAAGGGCGGCTGGCGCGATCAACAACAATGCGGTTCCGATTTTCACGGAGTGGATGCCGCTTCGTCAGGCGCTATTCCCCTGCCTTGGCTCGTATTGCATCTGCTCCCTTCACTCGTCGGTAAACTGTCGCATAGGACAGCCCGTGCGTGGCCGCGATGGCGTAGAGACTTTCGCCGGCGGTGAAGCGGGCTTGGATATCGGCAAGCACGGTGTCGGCAAGTTCGAGTGGCCGTCGGCCAGGTGGGCGGCGGGGAACCATGACTTCTCCCCGTGCTAATGCGCTATGGTGGCGAATGACGGTTCGGATGGTGGCCTGGTGCAGGCCGAGCTCGAGGGCGATGGCGGCAACGCTTGCCCCAGCGGCCTTGAGCGCGAGAATCTTGGGTTCGAGCGGCGCAACGCGCTGACGCCGGGGACGCGGTGTGACCGTTGGGGCTCTCGGTTCAATCAGTAGAAAACTGCCGCAGGAATGGCAACGGAGCTGCCGGGTAGGATCGTCGCGACGTCGGTTTCCGAAGCCATGATGAATAAGCGTGCCGGTTGCCCTGCATTGCTGACAAACGGCGTCATCGAGCGGCGGCGCGATACCAAGCCTGACTTTGGCTTCCCAATGGCCACTCGGGTCAATGGTCAAGAGCCATGCGCGGAAGTTTCGGGTCCAGCGCGCAACAAGCCGTGCACTGGCGCCAAGCTCGCGGCCGGCGAGCAGAAGCGACTTCTGCTGGGAGAGGAGCCGAATGAAACCGGGGAGCCGGTCACGGCGGTTGATTTGGGAGAGCGGCGTGCCGGTGGTGCGGCTGAAGCACGTCTTGCAGGTCCAGCACTGGAAGGCCGGCAGGCGGCCAGAGGCGGTTTGGCTATGGTGAGTGAGGCGGGTGGCGGTACTTTGACATTTCGGGCAGGCCGGCGGTGTCTCCGACAAAGACAGAATGTCCGCGAGTTCCGCTTCCAGAAACTGTGTCAGTGCCGGATCCTCGGTGTCGGGAACGCCACGAGCGCAGTCGATGCGCGGGACCAATGGATCGAAGCAGCGCGCGGGTGGTTGCCTGCGGTGATTGTTATTCCTGACTTTGCCATCCTGCAAAGTCGCGGACGATTTTCGTACAGACAATCATAGCTCCTTGAGGACGCTTTCCAGCGACGAAGCGGCGTCGGGCAGAATATCACTTCCTGTTGCCGATGTGGTTGATGAAATAGCTTGAGTTACTGAACTTCAACACGTTGATGGTCTTTTCAATCACAAGCATCAAACGCCTTAAGCAAAGCGGGGCCGAGCTCTTCGGCTGAAACCCCGCTTTTCACAGTTTTCTCCCATGGGGTATCGCCACCTTTGTTCTCGTAGTTCGACGACGGTATCAGGGAGACCGAATCTCCCTCATATTCTATGCCGACAGCCATGGTTTTCTTTGCAAACTTTGCCCATGATTTTACCCCCGCAGCTGTCAGCATAGGCGCTTGTAGGGCTTTCCATTCGGACTGGGCTGGGTGGGGGATTCCAATTTTAGACTGGTTGAGCGCGGCAACGACGTTGTTTCCGAGTTGATCCAATGAACCGCAATCGGATACGTATACGGGTCCCATCCCGATCCAGACCCCTGTTGTAGCCTGCGAATGTCCCTGAGTATATATGCGGCCATTTCTCAGGTAGGCGGATGCTCGCCTCATTGAAACTCCTATGGATAAACTAAAATGTTGACCTGAACGCCCTTAGAGACGCCATACTGCACCAATTGATTGGTGACCTGCTGTTGCACGGCCGATCCCGTGCCTGGCAACTTGTAAGGTCAGGGCGAGGAATCTCGACCCCATTTGAGAAACGACGACGTTTTATCCAAGAAGGGGTGGTTCCTCAGAATCTCATCTTGTTCTTGCTTCAGGCGGTCACGCCATGTCGGATTCAATTTCTCAATTTCCTCAATAGCTTTGGGAAAGGCAATTCGGCGTGAATCTTGTGTTGGATGGCGATGAGCGAGCTCGTACTGCCACGCTCTCGAATATGCTTGAGCCTCGAAAATCCAAAAAAACAACTCGTCCATCGAATAAGTTTCTCAGCGTTCGGTCTCCATGCCCCTATCGGTACCTACCAAAGCTAACTTACCGTCCTCGCAAACCTCAAGATGCCGGCCGCCAAAATTGTCCAGGGTACTACCAAACGGCAGAGCGTTCGCAGATACCTCCCACTTCTGCGAATATCTAATATACTCAGCCTCGATATCTTTGCGCAGATTTGCCAATCATATCTCCTATTCAATTGGCCTGATGAACCCGTTTTTCAACAGATATGGCACGGCGGTACCGGGAGCGGAGGCCGTCCTCCTCATCCGGTCCCTACTCCTCAAAGAGAACACTCGCTAAGTGTTGCGAGTGTTGTTGCCACCCCAGCGTCAACCAGATCGTGACTGATTATTTAATCTCAGCGAAGCCAAAATGGCTTGCCGTCTAAAATGTCATATTCAGTCAACGATTTACGCTCGTCTCGCATAAATCCGGGCAAATCGGATATGATGGTCTTCACCGGCTTATAAAAGTGAAAGTCGTGTTCAAAAGATTTTGCCGAAGCGCATGCTTTTGCAAAGCTCTCAAAATATTCACCGAACACGTCAGCCAACGTTGCCTGATTGGGGTTCAGCCAACTCTTTTCTCGATTGCCAACCAAATTGGGGTCCCATTCCACACCTGAAGCGGCTTGTACGAGTGTGAGAAACTTTCGCGCACGCTCCATCAGAGCGATTGCGGGATCGAGATCCTCAAGTGCGATGTAGCGACGATATAAGCGGTCTGTCAGCAAGCTCCAAGCACTGTCTGGATGGGCCTGCTCGACGTGCGTTTTCAAACAGTCGAAGAACAACGACAGATCTGAAGCCGGACCAAGCTCATACATTGAATGGCCACCATGAAAGCCGACCTTTCTCATTTGAACAATATAGCCCCCGAGTTAATTATGCCGCCTATTACGACCCGAGAACCTGATCAAGAAAGCTATGTAAGCGGTCCATCCGCCATTTCAATTCCGCTGGAATTGAAGAGGTCTCTTCGATCCTTATTAGCCGCCAGCGCAAAATCATGTAGATTTCCGTGCCCGTTGCCCCCTCAGAAAGAGCGCCTCGGATTTGTTTGGACTGCTCACTAAGGCCAACGTTTTCGAGCACGTCGGCTATCTGCTTGGCATCTTGATAAGGATCGCTGGTCATCGAATTTTCACTGTGTCCCAAACGATTTCAAATTGAGATGTTCTCCGACCGGCCGTCGGCGTCCTTGCCGTTGTAAAGATCGATGTTGGCGTCTACTTCACAGCTCCTTTTATTCTTTGGTCCTTCAACGAACATAAATCACTGCGGGTGAGACAAAGAACGGCTCAGGAATATCCGACCCGACGTAAGTTCACGGACCGAACCCAATTCTTCGGTGCGGAAAGAATGAGCCAACGGCTCCTCCAAATAAAGCGCCACATCCAAAAATGGCTCCCAGTTCTTGCCTTTCCCTCGTGCCTTTTCAAACTCCTCCCGATTGCGATTGCTTGTTGTCAAAATAACCCTCTCCGGCTCCCAGCTCTCCGCGAATGATCGCATCAGAGCCAAAACTGTTTCACCAGATGTGGTGTCGAAGCTGTACGGAAGACGAAGGTCGACACTATTTGAGAGACCGCCAACAGCCGTGTAGAGACCGCAGTGAATGGAAAGAGACATCGCTTCCGTTTCTGAACGACTGTTCCATAGTCCAATACCAAAACCGAGCTCCTCAATGATCGAACGGTCGATATCGCGCCTATTCCGACCGTTTTCCAGCAAAGCGCGGATATCGCCGGTGGCGTCGGGTGCGATTACTTTCTGAGCTAAGGCTCCTTTCCGGCTCCCGGCTTTCTGGCGCCAACCAGAAAATGCATCCGAGATTGTGGCAAGACCTCCAAGAAAACGAGACGTACGCTCTGTACACTCGTCGACGGTTTCCTTGCGCGCTGGCCAGTAAGCAGCAGCAAAATATCTTTCCAATTTCTAAGACCTTTAATTTGGCAGCTCAACCTTCACTGTGATGTTTGGGAATCTACTGCTTAGTAGATTCTGAATAGCTGTTGCTGCAGACGGCTCCGCAACTTTCCAAACGATGGGAGTGTCACCGGCCGCCATAGTCAGGCGTTGCGCTTGACCCAGTAGAGTAGTCGAGCCATTGAACCAATCCTTAAATTCGCCAGTGGCGCTATCCACGAATTTAGCATACCCCGGTCCTTTCGCTTCTAGCAGTGTCCCATCGGTGTCAACCCCGTCGAATTTTACGCCATTGACCACATACGCTCGTCCCGTGGAGCCTGTAATCTGCGCTTGATATGCCTCCGCTTCTCGAGACATCGACTCATTCACTGAAACCCAACTGCCACTTTCGGTATTTGTAGCATAGCTTCCCGGCCTGCCAATTTCCCGGCCATATGCATCAAGACTGGGATCTGGTGATTGGGTGGGAGATGAACCGATTTGCTTGTATTTCTGGAAATTGCCGTCTTCCTCATCATCACTAGAGTCATCAGCAATTTCGACACCATAGGCCTTGGCGGCTTTCTTTATCGCCTCGACGCACGTTTCGGCGGCATCCTTGCTGACGTAGTAGCTTAGGCCGTTGTAGACAAACGTGCAGCCCTCAACCTCCGCATGTGCAGGTGTAATGATCCAGTCGAAGAAACTATGTTCGTTCTCTGCATGACTCCCGCCGCAGCTTGCCAATTGGTTGAGGATGCTCGGATCGTTCCAGTGCGCCAGGACAGTCGCAACGCCGCGGCGATCGCTCTGGGCCAACGCTCCATCTGCGAACATCTTGTCCAAGGCCTGCCCGAGCGCCTGCGCTATCGCCTGGCCCGCCGCAACCGCCGCCTGCAGACTCTGCGCCGACAGATAAGGCTCGAGATCGATATGCCTGTCCCTGGTGATGACCGATTGCTGGGTCGGATCCTTGTTGATCTGGTCGACCGGCTTGGTTGCCCCGCTCTGTTCGAGTGCTGCCTGCTGATCGCCATTGCGGACGGTGATGTTGCCGTTGACGGTGGCCTTGACGCTCTGGCGTTCGTCGTCGAGCTGGTACTTGCCCTCGACGCTGGAGGTGTTCTTCGACTGGCCGTTGGCGTCCTTGCCGCTGAACAGATCGATGTTGGCGTCGACTTCGTAGGCTTTGTATTCTTTCGATCCGGCAAAGTCCGACCAGGTCAGCGTACCGGTGTCCAGATTGACCTGGCCAGTACTGGAGATGATGCCGGCGGCCGCCAGATTGGTGTTGCCGGCGACATAAATGTTGGTGGCGCCATCGGAATAGAGCCCCGCCGGCGTGTCGATCCAGTTGCTGGAACCCTTGCCGGAGCCGAAGCCGGGCTGCACGCCGCCGAGCGTCAGGCCGCCGAGCGCCGTGCCGGCATTGCCTGACGTCAGAAGCGGCGAGCCGTCGGCACTTCTGCCGATCGTCCCCCCGGTAAAGGAGAAGCCGAGCGATTGCGAGCTGTTGGCGCTGGTGCCGGTGCTCGGCGTCGAGACGATGTCGAGATTGCCGCCGACCGTGCCGTCGATGGTGCCCGCCGAGAAGATTGTATTGTTGAGGGTGGTATCGCCATTCGAGGCGAAGGTGATGTTGTTGGTGGCGCTGACGGTCGACATCACCTGCGTGGTCGAAGCGCTTGACGACTTCGACTGGCCGGCCGAGACGCTGGCCGTCGGGGTAATCCCGGTTGCGCCGCCAAGGCCGACGCCGACCGAAACGCCGATGCTGGCGCCGGCCGACTGGCTGCTCGACGAGGCCGTGTTCGTCGCCTCGGCGCCGGCCATGTCGATAGTGTTGGCCGAGATCAGCACGTCGCCGTTCATCGGGTCGGCAGCATGGGCGGCATCGGCCGTGGCCGAGACCTGCAAGCCGYGGCTGGTAAAGTCGCCATTGGTCGAGATGATGCTGACGGAATTGCCGCTGATCGTCGGCAGCACCGGCGTCGAGCTCGAAAGTTCTGTTTCCGTCTTCGAATAGGTGAAGCCCGCCGTCAGCGAGATCGATGCGAGGTTACCGGCTGCCAGGCCGTCCTTCAGGCTGCTGAGCGCATCATAGGCCTTGAGGCCGGCAAAGCCGACATTGGCGGCCGAATAGCCGTCAGTGACATTGCCGAGCTTCGAGGCGAGGTTCTCGATGCTCTGCCCGGCCCCGACCATGCTGGAGGAAACGCCGAGGCTGACGCCGGCAAAGAAGTTGGTGGCGACCTCGTCGAAATTGGTGACATCGTTGCCGGAGAGAATGTTGACGCCGTTGGTGCCGAGAATGGTGACGGCGCCGCCGGCGGCGATCTGTCCTGCCTGGTCGTTGAAGGTGTTGCCGGCTGCAAGCGTGATGTTGCCGCCGGCGCCGATCGTCGACACCGCGTTGGTCTCGGCGCTCTCGGTGGTCTTGTCGGTGAAGCGGCCAGCGCCAATGCCGATCGATGCGCCGCTGCTGCCGGCCGACACCTGCAGGCCGAAGCCGGAGCGCTTGTCATCCTTTGAGCTGTCGCTGGTCTCATGGCCGGGCAGGATCGTCGCAACGGCTCAAGCGGACGTTGGACATTATATCTTGGCGGCCGCTGTTTACAGAGGACGAATGTCGATAAGGCTAAAGTAGCCCTCATGGAGACGATAATGGTGGTTGATGTCGCGCAGGAACACGGAAACGCATGAGACTTCACTGATGGAAGACAACCCAATCGATGAACTCGATCGGCACCTCATTTTCATATGGCAAACCCTTCGAGTAGAGCGGGAAGGATCGGCACGCTTCATCGAAGGGCTTATCGGCGAACTGCGGGACACAGAGGTCGCTCCTGAGCGGAGTTTGGCAGCCGTGGGTTGCCTTTGGTGGTCGTTGCCAGGCAACGGACGCAATATCTACGATGTCGTCATACAGCGCGACACGTTCGAGGCGCGGCGAGAGGCGAATGCCGCCTTCTTCGACAAAGTCGTTCGCGTAAATTATCTGCTCGAGCGGCACCATCCAATGTTTGGTCGCCAGTCCGCCGACAGGAACTGACAATGAAAGTCGCATCGTTACCCCCGTCAGCCGAATTGGTTCGCGCGATTCGTACGGGCGATCTATTCGTAGCGGTTTGCTCTGGCGCTGAAATTTGGAACGTCTGCCGAGGCTGCGAGTCCGGCGCTCAATTTCTGGCTTCCCGTGGTTACGTCTTTCGCCAGATCGAGTCATGCGGGGTACACGATGTTAAGGGTCACTACTTCGTTCTTCCCGTGCCAGACAATGCCACCAAGGCGACCGAAATGATGTGGCTCCGTGATCACGGCATTCCGTTCGAGATCGGGAAGGAATGGAGCCCAGCCGAGGTTTTCGAGTATCTCCGCGACCTTGGTATGACGAAGGGCGGCTATTGGTCTACTGGCAACTTCTTCCCGGATGGGTTGGACGTTCGCTGGAACAAATGACTGCTTTTCGGCAAGCCGGCATCCAGCCGATGGCTAGTGGTAGCACGGACATCTATGTTGTACCACGTGCGAACTCGGGATACGCTGGGGGATATACAGGGCAACGGCAAAATCTTGATTCAGTGACCATCATTACAGTGCACGGAACTAGTCAAATTATTACTGCGTTTCCGGGCAATGGTCTGCCCCTGCCGAAGGCTCCTTAACAATGATCTATATGAACCATGCAGTAGTCAACGAAACCTGTCCTGTGTGCGGCCAGGGTCGAGTTCTAGTTGCGTCTCAGAGATGCGGGGATGTACTCTTCGTGACGTGCGAGGATTGCGAGTCCGAATGGCGTGAACCGAACGAATCGCACGATGCAGCACTATCCACCCGAAATACCTACACGTTCTTACGCTACCTCGATCCCGAGGAATTGACCGGCCATCAATGGTATTCCTCTACAATTAACAGATAGTTGGGGGCACGGTAACATTGCACCGTAAAGCCGACACGAGTCCGGATCGCAGCCAGCGTGAAATATCCCTCCGGGTTACTACACTGAGTATGTTGCTTCCACGCCCAGGGATAAACGGTGTAGGGCCTAGCGGGTCGTGACCGGGCAAAATGGTGAGGTATATTACACGTCGGACCACTACCAAACATTCATTCCCGTGAAAGTGGCAGCTATGCGTACGGAAAGCCCATTTCGCTATGTTGCCACACCTCGTGTTTCCGACTGGAAAGGTGCATTCGTCGCGATCTTGCCCAACTCCATGGTAAGCGGTGAACCCAGGCCGTTATTTTTGGAAGTTCCACGGCATGAGAGCCTCGATATCGCTGGCTGGCCATCCGGCCGCGATGCGTTCGAGAGTTTGTGTCAGCCATGCGAGCGGATCGACATTGTTCATTTTTGCGGTCTGAACGAGCGTTGCGATCGTGGCCCACGTCCGACCGCCGCCAGCACTGCCGGCGAAGAGCGAGTTTTTTCGAACGATAGCTTGGGGCCTGATAGCCCGCTCGACGAT
>NZ_JBFRFF010000068.1:0-17452 GCF_052114685.1 Rhizobium sp. 2YAF20 | reverse complement strand
GTCGAGCATGGCGGGAAGTCCTTCGGCAGCATGCGCCACTGGCAACCGGTCGAAGCAATATAGAGGATCGCGTTCATCACCTCCCTCAAATCCACCCGACGCGGACGCCCGAGCCGCCGCGCCGCAGGTAGCAATGGTGCAATAAATTCCCATTCGCGATCCGTAAGGTCACTTGAATAGCGTGACGACTTGCGGGCATAAATCTTCCGGGTGGTTTCAGTCCAGGCCATTATGATCTCCATCGAGTCTTTGCAAATCCGAGGGAATCACAACTGGCTGAAATCACTCACTTCTTTTTGAAGTCGCCTCTTAGAAGCACGAATGAGAAAAGGCACAAGACTGCCATCCGTTCCCGGATCGAATTCTATGAAAACGAACAGAAGCTCGTCCGAAACTATATCGAGGTGCTGGACAGCGGCGAGGTTTCCGTGTCGCCCGACGACGGGTCAGAACTACCGAAAGGCAGTCTGGTCCATCTCTGCGACCTCCTCGACAATTATGACCGACTGATCTTCGAGCAGCTCGGGGCGCTTGAAGTCGAGTTGAATAGGATCGAAGGTATGCTGGAACCATGCTGCGACGATGAGGACTGCGAATGTGCAATCTCTACAACGTGACGACCAACCAGCAGGCGATCAGGTCATTCGTCTCCATTACCCACGACATCATCGGCAACATGGAGCCGTCCATCGACGTCTATCCGGATCGCTTCGCCCCCATCGTGCGCAACATCGGCAACGGTGACCGGCAGTTGGCAAGCGTCCGCTGGGGGATGCCGAGTTCCAAGCAGGCGCTCTATCAGGCGACATCCAAACGCGCCGACAAGCTGAGGGCCAAGGGCAAGCCGGTCGATTTCGATGAACTGCTGAAGATGGAACCCGACGGCGGCACGACCAACATTCGCAACACCACCAGCAAGCACTGGACGCGCTGGCTCGGTGTCGAGAACCGCTGCGTCGTCCCCTTTACCCGATTTGCCGAGCCCGATCCCGCCAGCAAGATCGAGGGCGGGCGCACACCGAATGCCTGGTTCGAAAGCACCGGCGACGATCCGCTAATGTTCTTTGCGGGCATCTGGCTGAAGGATTGGACCAGCGTGCGCAAAATCAAGGAAGGGCTGGTCACCATCGACCTGTTCGCCTTCCTGACGACGGAGCCGAACGGCCTGGTCGCACCTATTCATCAAAAGGCGATGCCAGTGATATTGACGACGCGCGATGAGGTCGAGACTTGGCTGGGCGCACCCTGGGAGCAAGCCAAGGCCCTTCAGCGTCCCCTGCCCGATGGACTTCTGAAGATCGCGCCGATTGCCGACGACTTCGCTGTGACTTGAGGACAGGCTGGTGGCGACGAGCGGAGATCACACGGAAGACACTGTTGCCGACGTCCCCGCGCCGCGTCAACGCAATATCATCCATTCTCAATTCGCCGATGGCTCGATCATTGCGACGAACGCGTTCAATACCGTCGACATCCATAACGTCAAAATCCCGCTGGATCCGTCAGTGCGGGGGCGGCTGTGATCTCACTCGGAGGCCTCCGCTTCAAGGCAGCCTAGCTACCACGGAAGCCGCCGCCCTCTTCGCGCCCATTCGCTCTGCTTGACGCAATATCCCGGTGCGTCTTCGCGAATTGCGGCATCCTGACCCCAGCGAAAAACCCGATCCAAATTACTCGCAAGGCAACTTACCGACTTGCGCCAACGGGAAATCCGGTAAACGCTTAAAGGAGCGCAATCCGAATTGTTGATCATGACGACCATCGAAGAAATGCACGCTGCAACAACTGAACCCAATGCCCTTGAGCAGGTCAGAGAATATGGCACCTACTTCCAATCCATGAGTGAAGCTATTTGCAAATTTCGCGAGTCCTTCGACGCCGCGTATAATGTGAAAGCCGCCCATTCTCGGAGCAGCCGTCGCCAGGTATCGATGGAACTGTCTTCAACACTTCACGGTCTTGCATGCACTTATCCCGTTCCCGGGCCAAGCCAGTCGTTGGATCTAAAATTTAGCAAGACAATTTGGAACAGCAGGGCCAGGATTCTCGCAGTTTGCAAAGGTTCACGGATTGTAGCAGAGATGCTGCGGTCCGTTGTTGTCCAGGGAGAAAATCCTGCTGTCTCTCCGGTACAGACTCATGGCCGGGTTAGGGCGATCAAACTAATACTCGCGACGTTACTGGCTTTGATCGACGACCTTTACGACGACGTCAGCAACACGACTGGCCAGCACCTCCAATGAGCCGTCGCCTACTTTTTCTTAGCACCGTCCACCTATCTAGCCGGACCAAGCGCTTCCTTATGTCAACGCACCACATGTCTTGGCCGACGGTGGGTGGCCCCTTCGGCGATGTGGGCTGGATCTTTCACGTTGACGAGGATGCCGCGTTCAATTTCGGAAATCGCCGCCTAAAGGATCTGTGGCAGACCTTCGCTTATGCTGCTGACAAAGGTTATGATCTCATTCTTTTCGATGAAATCGAGCGGCCGATTGCCGACCTGCCGGTTTACTGAATGGCGGTTTGAGTTCAACGGTCGATATCTCCGAGCAGCCATCGATCGAACTTGTCTAGCAGGGACTGAAGATTTTCAGTCTGAAAAACCAGATTTTTGGTTCCGGCCCTTAGTCCACTTTTGACTACCCCCTTGCGCCGGACAATTTCTTGAACGACCATTTGCTATCGCAACCGCCGCTACGGCCCGCTTGAATCATGAAAACCTCCGCGACCTATTCTTTCGCCTCGTCAGATGAAGCACAGGTCCCTCACCCACTTCGCTACAGTCGATTCGTTAACTCTGCAGATGCGAAACTCGCGATCGCCTGTAACTTTCGAGATTTCGCTCGGTCAAATGCTCTCGATCAAGCGCACCGATATGTACGATACGTTTCCGAGCCGTGCATCTCCTCAGAGTTCATCTCTGTGTTCGACGTCCAATCGCTAATTCCGCACGTGGCCAACTTACCGGTTTCCAGGGAGACGAGGTTTGCAAACCTCAACCTTGATCGGTCTGTCTTCTTGATGTTCGGCCGTAAGGAGAAGTTATGCCTGATTCCAGAAGCTAAAATATACATCGAAGGCGTCTACGCTCGAAAGACGGTCTACTCCGATATCGAACTCGAATTCGTCATCGACGACTCGGAGTTTTCCAAGCGACCGCCTGCTGACGTGGACAACCATATTTATCCGTTGTCGATCCTCATGCCTGTTCTGGTCGACGGACGCGAGCCGCTCGCGTCGGCGCTTCACGAAATTCGGGATACAGCGAAGGACAAGTTCATGCTGACCGCCGCCTTCAAGAACGCGTACTGGACCGCGGTGAAAGCGCTCCTATACCTGTGCGAAGAGTCCCATCCTGATCTGGAACTTGATGCGAAATCAATGGACGGCCAAGGTCAACTCGGTATCTCCAACAGAAAAGCACTCAAGATCTCACCATTGGACGACCGAGTGGTACGCGTTGGTAGGAACCGCTCTGGCCTTACTTCCCTGCCGGTACCCGTGCCCTCAACGGAAATCATGGATGCGTCCCGGAGCATGGCTCTGCCAACGATTGAGCGCAGAAAAGGAGGGCTGGACCTCTATAATCCATTGAGCGCTGAAAGCATTGCGAACATGGTCAATCTGTCAGTGTCTCGTGGCCCTGGTGTCCAGGAATGAAGCGAAGAAACGGATGCTTGATGCCCTGGGCAGAGTATCGAAACAACATTGACTGCCAAAGACGGTCGCTTACGGTTGATGGGAGCGACCGTCATTTGCAGTTTCCAAACGTGCGCAACGAGACTGCCCCTCGGCAAACAAAGGTGTTGACGGTCTATTTTTAGCTTTCAACCCCTTGGTTCGGACACTACTCCGCCACAGGCAATTTCACCTCTTGCGCTGCCAACAATCATCATCGGGATTAAGACTGGCCCCGCTCACTGCCCTCAATCTTCCGGATCCGGTATGAAAACCTCATCTCTCACCGACATGACCGGCCCGGTAGCCACCACGTGACGATTAAGGTGCCTGTCGACCATATTTCGGACGTCACCGCCAATGCGTCTTGGCACCAAGATAAGCTCGGCATCGAGCGCAGCGCAAATTGCGTTCAGGGTGGTGACCTCTGGGTTCGCTTTGCCCGCCTCGATGGTCGAGACCTTGCCCTGTGAGATGCCCGCAAGATCAGCGACTGTGGCTTGGCTCATATTGATCGCCTCGCGCAAAATCCGAAACCTGCTGAAGTCCACCCCGAAAATCATCCAACAACCCTCCTGCGAACACCACTATGCCGTATAAAGTATATTTAGCTAATTCTATCTCGTTAAAGGTATAACTGGGTTCTGCTCAAACTGCTCGTTGAGTTAATTTCGTTGCAACCCGCTTCCCACGCTGCCCGACAACAATATTCGATCCATCGCAATCTCATGCTATGGTCAGCGGCAAGCCATTTCAATGGATGAAGGAAAGCTCGCATGGCGACCGATCAGCCTTTACGCGATCACTACCGGCTCAAATGGATTCCCGTCGGGCTCACCGCGGAACAGATGGAGGCATATCGCGGCTATCTGGATATGACCGAGGATGAACGCTCTGTCATCGGCAAGACAGTGACCAACGAGGAACTCGAACTCCTCTTAGAGCTAGAGACAGCCAGAGCAATGTATGTCGAGCCGGAAGACAGACAGCCCGGGAGCATCACCGAGGCGAAGGTCGCCCGTTACCCCGAGCGCTACAATTGGAAATGAGCCGCAGAGAGGCGCTTTAAGGGTTCCAGCTTTCAGCGCCTCAGTGGTTGATGGAAATTAGGGATACCGGTCCACGACTTTCAAAACGCTCCTTGCCGCCGACAAGGATTTGATCGCATCATATATTAACGCATTGAGATACCTGCCATGAAATATCTTTCTCCGAACGGTCATGCTATCGTGGGCACCGCTGAGACCATTCTTGCAACCGCGTGGATTTCCGACATCGACCCCGAAACTGGCGAGCCCGAACACGAAGGCGGCACCAAGATTTACTGGGATACGCAGGAATCGCTTCAACGGAACGGCAATATCCTTTTCGTCTGCGAGGAAGGCGAAGAGTGGACGTTCGATCAACTCAAGGCCTACTCTCCAGACGCCGAGCCGAGCGACGAAAGCCCTCTCTGTAACCGGGGCAGCGCCGCGGCGGAATAAAAATTGAGGCATCCGCAAAGAAATCTCGGCCGGTGATGTGTAGAAAACCAGCTTAAGACCCTGCATCCCCAGAAAGAACCCCTTGGTCCTCTCGGTTGAAATCCCACGAGTGATATTCAATTGAAATTACAAACCCTTAAGGGGCCCGTTAGCCAGAAGGATTTAGCCCTCGAAGGCAGTCCGTAGTGACAAATTCGCGTCGTCTGTCAGTCCATTCTCGGCGTCACCACGATGTGTTTGAGGCCGGAAGGCACTGCTCGGCATTTCACCGTCCGCGAGAGCGGTAGCCTTCAAACCTTTCCCGACGCTTTTTTTCAGAGGGGCTTGGGGCGAGACTATGAGGCCCGTCGAGCGTCGACAGAAGTTGCCATCCGATGCTTCAGCTGTAAGACACGCCCCGCTAAACTGAGATCGGTTCCAGCCTGGAAATGGCTATCCTACGCGTCGTTTGCGCGACAAATCTGGGGGCGATTGATACCCCCTCTGTCTTTGGCTCGCTAAAACTCAAGGGCATCGGGGGCCCGGCCGTTTCCCTGGGCATCGCCGATGAGCAGACCGTCGGTGTAGTGACCTTTGAAAACAGGATGCACCTGCTCCATTCCAGCCATGAACCAATCGAAGGTTTTCTGGACATGGTAGTAGACACATTGCTTGGCGCCTGACAGGGCGCCGGAAGGCATTTCCTCGGCTCTATCGACATTATTTGAAGGTAAGGGCTGAAAAGCGCCGCACCTTCCATGCTAACCGCGCAACGTGGACGATGAACACTCAGCTATTTTGCGACAGTCCGAGCAAACCTTCATCGTCATCTAGCCCAACCTGTATGACCCGGCATCGCGGTCAAACCGTTCTGTTCAGAACTCGAACGGAATGCTTTGAAAAACTCTCCTACGTTGAGAAAATAGTTAAACACTCACGTGTTATCGCAGGCGGCCAGCGAACCGAGGCTAATGCTATGATTTGGACTTCTGATAACCTGCAACTACAGGCAAATTTCAACGTCACGAGTGATAGTGGCCTCTACCGGTTGGTCTTCAAAGCAGGCGGAGGGAATTCCAATCCGGATTATGCTGATGGATTGCAGCTTATCTTTGAGCGCTTGGCGACAAAAGACGCGGTCCTCGTCAGCCTAGCTGTTGATAGCGCTACGGCGCAGGCAAACCCTGACAAGAAAAGTAGTTTCAATCCCAGGGGCTATGAGTGTCCAATTCCGCTGGCCAGAGTTGCGGACCTCATCGACCTCAGGGTCGCAGTGACCGAAGCACAAAAAGCAATTTTGAGTACCGCGAGCAAGGGCGGAAGCCCCCGCAAGACCATTCTCATGCGTCTCTTGATTCCGAACGATCCTTGGACCAACGAGACGCTGGAGGCCTATCTTCGATATGGCGAGGATGAGGACCGTCCGCAAATCGAGCTGTTAACGGCTAAAGATAAACCGGAACAATACTTTCAACAATGGATCAAAGATCTGAGGGGGAACGGAGCAGCCTTCCAAAACGAGATTTACGTCTTTCCGGAATACGGACTAAAGATGCAAACTCGGCCTTCAACGGAAACAACTTTAGCACGCGTTGCATTCGGCGAAGGCGTACAACCTGCCGACTGGACAGTCGAATTCAATCTACCTCTCACCGCTCCGAACGATAATGTTACAACTGCTGTGGGAAAGGATCAAAAAGGACGCCAATGGCTGCTTAAGCAAGGTCGCCTTCAAAGGAAATCCGACCAAGAGCCCGAGGTGTCTCCCGAGCAATTCGCTTATATTTCAGCGCTACCGCCCGCACGCGTCTTAGATACCCGGCGGGATTGGTACACCGTGGCATGCCTGAGCGCTCCACCGAGTCAAATTTATCAGCGCACGATGGAATTCGTTAAACTGTGCGCTTTTGTGAGACGTTCGACCGGCAGCGCCAAAATCACCCGTCCCGAAACTCGCGACGGACGGCCCGAAAACGGTGATAACTATTTTCTCCCCTTCATCCAGCGCGACCCACGAGAGGTCCGGCGTAAACAAGGCCTTGTATGGTTGGCACTAGCACGCCGCCTTTCAGACCACGGAATTGACCTAAGAAAGCTCGGGAGGGCTGCATACGAGGTTGACGCGATTGTCGACGTGCCCAGCCAAAGCTTTCTCATTGAGATTAAAACAACGGTGCAGGCGGCAGATATCTACGCTGGTGTGGGCCAACTTTTCCTTTATCGAAAAATCATTCCGGAGATCGAAAGGCATACACCGATCCTGCTTTTACCTGAGGGCGCTGGTTCCATCATACTTGATGCTCTGAAAGAGCTTCCCATCGCGGTCCATTCCTATGTTTTGGATGATGGCATCAATAATGCAGTGACCTTTTCGGGCGCCTTCATAAACGCATTGATAGCTCCTCCACATCGCTGACGTCTCGTATTCATCTCCCCATCTCCAGGTGGCAGGCGCCGCTTTTCCTTCCGTAAAGGTCGGCGGGCGTCCACCGGAGCCACTCAGTTCATTGGGGCAATTGGGCGGGCGTGCTCTCACCCCCTGTTTTGGCTTTGGATTTGATCACTGCGTTCGCGGCGCACAATCGTAAGCGCGACTTTCCAGGCACCTTCTGAAGCGCGGTGCTCTGAGGCATGAAGTGTCCACCAAAAATAGGTGGACGCTAAATCATGGATGATGCTCAAAAACTTCTGGTGCGACTTGTGGGACGTGACGGTCGACGTCGATATGACCCTGCCGTCAACGTGTGGGGAAAATCGCGCTTACGCTAATAGCTCCGGTCGCCCATTTGAATACGAACGAGAAGAAACCACGCATCAACTTTGAGAAGTCATGCGATAAATCAAAGGCCGTTCGATTCCACGCGGCAGAAAAGGGCAGCAAGCGCCATCTGCTTAAGATTGGACACCGACGCGCTGCCTAAACCAGCTGATCCGACCACGATAGCAAGGCACATTGCCCGCGAAATCGCTACGTTCAGTCGGTTCTTGGAAAACAAAAAGTCCATCCCGCGCGGACTTTCATTCACGTCAGACGAGCACATTGACATGATGACCACGGGAGCCTCCTGTCCCTGGAACTTGTCGACGGTCCCAACTTTTGCCTCCTCCCCTAGAGCATCCTGGAGCTTCCTACGCTGGTGATTGTAGGGAGTGATGAAGAGGATGTCCGAAAGCTGAAGAGGCCGCGCCTTGCCATCTTCCATGAATCTCGCCGTGAGAAGCTCGGCGACAAGTTGCTTGATTGCCGCCACTTCTTCATCCGAAGCTTGGGTATTTCCCTCATGGTCGACGGCACGGAACATTATTCCGGTCGCTTTCAAGGAAGAATTCGCGGAGGGAATGACATAGCGCGTGGCAGCTATTGGCTCTCCGTGCAAACGTCCTTCATAGATCGCTTCCGAGATAAAGCTGCAGACATCGGGGTGCATACGATAAGACGTGGGCAGGAAAACGCCGAAATCGGCGGGAATTGTAGCCCGACCTTGCATATAAAAATCCAGGAGCGACAATCCGCTGTCACCAGGATGCACGCCCTGTACGGGCTGCGGAAGCTGCATTTGATCGCCCATCAGAACGATATTTCTGGCGGCCATGCTCGTGCCAACGAGGTTCGCAATGGACACTTGCCCAGCCTCGTCGATAAATAGATAATCAAACTGTCCGTGCATCCGCTCGTTTGCGAAGGTCCACGCGGTCCCGCCCATCAAGACTGGCTGGCCTGTCGTCTGCTTCAAAGCCCCGGCCGCGTCCTTGACCACGACGACATCAGGCTTGTGGTACAGTTCTGGATCGCGATCAGGATCGCGATCGACCTTTACTATCTTGACGGCTACTCGTTCGGCCTGTGCCGCCTTGCGAACACCGGAGATAAGGTTGTTGATGGCCTTGTGGCTGTTCGAGGTGACCGCGATCTTCTTGCCGTCGCGAAGCAGCGTCAGGATTGCATGGCTCGCGGTGTACGTCTTGCCAGCCCCAGGCGGCCCCTGAATGCATAGGCACGACGACTGCAAATTTTTCACCACGTTGATGACCTGCGGGAGCAACTCGCTCTCCGAGGAGATAATCGGACCTTCTGGATTGCCACGGATGCGTGGCCTGGATCGTGTCAGAAAGTCAACGAGTGCCGACGGTGGAAAGCCGTCGGTCTCGGAAGCGACAGTAGCCTTTCTGATTGCTGCCGGAATAGGAGCCGTCGGAACAAATTCGTATGGGACCAACGAAATAACCTTCGGCAAAGAAGAAGAAGACACTACCCCGACTAAGCCTTCCCGTTCGTCAATATGATGTAGCGACACGCGAGACTTCTCGATCCCAACAATTTCGTATTCTTTCGCATTGCTTTTGAAGTCCTGGTTGGCGTCGAAGCTGTACTCATAGATGCCGCCCACCTGTGGCGCCTTGTCCGTCCTCGTCAGTCCTGCCAAGCAGTCGGGATCGTCGTACAGTTCGACATCAGTCATGGCGACGCGATCGAAATATTTCCACCACATCGGCTTCGCTTCGCGCTCATGAAACTCGAGCGAATGAGCAAACAGCTCGATCGCCGTGGCTGCAGATTCTTTCCCGCTATTGCGCTCTATCTGGGCCTTTGCAAGCAAGCTTTCCCGATAAGATGAAACCTGTTCCTTCTCTTCCTTGCGCGGAGGCTGTTTGATTTCGCTCGGACCCTGGAAGCGAATGGAAGCCTCCGCTTGCCGGTTTCTCAGCCAGCGTGTCAGTTCCTCGGTCGAGTCGCAGTCGTCCTTGTTATAGTCGCGAATGTCGCGAAGTACCTTGGAAGTTGTCCAATCCATGCCATCTGGCTCGTCGCGCCACTGCTCGTACACGACCACCGAGTCACCGCCCGACGCGACTTCGGTGTCGCGTTTCGGACGATAGAGGTGCTCGATGTTCTTGATCGAGTATCGAGGCTCCCCGACGACGAGCGCCTGGCGAACGATCTGGTAGAGGTCGATGAATACGTTGTTCCTCAGCAGCTGGTCGACTTCGAATTCGCAAACTCCGTGCCTTCCCATGAGG
The DNA here is from genome assembly GCF_052114685.1 of Rhizobium sp. 2YAF20. Taxonomy (NCBI): domain Bacteria; kingdom Pseudomonadati; phylum Pseudomonadota; class Alphaproteobacteria; order Hyphomicrobiales; family Rhizobiaceae; genus Rhizobium; species Rhizobium sp. 2YAF20. The sequence goes on along the minus strand of NZ_JBFRFF010000068.1, from coordinate 7,292 downwards.
CGCCGGACGGCGCTAACCTCGTAGGCGGCATAGTGGTAGATATGCATGGTTGGGTCTGCGACCCACCGTTGGTAGGCCCACAGGATGAAACCCTCAAAAGCCTTCTTTTCGCCCGCCCTATCATGAGCCCAGAAATCGATGAACTGGCGCCCACCGGCCGTGTCGTAGTAGGTTGTACCCCAAAGGTACTCCAGGCCGCCTTCCACCAGTGGGAAGCCCTCGATGTCGAAAAACACATCGCTTGGCGATCTAGGCGGCAAGAGTTCCAGTCCCAACGGCAGCTCCCCGCCATGCTCGGCCAGCTCCCACTTCGGCACATGGCTGCCACGCGACGCCAACTGCAGCGCCGCCTGTCGCTTCGGCCGCATGAGCACCGGGTCGGAGATTTTGGGAACGTGATGGATCGAAGTTTCGGCAAGCTGTGCGACGGTCGTAATCCCGACCTTGTTCAAGTTCTTGATCTGGCCCTTCGTAACATTGGCGACAAGCCTCAGGTGATCAGTTTCTTCGAAAATTTCGGCGGCGAACTTCGACCAGTCGCCGTGCTCACTGCTCGCGCCAGGGTCGGGCATGGCTCTAGGATCGAACGTATCCTGGGCGTGAAGGAAGGACTTCACCAGTCTCCTGTAGTACGGCATGAAGTCTTCTGTTCGTAGGTCTACGCGCTCTTTCGTGCCCAGGACGATCGAGACACGCTCCGGTAACCGCCCTTGGACGCCCTCCAGCATGTGCGCGTAAGCGCAAAGCTGGATCGCGAAATACGGCTTCATGCTGCGCGATAGTTTGGTATCCCAAATCTCGTAGCTCCATGCACCGAACCTGGATGGTGTCGGAACCCTGATCAGTAGGTCGGCGATGCCTGCAATGGGCCCACGCTGCAGGTAGCCCTGGGCGATCGCTGGGGCTCCCCGCTTCATCGCGGTCATGGTCGCGAAGGACATGACGCTTACGTCGTCCCTGGCGATCTCTACGAGCGCGACGTCTTGCTCGACCAGGGACGCATTGAATTCGGCTTCGTGCCGATATCCCTGCTTGGCTAGGGAGTGCATAAGCGGATCGTCTTGATCCCGACGCTCCTTCCAAGATTCATCTTCAAATGCAGCACGATCCATCCAAGACGCGAACGGAGAATGAAAAAAAACAACAAGATCCGAGGGAGAGAAAACCAGTTCACCATTAATCTTGCGCATTGGCACTTTCCAACTTTGCCTGTTGTTTGTATAGTGCACGCAAGTCGGTCAAGAAACCGTTGAGAATCACTCGCTTTAGTTGCTTCCTCGAGTCGACCACATCCGCCATCTCTACGAAAGCCTGAAAGTATGCGTTTTTGCGCAATTCGGTCACGGAGATCGGGCTCCCATTAATCCGTTGATCTGAGGTATGGAGACGGTGAACCTGAAATCGCTGAGGAATACTACCACCAAGGCAAGACAATCACAGAGTTCTTGGATAGTCATGGGGAGAGAAAGTCGAAGCTGACCCAAGCCAGTTGAACCACCGCTCTCTTAACCCCAAACTTCCCTCGCCGCGCGATCAACCGAGGGCTTGGAGCAAAACTCGCAATCTGACAATCGAGGGCGAAGCCGCCGTAGCCTTGCAATGGGAGCTCTCCACGGATCCACTGTCCAGTAGTTTGTGTTTGCCAGGTCTACCTCCGATCTCACGAATTCGCAGGCAAGCAGCACGCCCGCCAACATGCTGACGAAAGCAAATGGCGCCAAAACTTGCTTGCCCTCTGGCGTTCGGAGAGCATGTTCTCCGCACAGCTGCTTGAAGAGACTGTCATAGGCCATTCCCACTAGGCGTTCGGGCTCTAGGCTGGGGTGCGATCTACAAATTAGCTTGGCGGCCTCGTCAGAAATGAACGCCTCTTTGACCGTCTCAAGGTCTACGCCAAGACCATCGGCGATTGAGCGCTCACGAGCGAGTTCGTCGGGAATGTGCTTGTAGATGCAAGACAGGCACGCAAACGGGTTGGGCTGCCTATGGGAGTGCACAACGACCGCCCGAATGTCGGTTGTTGATGCATCGAGGACACGACCCGGTAGTTCTGTCTGAATTGAACGGCGTGCCCGCCTGCTGTCGACCGTAACAATCGCAGTTTTTGATGGGCCGTACTTTTTTCCGAATTCTTTGTATTCACCCACAAATGACGTCAACCGAAGATTTTGAAAGTCCGATTGAGCGCGAGCCCGCAAAGCAACCGCTTTATCCTGTCCGACGTCACTTTCGTCGAGATAAAGGCATCGGTTTGGATTGCCTGCCCCCACTTTCTTCGGATCAACGATAGCTAGCTCGCCAGTTACCTTCAAAAAGCGACAGGCTCTTAGAAAGCCGTGCGCCACCGCTCCCGCCCCGATGAGAACTGCTCCATCCAGATTAAATTCCTGTTGCAGGACATCAACGGGGACTCCCATCTCTTTGAAATCAACCTCAAGAGGTAGCGGAGCACTGGGCAGTGAGACGTCGTCAATGGCCGCGGCAAGCGAAGCTCCAGCAACCGCGATCCCGGCTATGTAAACGAACAGCGAAGGTGCGTCGCCCATTCTATTGGGAGCGTCCTTTGATACGGTCACTCCGCGCTCATCGTATGCAGCGAATAGACAGGGCAAGATCGTTCGCCGTTTGGTTTGCCCAAGCACGATCTCCAAATGGGCAGCGACCTCTGGATCACGGGTGACGCGTACAGTCCGCTGCAGCAGCTCCTGGATTTCCCGCGCCCAATCAGTAACCGCCTCATCCGCTGTGATGAGGATAGTTTTCTCAAGACGCGCGGCCGCCAGTTCTTCATCGATCCCGAGGATCGACGCCAACATCATCGCATTTTCTTGAGCCGGATTAATCATGGAACGATCTCGACGATGTGGTTGTCGACCAATCGCCATTCATTTTCAGTGGAGAGTTCGAACGTTTTGACATCATTGATAAATGTTGAGACCGTCGTATCGATCGCAAATTTCGGGAGCACTAGGGATAGAGCGCCGACATGGCGGATGATCGCCCACCGGTCATCCGCCTCCGAATGAAAGGCCCGCCCGGGATGAGTGTGCAACTGCGCAACAATCTTCATCCTGCTCTTCCGAAGGTGCGCCATCAACGAGCGCATACTCTCCGGTGGTATGTAAAAAAAATCGATACTCGTGTTTTGCTCAGGTTCGTAAACTTCAGAGACTTCCAGCAGGTCTGAACGATCTCGACCTAGCCACAACACCACGCGTTCCTCATTCCGAAACGCACCTTTTCGTAGCGTCTCCAGCGATACCTTGATCGACTGCGCCGAACACCTTAGCTTCATCATCCAACAGCCCTCTTCCATGCTCGCCAGAGCTGAAGAACGATACCCAGCAGGTCCATTCCGGACTGCCCTCGATAATTCGACCAGTGCTCATGAACATGACTGGTGTGTGTGTGAAACTCCCGGGAGCCTCGCATACATACAAACATCTTGCCCGTGTTAGGATGCGCAGAGGCGTTGAACACATTGCCAACATTAGGCGGGGGCCCTGTAGGAGCGGTCCCATCCTCGTTCAGTATTTCTATGCTGGGTGGCAGGTCGTCCCAGTCCTCGCAATTTAGACGAAGACGCAATGGACGCGCGGCGTCGTGTTCGAAAACGACATCGAAGATCGGATAGGTTTTGCTAAGCGTTCGCCAGCGATATTTGCTGGCGGTACGCTCATCCAACTGACCAACATCCCGGTCGAATTCAGCCTTTGAGATCGCCTCAAGCATCGCCGCCACCGCCTTCGGGTGCACCCCATTCCAACTCAACGTCGCCATGAAGACCGGCCTGCTCAAAGGTTTGGGATTGATTGATAGTCTGTCCGTTGACCGTGACAATCCAGCCAGACGTGTCAGCCAGGTGCAACGCTGATGCCGCCTGTACAAGGATCGCTGAAATTGCCGTTGACGTCTTGACCCGCAGCACCCCTTGCCCAGGAAACGTTCCGCTGGTCGTGAATACAGCGACGGTTACCTTCTCAAAACCATGATTGGGCCGCGAAACGATATCCTCGACGCCCTTGGGGCCAAAGCTGATCGTGCCACCCGAGCGGAGGATAACGTCCGGCTGGTCCGACCGCTCAAGAACCCATTCGCTGCCGCTGGGAGCCGACCAGATAGAGAGGAACTCATCTACATCCATGCGCTCCTCGCCCCACACCTGGCCAATCTCTTCCACCGTAAAGGAGAAAGCGCGGTCGGAACGGAATGCGCGAAGAAGGCCACCCCCCTCCTTTTTAAAGTCAATCTCGTCGTCCGTCGTAATCAGCTTGGTGCGTGCGTCGCGCACAAGGATCAGTTGAAACTCGGTGGCCGGGATGAGATGCGCTTTGTTGAGAGCTTCCCTGCCGCTGATCTTGTGATCGTCGAATTCGATCATCTGTCCGTTGACCCGATACTGGGTATTGTTGGCGGACTGTAAAGCACTGGTATCCATGACAATCACCTTTCTCAGCCCCGGAGGACGTTGACTTGACGGTAAGAACATCGGGACTACAATGAACCAATGAGTCTCGATGTAGACTGGAATATATCGAGACTTTTTTCCAAATCAAGTCCACATATGGACCAAGGAGGAAGAATTATGGAGAATGATGTCTCCGACGCTAGAGGTGGCGCCGGAAAATTAACGATTCCTGTTGAACTGGAAGCGTTCTTCGCAATGGCGGAGCGCTGGAGGCTCTCTACTGAGGATCAGATATTGCTGCTGGGATCCCCAGGGCGTTCAACCTTTTTCAAATGGAAAAAGGAGACGGCATCCTTGCCGACGGACACGCGCGAGCGCCTGTCGCATCTGCTTGGTATCTGGAAAGCGCTTCGTATCCTGTTTACGAACGACAATCAGGCAGAGGAATGGATACACAAGAACAATCGGTATTTCGACGGAGCGAGTGCGCTCGATGTAATGCTGGAGGGAAGTGTCGCCAGCATCTATCGCGTCAGGCGTTACCTAGACGCACAACGAGGCGGATAAGCACTTGCGCATGGTACAATGGTCGGGCGACACCTATCGCCTCATTCCTTCCCGGTTTCCGCCAGTCTCAGTGTATGAAGGTCTGGTTCGTCCAGAGTTGTTCGAACTGCTTACGAAAGTCGAGGACATCACCAACCCGAGACTTCGGTCGCTCGCGAGGATTGCGCGAGCTACCAACGAAAATCCCGCTACGTCTGCCCGCCTGCAGAACTGGAACCTCGCACCCTTTGCGTATGGCAACCCTGAAGGGAGCACTTTCTTTGCCGAGGACCGTCCGTGCTTGGAAGTTGCTGTCCATCCGCAAACGGCACTCGCTGTCTCCGTTGCAAAGAGAGAGACGTTTTTGAAACGAACGTCTGAAGCGCCGACGGGAATAGACATGCGAATGCTGAAAACGCCAGTTTCCGGAAGTTTCTGGGACCTGACAGCTGTTGGCGAGATTTCCCTCCAAGACCAGCGGGCAATGGCGACAAAAATGCCTGAAGACGCCGATGGCATCTTGTATCGACCGCGCGAGCGTCCATCTGGATTTTCGCTTGCGGTCGTCGAAGGCCGCGCACTGGGCAAAGCCATTCAGGCAGTCCACTATCGATATGTCTGGAGCGGCCACACCATTACCCAGGTGTATGCTTTTGACGAACAAGGACGGATCATCGAAGCCGAGAGCTTGAAAAGCGAGTTGGACGTATTGGCGGCCTAAACCGCTGTAATACTGATCCCGCGGTCCATCCGACCAAACACACAAATTCATGGAAATTGCAGCCTTGCGTTCTGCATTCGACGCTCGGCCTTACGTCACCACTTGCATCTACGCTATGTGCCTTCAGGGTGATGCCGTGCCCGTTTGGACAGGTTAATTCAGCCTTGAACCGCTTAATCGATCGTGTCCCCGGACGTGGTGTAGCTCGCGGCTGATGGCCGTGCTTTCCGGCATGGGCCGGAGGGGATATCAGCGTGCCACAGCGGGCAGGCTGATTTGTGGATCATCGCTCATTTGGGCCATGGTCTCAAGTGTCATATACCTGGCGCGTTGGACGGCCCATTCGTCATTTTGTTCGAGCAGCAGTGCACCGACGAGACGAACAATTGCTTCGTCGTTTGGAAAGATGCCAACGACCTCGGTTCGTCGCTTGATTTCGCCATTGAGACGCTCGATTGGATTCGTCGAATGCAGTTTTGCCCGATGCTCTTTCGGGAAGGTCATGTAGGCGAGCACGTCTTCTTCAGCATCGTCCATGATGGTGGCGAGCTTTGGAACTTTCGGCCTGATCTGATCGGCGACGCTGCGCCATTGAGCGCTTGCTGCCTCCGGCGTCTCCTGGGCAAATGCCGTTGCGATAAAGGCGGAGACGACGCGCCTGCCGCTCTTTCCAGCATGTGCGAGCACGTTCCGCATGAAGTGAACCCGGCATCTTTGCCAGGTGGCGCTGAGAACTTTGGTGACGGCCGCCTTGAGACCTTCATGGGCATCGGAGACGACGAGCTTGACGCCACGCAATCCTCGACGTGTCAGCCTGCGCAGGAACTCCGTCCAGATCGGTTCTGCCTCCGATGTACCGACCTCCATACCCAGGACCTCGCGCCGTCCATCGTTGTTGACGCCGACAGCAATGATGACCGCGACGGAGACGATGCGTCCGCCGCGCCGGACTTTGAGGTAGGTCGCGTCCACCCAGACGTACGGCCAGTCACCCTCAATCGGCCTGTCGAGAAACGCCTTCACCTTGACGTCGATCTCCTCGCACAGTCGCGACACCTGGCTTTTGGAGATGCCCGACATGCCCATGGCCTTGACCAGATCGTCGACAGAACGGGTTGAGATTCCCTGGATATACGCTTCCTGGATAACGGCTGTCAGGGCCTTCTCTGCCATACGGCGCGGCTCGAGAAAGCTCGGAAAATAGCTTCCCTTGCGCAGCTTCGGAATTCGGAGTTCAACGGTTCCGGCTCGCGTCTCCCAATCGCGGTCGCGGTAGCCGTTGCGTTGAGCAAGGCGCATCGGGTTCTTCTCGCCGAAGTCAGCACCGGTAGCTGAGCCGACCTCCAGCTCCATCAGCCGCTCGGCTGCAAAACCGATCATCTCACGCAATAAATCTGCATCCGCGCTCTTCTCAACAAGCGAGCGCACGTCCATCATGTCATTGGTCATCGGTGGTCTTTCCGTCAGGTTGGTCTTCAACAACCCGACCCTAGCGGAAAACACTGATGGCCGCCCGCAAACCCGACCACCCGCTACAGCGCTATGAAAAACGCGCGGGCGCTCGGCTTTGCTACCTTCCGTCAGCTACACCACTTCCCGGGACACGATCGCTTCGCT
>NZ_JBFRFF010000067.1:0-17970 GCF_052114685.1 Rhizobium sp. 2YAF20 | reverse complement strand
TCGTTGGAAGCGGCGACACGATTGCGCCTGCGGCCGAATGCTCTGGCTGGCTACATCGTCATGTCCCAAGCAGCGACCTGGAAATCTTGAAGTCCGGTGCGGGTCACTATGTCTTCCTGCCGGAGCCGACTGCGTTGGGGATGAAGGAGGCTTCCGACGTCTTCCCTGATGCCGACAGCGTTGATCGTCGAAGGATTCACGACCACGTTGCGTTGGTCGCGGCGGGACTTTTCGGAGGGACCGCGTAATTTGCCGCGTCAATGCTGAAGGCCCTCTTCGGCGCGAAGGGGAAGCTGTGTGTTTTCCTTAGGTCGTAAACTCATTAATTTGCGTTGGGACGAGCGAGGGTCACCTTTCAATCTGTTTCAGAGCCCGCAGCCTTGATTTCTTTCAATATTTAATATGGATTCGACTTTAGTTTAAACGGATTGGGGGAGAAAGAATGTCGGCCGAGATTGCTATTGCCAACCTGCGAAACAGAGGCGACATGCTGGAAACGACGGCAAACAGAATATGGCATGCCTGGTCCAAGCACCGAGGATTGACGTTAAGACAAGTCGTTGAAAAACTTCAAAGCATTAAGGCTTCAGATGACGAATTTACGTTGATCGCGCACACTCGCGATATGTTTGTCGGCACAATCTCCTTGATCAAATCCGACTTGGTCGAGAGACCAAGCCTGACGCCGTGGATCGCTGCGGTCTGGGTAGAAAACGACTTCAGAAAACACCGCGTTGGGTCGGCGCTCGTTAAAGCAGCGGAGCAACTTGCAATCTCGAATGGTCGCGATGTTTTGTATCTCTGCTGTGCGCCTGAACTCCGTCCGTTTTATAGCGGCTTGGGCTGGACCGAAATTGAGACCAACATTGGAAAAAGCGGGTCGTGCGTGTTTGAAAGGCAGAATCTGAAAGTTGCTGTATCAACCTGATCTCGATCTATGCTGAGTTATATTGCTAAGCAGCGATCTACAATACGGGTTCCCGGGGCAACGATCTGATGATTCAATGATGCTTTGATTTGGAGGCTTCATTGACACGCCGTCGTTTCGACCTGACTGATTTCGAGTGGGCGATTATTCAGCCGCTATTGCCGAACAAGAGCCGTGGTGTACGGCGTGTCGTGTCACACAAACGGGACCCTGCAGTTCAGATGCCCAACAGGAATGCCGGATTGTCTCGCGCTCAAGCCATCCTGAGGGCTGCAAGGTCGCCGTTCTCAAGGAAGGTCAAGTTCGCCCCGATTTTTTCAACGGGCCAATCCCACCAGGCAATATAGAGAAGTTCGTCAATTATCTCGGCGGGATAGCGCATCCGAATGACCGTGGCCGGGTTTCCTCCAACGACTGCGTATGGTGGAACATCGCGAGCAACGACCGAAGCGGCAGCGACGATTGCGCCAGCACCGATTTGCACACCCGGCATGATCGCTGCGTCATGGCCAATCCAGACGTCATGACCGACAACCGTATCCTTCACTGGCAGGTCTTTGTAGCCGAAGGTCTCGGGTTTGAATATGCGGAATGGATAGGTGGTGAAGCCCGTCATCGGATGATTGGCTGAACTTGTAATAAAGTAACTTCCCCGAGCGATCTGGACGAATTTGCCGATGATTAGACGCTCGCGGACGCCGTGTCCCAGATAGGGTGCGAGTATTTTGGCGGTGTCCTCCGGCTTCCCAGAGTGCGTGTAATAGCTGTATTCACCGATCTCCATGCGCGGATGGTCGATAACGTTCTTCAAATAGACCGTGTCGCGATAAAGCGTCCCGTCCGGCAGAGTGATTGGGTGAGTTGCATTCGCGTCGAGAAGAGGCATCGAAAATACCGTTCAGAAGGCCAGCGGAGTGAGACGCCCGACGCTAGTCTTCAAAAACGGGAGAATCCATCGCGCTACCCAAACGCTTTCATGAATAATTTGAATGGCGATGCGCTCAGCGCTTCTAGGGTAACATCAGCAATGACGGCAATTGGCGCAATCCCGAAGAGCTTTGTTCCGCAGTCGGCCCAAAACGGACTTGCTTCTTGGCGGTCCGAAGTTCTTGCTACAAACCTCTTATGATCATACGACCTGAAAATCTCCAAGACATCACAGAAATCCGAGCGCTTGTAACCAACGCGTTCGAGGGTGCGCCGCATAGCGATGGAACGGAAGGAGCGATTGTCGACGCCCTAAGAACGGGAGGCGCATTGACCGTGTCCCTAGTCGCAGAACATGACGGTGAGATCGTTGGCTATGTTGCCTTCTCTGCTGTCGAGATCGACGGCAAGGCAGTCGATTGGTACGGTCTCGGGCCAGTTGCCGTACGACCTGACCAACAGCGGCATGGCATCGGTGTCGGGCTCATAGAAGCTGGACTTGACCAGATAAAAACGCTTGGCGCGGCTGGGTGTGTCGTTCTCGGTGATCCTGGCTACTATTCGCGCTTTGGATTCAAGGCTGACCCCGCTCTGCGTTTTCCTGACGTTCCTCCCGAGTATTTCCAATGTCTGGAGTTTGGCGATGACGAACGGCAAGGTGTCGTCGTTTATCATTCGGCTTTCTACGGAGCTTAGTCGCAATTGGGGCGATCCGGAAGTCACCGAACTTCTGGCTTCGGGCCTAGCGGACGCAACGCCTGGCGCTAGCGCTGGAACAGTTTTCGCTCTATTGGAGCTTTATCAGTCCTGCTGTTGTTGGTCTGAAGCCGCAACCGCGATAGAATTCTTCGAGGTGAGGTTCGAAGTCGACGTGCAGCCATCGAGCGCCGCGTAGTCGCGCAAGGCTCTCGGCCTCGCGTACGAGACGGGTGGCGATTCCTTGTCTACGGAAACCTGGATGAACACAGGTATCCAAGATAAATGCGTGGACGCCTCCGTCCCACGCAACATTCACGAACCCGATGATTTTCTTTCCTTCATATGCTCCCACATGACCAAGGCTGCGAGATAGAATGTCTGCGAAGCGAGGTGGCACGGGATTTCCCCAAGCTGCCAACCAAAATGGACTGATTTCAGGATTGGAAGGAAAGGGGTCTACCTTAATTTCCAAATGCTGCTCCTCATGTGGATTGGTCGGGTTAGTCAGATTGAAGCGAAATTTGCAATCGTTTACGCATTCGGCCCATTGCGGTCATGACTTAATCGTAAAGACGTTCAGTCCAGACACATCGGTTTCAATTTGCTCGAAACCGCGAGCGACGTAGTACGGCGAGTTGTCGGGTGTCGCGCAGAGATGGCAGAGTCCGTACCCGTGGAAAGCCGCCTCTCTACGGGCCGCCTCTATCAATTTCGCTGCAATACCCTGCCGCCTAAATTCCGGCTCCACCCATAAAGCGGCAATCCATGGCATGTATTGTGGTCGATCATCAAGGTCGTTTTCAATCAACAAAACTGAGCCGAGGTATTCACCTTGTTCATGGGCGACAAGAGCGACAGGAACGTCCTCGCCTCCCATCATTGGTTCCAAGTGAGCGCGATACTCCGCCAAAGACACTTCAGTTTCTGTCCACCACGCATTCCAACAACGGCTAGCGATGATATCCGCCATATCGGGACGGCTCTGGAGGTTGGAGATTTCCATTGAGTAACCTTGGCGACTAGCGGTTTGATTACACCATAATGCAATCGGTCTGGGCAAGCGCAATACGGGCAAGCACAATCATCTCAATGCCTGCTTGTGGCGTTTTTGAGACCCATGCCAGCGTCGCGCATTCGGGCCAACGCGACCCCTGAGATTCTCAAGCAAGTCAGACGGATGCAGCGACCTCCCAAGAGAGCGTCCTGCGGCAGATATTGAATCAGGCAGCATCACGCTTTTCAATTTGAAACCGATATATGGTCTCACCGTCGGATTTGATCTGCTCGATGTCTCTTGCACCGACTGCGCCTATTGCATGAGGCCAAAATTTTTGAGCCGGGGTATTCAAGGACGCTATGCGCAGTTCCCAGGTGCCGGGATGCGCTTGTAAGATGGCTTCGACAGCACGTCGCCCGACACCGCTCGCCCGTGCTTCCGGATTGATGTAAAACTCGGCCATGGCAAAATCGGTACCTCTTCCCGAGGGAGACCACTTGTTCACAAAGGCGAAGCCAACGCCTCCCCCATTTCGTTCGATCAGATACGGCCAGCGACCCGCTGGCTCTTCCCAATAAGCGTCGAAATAGGGATAGTCGTGATTGACTTCGCCGTATCGTTCTAATTCCGAGAGGTATTTGGCAAGGAGGTCTCGCAAATATGCCTTGTGAACAGGCGAGGCCAATTTCATGGCAATCTGCAACGGTCTACTCCACCATAAACTTTGCGACGTCGGACAATGGTCCCCTGATGAAAAAGCATCTGCCACTTCACGGCCAGCGATGATGCAGGCGCTCTGACGGGAAGCCGTTGGTCCTGCCGCTCGCAGGAAACCTTCATCAAATTCTCGATATCGCCGTGACGTGCAGCCAATCGGTTGGCTTTTGGTCATATCCACTGCCTCGTCCGGCCTCAATACTGACGCTCTCCCAGGGAAAGGCGGCATAGATGCCTCGTAGCCAACTCTCTGACGGGTAATTGTAGTATCTGTCGAATTGATCGCGACCGTCCGCGTCTCCGGCCTTGAAACTTGCATAGAATACGCCTCCCTTCTTCAAGGCAGTGTTTATCCGTGCGAGGATTCCGGACAAGTCCGCTCTCGGGACATGCAAGAGGCAAGCATTCGCCCATATTCCATCGAAGATGCCGTCCTCATCGAGATCGCCAAACAACAGCGTCGCAACCGGCCTTCCAAGACGCTTTTCCGCTGCTTGCGCGATCTCCGGCGTGCCGTCCGTAGGGTGTACATTGAACCCCTTCGCGATCATGAATTCGCTGTCCTGCCCCGCGCCGCATCCCAATTCAAGAATGGTCGCTGCGGCTGGCAACATCGACAGGAACGCTTCGATCCGCCGCTGGCTCGGTTTGCGGCCTCTTGACGTATATACGGCGGCTTCTTGCGCGTAAAAGCGAAGCGTCTGGTCGTCCCGATCCACTACTTGTTTCCATTTCTCGCGCGTCGAAAACGCATCACAACAATTCCTGATGCCATGATAGCTGCGCCAAACTATGCCATTGCACAGGGTCTTGGAATAGGCCGCTCCGCGACAGGGCATATGTCTACCCTCTTGTCGCCGAACCGCCATCGCGAAAGACCGGTCACGAGCGTGACATCAGGCGTGACAGCGGCTTTTCTCTCATTCTTTGGGCAGACTGCACGTTGATGCAAATCCAGAAATTGGTATCCTTCTAACAACATCTGATAGGGCGTCTGGGGATAGCGTCTACAAGCATCGAATGGAAAAATTCTATCGAGATCGCCCCACTGGATCGGGTGACAATCCGCAGAAAGAGATGGAAGTTATCACGGCAGCAGCGTCAGCGACCAGACATGACACTGAAGGATTGGACGAAAAGACGAATCTTCAGGACCCAGCGGAGATCGGCGTTAGCGTTTAAGATTGCCGATTTGCCAGCGACCGTTTATCGCGCATTCGCTCCATGACGGCATTCGGCCCTGAAGAGCAAGAAGGCGGGCCGTTCCAAGTCGAAACTCGGAACTGCCCAGGCACGAAACGCACACTCTTGGCTTCTGGTTGTGGCTTGCAATGAGTAAGTCGGCCTATGCGCAAAGGATTGTGCGCTGGCCCCATGAAGGTACGCGAGCAAAATGGCTTAGGTCACAAACGTCATTTGAACGAACTTCTTTCGGTACAGCCTATTTCACTCAATCTTCGCCACGAGAAGGCCGATTTCGTAAACGTCTCGCGCCTATGGTATTTTGAGCAGGCCGTCACTCCAAACTGGAAGCTGTTGCTGCAAGATGGACGCCATCATGCAGTCGGTAGACGCCCCCTTTGTTCAGTAGCGCCCAAATAGTTCGTGCTGTCTTATTGGCAAGCGCCACCGCAACCACTCTAAATGGCCGTCGGACTAGAAGCCGCCTCAGCCATGGCGTTGTCTTTTCATCCTTTGCTGCCCAACGAAGCACGGAAACCGCGCCCATGACAAGGAGCGACCGCAACACCGTGTTTCCCATCTTCGAAATACCGCCATTGCGCATTTTTCCACCGCTAGAATGTGCCTTTGGCGTCAATCCGATCCATGCAGCGAAATGGCGAGCGGACTTGAAACCGGCTGGGTCGGCGACATGCGCTGCTATCGTTGAGGCCGTAACAACACCAACGCCGGGAATTGTCATCAAGCGGCGAATATCGTCGTTTTGCTTTGCTTGGGAGGCAATCTCGCCGTCGAGCCGACTGATACGCGAGTCAAGCAATTCGATCTCATCGGATATCGCGGAAAGTGCCGAGCGAGCTGCGGTAGGTACATGACCACTGCCATCCCCCAAGGCAACGGCGGCGGCGGCCATCACGTTCTTGGTGCCAACGGCAGAGATAATGCCAAATTCGGCCATATGGCTGCGCAGCGCATTGGTGGCGTTGGTTCTCTGGCGGATGAACAACGAGCGAGCCTTGACCAAGACGATTATCGCCTGCTGCTCGGCGCTCTTGATCGGAACATTTCGTACGCTTTCCTGCGAAACCGTCAGGGCGATAGCCTCGGCATCCGCAGCGTCGGTCTTGCCTCGCTTTACGAAAGGCTTCACGTATTGAGCCGGGATCAAAAGAGCCTTGTGTCCCAGCGCCTCGATTTCCCGCGCCCAATAATGAGAGCTGGCACATGCCTCCATGCCGACAACGCATGCCGGAATCTTCTGGAAGAAGTCTTTCATCTCGGCGCGGCGTAGCTTTCTATTGAAAAGCTTCCTGCCTTGGGCATCTACGGCATGGACTTGAAAAACCTGCTTGGCCAAATCCAACCCGATGGTGGCAATCTCATTCATCAAATTCAATCTCCTGTCACGATTGTGTGGGCGACATCCTCCAGAGTGACTTTTCACGCTCTGAGCCACAATAAGTTGCCATGACTGCTGATTGCCGCAAGCGCAAATCATCATGCGATACGCGTACCCGTCACTCAGACGGCTCAGCCTTTTCAATGTCGATCCTGCAAGGCGTGACTTTTTCGAGCCTTCATGGTGAGGAGCATCAGGCGGCATCCCCGATAGTTTCGATCCGCGACAAGCATGGAAACAGAGGAGTTTGAAACGCGATGGGCGGCGCGAAGATGCTGTCCATTTTTATGTCACCGCTTTTGGCGCGAACCGGAAGCTTACCAGCGTCGGGAGTTGGCCCTTTGCGGACCCTGAACAAAGGCGGCGACCGACGTGACGATGAGAAGGCGGCGGGTAGAATTCCTCAAATTCAAATCATTCGCTTCAGGCGATTGAAAGGAAAGCCTGATCTGCTGCCGCAACCACCTGGGATAAATTGCATGGGATGTATCTTCCGACAGTCGCAGCGAAATTGGAGACCCTCCGGGGCGCACGGTCTCAAACTTTTGTCGATCTATTTGATGTCCATTCTTTTCTTCTGCGATCTGGCGCGTGCGCAGTTGCTCCCCAAAATGCTCGGGGGCTACACCATCAGCGAAACGCCGTTGCCGGTCCTGTTTCGCAAAGCCGGTCTCAAATTCAAGATTCCAGCCAATTTCATTGACAGTCCAGGAGCGGCCGCAGCCAACCCTGAAATGACGGATTTGCTCCTCATGGCACTACTGCCTGATGTGACAGGTCGGAACGAGCAGAACACCGGAGTATTCGGTCGCGAGGATAGCAAGGGGCAAAACCCGCTGCTCACAGTCCTTGTTAGCGAACCGCAGGGGAAACCCTGGGACATGTCGAAGATGACCGCTGCATATGATGGTAGACAGCCTGGATATCGCTTTGACAGCCGAGGCACAGAGTATGGTCTTGCAAGTGTTCGCCAAGTTCCGCCAGTCGCCGGTCGCTGGATGTGGAACAATACCTACCGTATCGAAGAAAGCGGTATCCTTCGCACTTCAATCATTTGCAACGGTGCGGGGACTGTTCCGGCCCCCGGATGCCAGCATTTCTTCTTATATAAGAACCTACTTATACACATGAACTATCGAGCCGATTTCCTTCCCGGTTGGAGGGAAATCGAACATGACGTACGTGAAAAGCTGCAAACTTGGGAAAGCGATTTCTAGAGAGCGGTGACCCACCAGCTTCGGGAGTTGGCCCTAAGCGGTCATCTCGCCGCTTCGTTCAGTCCGAGTCTTCAGAGTCGCCGGTCTATTCAACAGGCTGGCCCGCTGCCAGGCGTTTGGCGGTGTATGTGTATATATCTGGGATGCCCAATTTTGCCCTGGCCCGCGCGTGCTCGACAAGGTCTTCAACCCTGGTTTCTACATCGTTCTTGAAAATATCTTCCGCTCTGCTCCGCCCAATAGGTTCGCCACTCGCGCTCTCGATATCGTGCTGCTCTTCCACTGACGCGTTCTCAAGCAAGTCTTCGCAAGACTTCATCGCATCCCCGACGACTTGCTCGGGCGTTCTCAATTCGTCTTGCGCAAGCGACATTGCGGTGATCGCGACGCATTTGAACGCTTTGGTCAAGTCATCCGCTGGCACCTGCGCTATTGCAGAGGCTCGGAACGCAAGGAGTATCAAGGCCGTAGCTAAGGTGTGCGATTTGTTCGGACGATAGAACTTCATGTCGGCCAGCGCCCATTCTTCGACGGATCATATCGTTTGGGGTCCCACGCACCGACAGTCGCCGGATTACCTCGTTCTGGTTCTCTGGTGTTATAGCGAATGTCGGGTGCGCTCAATGCCAGATGCCACAGAACTCGATAGCCAGCTTGGCTGTGATATTGACGGCATCTCAGATCACCCTCGCCGAAACCTCGGAGAAGTCGTCGCTTCGCCCAACGACCACAATTGGCGCAATCCTGCCAACCTCAGGGTCTCTTGTCGGCCCGAAGGAGGCTCCACCGCAACCTAGTGACCTTCGACGGTTCCGAAACATTGATCAAATCGTCGGGCTTCGAGGTCGCCTGATCTGATCCAAAACGTAGCGACACCCATATCTCCGAACAACAGCTCGATGCTCGGATCGCTCGCCAATCGGAGCAGGCAGATTTCGTCATCCGCGCTGATGTCTGGGTCCGAGACGCCGTCGCCGGAGTGGAGACCCTTATGGCGATAAAGAGGCGCTGTGCTCTGTAGGGAGGAAACCTGGCCCAACATCTGATGGGTCCGGGCGCGAACCCGCCATCGACCGCCCTCCGATTTTCCGAATTCTCTGCGCTGATCGAATGGAAGGTGTCTATCTTCCAATACATCGTAAAAATTCTTTGGAATCAGTCGGGCTACATCGGGAGACCCGGCCGCGTAGGCAATTGAAGCTTCAATGCCTTTGGTAATCAGGTCCGGCAGGGCTAGGTCAAAATTTGGCGGGCGTAGCGGGTCAACGATGATCTCCTGAAGCCAGGCCTGAAATTCCTCCGCATCCCCTTCTGTTGACGCTGCATCCAGCCCAAGTTTGGTCGCTCGCGCTATCCAGGACGGTGCCTTGGCAACTGTTCCGGGCAACTTGTTCAAGGGCGCACGAGTACTGCGAATGATGAGGCGCGAAATACGCTCAATCATAATATTTGCCTGCGGAAATTTCGCGGCCCCAAATGCTCTCGGCAATTGGAATACCTCTGAGGCCTCCCATTCCGGACTGGATGCTGACGCCGTTGGCAGACCGGTCGCAGCGACAACGGCCGCTGCCCGAGAATGTTGAACTCGGATATCATAGTTTGAAATCCACTTGTAACCGTGGACAGCGTCCGCAATTGAATCCTGATCAGGCCAGGTGTCGAAAATGGCTGCAACGAGCGGCCAAGAAAAATGGACGTTTGGTCCTTCCTCTCCGGGAAGAAGCCAATCTGGTTTAAACGGTTTTTCGGACGCGACCCTGTCCAAGATCGGAGGCAGGTCCGCAGGCGCTTCGCGGTGTCCCACATCACTGGCAAGCCTCGGCACAAAAATCACTCGGACCCGATTTCGCGCCTCGCCCTCTGACCAAATCTGTTCTTCATCCTGGCTCGCAAAGAAGAACAGGACGCCTTCCTGCGGAAGACGCCGGTCTATTCGCGGCAACTCGGCACAGTCTATCTGGGCAAGGAAGTGAAGGGGCACGTCTCGTTCATACGAGATGCCTCTCGGCCATTCGATGTTGGCAGGTAAATTTGGAAGGCCGCCAATCCTACTCCTGACAATGGGAGCGTCAGCCGGTGGATAGGGCCGATAAAGCAACAGCCCCGGCCTACGATAAGACGAAAGCAAGGCGTCGGCGTCCACGCCCTCAGGCGGCGAGCGGCGCTCCGGTTTGCCAGCGACAGGGTCGAGCGGACGTACGTCGCTAGCCCGAGATTTAGTCAATCGGGACATGATAGCCTTTAGCTTCGACATCGATGAGATTACCCGCTCTTGGATCGCGCACCTACAACTAAATCGGCAACATATCAAGCTTACGCAAGCAAAACTGCGCCCATTACGCGATCTTTATTTGGCATACACGATGACGGTTTGGCTTCAATAATTCGATAGCCTGGAAGGGTCGAATCCTTCTGACGACTCCAAAAACTCAGCATTACCAAAAGTTTCGCGGCTTCCAAATCACGGATGGGATTTAGAGCAGAACCCATCGCCGCGTACTTAGAAAGGGCGTTTCAGCATCCCTGGCCTCGGCTGTTGCGCTTCGCTGTGTACCAGAAATTAAGGAAGGCAACGAACAGCAATGCGTATCAGATGACAATCCTGACTGCGCTCTTGATCGTGGCGGCCCCGACGCCCTCATCCGCGTGAAAGCCATACCAAGCATATCCAACGCTGATCCTTTTCCATCGGGCATTTGTCCTCAAAAACCAAATGTGCGACACCTCTTATCCGAGCTTCTCCAGGAGCACCTTGCAACCGACACGGCGAGAATGGATGATCATGTCGCCTTAGAGCTATTCCGCTCCATCGCAGAGCAGAACCGCCAGCATTTCGAGGCGGATGAGCACGCGTGGCAAGGGATAGCGTTCAGTTTACTTCCGCCGCCGATTTCGTGAATACATGGCAGACCGGGCTCGCTGATCAATTGGGAGAACCACATTGGCCGTCGTTGGAATGGATCATATTCAGTTGGCGATGCCGGTCGGATGGGAGGGCACCGCTCGCGGGTTCTATGAGGGGCTGCTTGGCCTGAGCGAAGTCGCAAAGCCACCGCATCTCGCCGCCAGGGGTGGATGTTGGTTCGAGGCCAATGGCGTCAGAATTCATTTAGGGGTTGAGGATGATTTTTCGCCTGCAAGGAAGGCCCATCCGGGTCTCATCGTCAGTGACCTCCGCTCCCTCGTGGCTATGCTGGATGGTGCCGGGTTTCCGACATCGCCAGACCAGCCGCTTGACGGATATGAGCGAAGATATGTCAGCGACCCTTTCGGCAATCGAATCGAGCTGATGCAGCTCAAATGAAATTACAGATGACTTTTTCGCAGACGGCACTTGGGAAGACGAGGCCATACCGGTGACAACCTATTCGCAAAACAACCTGACCGGAGAGCGGCAGGGCACTCTGCTGGTGCCGGACACCTTGAACGAATGGGGCATCGTCGTCCTCGGCGGATCGAGCGGGCGCGTCGATGTTCAGCGTGCTTCCCTGTTCGCCAACCTCGGAATCACGGCGCTGGCACTGCGATGGTTTGGCGGAGAAGGCCAAACTCCCGGAATCTGTGAAGTCCCGCTGGAGACTTTCGTCAGCGCCATAGACGAACTTCGCCAGCGTGGCTGTAAGCACATCGCATTCGTCGGAACATGCAAGGGCGCAGAAGCAGCTCTGCTTGTCGCTGCCCGTGACGACCGTGTGGAAATGGTCATTGCGATCAGTCCGACCTCCGTCGTTTGGGGCAATATCGGACCGGGGCATGACGGCATCGCCTGGCCGGAGCGTTCCTCCTGGACATGGAAGAACGAGCCCCTCGCCTTCGTGCCTGCCGATCCTTCCTGGGTTAAGGAGTGCAAGGACGGCCTTGTTTCCTATCGCGGCCTGTTCGAGCACTGCCTGACGCGATTTGCCTCTTCCATTCCAGCGGCCACCATCCCGGTGGAGCAAATAGCCGCCAAAATCGTTCTCATCGCTGGCGGGAGCGATGCGCTCTGGCAGTCGGAGGCATTTGCGCGTTCCATTCTTCAGCAGCGGCAGATGTTCGGGAGAGACGCCGAATTGGTCTATGACGCGGATGCTGGGCATCGGCTTTTACTTCCAGGTGAGACAACGCCAAGGTCTAAACTGCATGCGCATGGCGGCAGCGATGAAGCAGACGCGAGACTTGGTCGATCCGCTTGGGCAGTCATCGTCGACGCCCTCGGCTTGGAAAGAAAATGAGACAGCAGCGGCAATTTCGGTGGGCTGCGAGATTGCAATTCCGTTATTCAATACTGCTGCATTGAGCCTGTATCCTATGGAGAAACAACCTAGTTTGGGCCTGTTCCACAAGCGGAGTGCCTCGAAAATGCCAATGCACCTCCGACTTGATCCGTTTCTCGAAGCGGCTGATGCTGAACGGGTCTCTAATGTGCTCCAGAAATTGGACGCCTGCGGGCTAGATTACGCTGTCACAGGCGGGATGGCATTGGAACCGGCGCTTGGTTCTGGCCTTGGCCGTCAGCGGGCTTTCAATGACATCGATGTTGTCGTCTCAGGGTTCGACGCACTCCCGCCTGCCCTCGCCTCCGTATTCATGATTAGTCATGCACATCCGCATCGTCCACTCGGGAAGCTCGCCATTCAGCTTGTGGAACCAAACCAGCGTGTGCGCGTCGACGTGTTCAGCGCTTGCGGTGATACGTTAGAGCGGACCAGACCCGCACTGATCGGCAACCTGCCGATCAAGGTGGTAGCTGTCGAAGACCTCGCGTGTCGCATTGCTTCGGAAATGATGTGTTTTAGCAGGGGCGACACCGTCCTGCATAAATGTGCTGACGATCACGCACGCGCGATACAGGTCGTTGATATGAAACTCGTCGAAAAAGCCTGGCGGGATCAGCGCCGGGAGATTGATCCTCTAACGTATACTGAGGCGTCCGTTCAGATTGTCGAGGCTCTTAAACGCGATACCGGAAAGCTGGTGAAGCCAACCTACTCCACGGATACGGATGCAGTTTGCCGTCACTGCTACAATACGGCCAACTTCATGGTCGCGTCGCCGAAATCCACCCTTCCGATACTCGGCTACTGCTAGTTCACTGGGGACATCGGCCATGTACACATTGAAGCCTGGCATAAAGAAGGACCCTGTTCGGCGCTGGGCACTGCCAGACCGAATCTTCTTCGGAAATGGCGCGTGTGCCATTCTCGCTGGAGTGTTTTTGAAGGAATCGCCCCTCGCCGGATTTTATGCCGAGCGCATCATCCCCGGCGAAGGCTTTGCGGGAAACCATATCTTCGTGACCGACGGCGTAATCGCGTTCGACCACCATGGCTATTCGCTGCGGAACCGGCTGCTGACCTACCACACGAATGGTTGGGCGACCCGTTCTCCGCAAGGATGGAATTGCCGCCTCGAACATGTCAGCTTTAATCTGCTCGATAGACGCGATCTCAATGACAACAAGATGTTCGGGCCAGATCAGTATCTTCATGACCCGATAGCTCGCGCCGAGACCTACCTCGGCCGAGTGAACCACATTGAAGCAAGCGCACGAGCACGCGCCAAGCAACTCGTTCAGGTCGCTATCTGATCTATCAATTGACGGATAGTCGAATTGAGGGCCTCCGGTCGTTCCATCGGCACGTAGTGTCCGCATTCGGGGATGACATGCAGGCAACCATTTGGGGCCATATCGGCTTGCTTGGAACTGGTCGCCAGTCCGGGTAGGACGTCGTCTGCGCCCGTGACCATGTGCACTGGGCCCGAAAATGTGGAAAGGACATCATCTCTGCTTTGGCGGGTGTGGAATGCCTCGACACCAAGCACCACATCTTCAAGCGGCTGGCGCATAAGGATGCGCCTCGCTCTAGCGATGATCGCGGGTGAAGCTGCTGTCGAAAATGCGGGCTCCCACCATTCCCGCCAGGCAGACTCTAGCCCTTGCTCCCGAAGAGCTTTGACGGCCGTTGCGTGAAATGCCGGGTCTGACCGTCGCGCTGCCTTTGTCCCAATAAGGACTAATCCCGCAACCCGCTCCGGGGCAAGCGCGGCAACCTCCAAAGCACATGAGCCACCAACTGAGCAGCCTACGACGATGACTTGGTTGCCTCTGGGGAGCTTTAATGCCTCGGCCGCCCAATCCTCCACGCGATCACCGAAACCATAAAGCGTCGGCGCATATGTTGCGCCTGGCAGGAGGTCGAGCTGGGCGGCCCACATCGATCCATCCAAGGGCAGCGCATGGAGTAGTAGTAGTAGTAGTAGTAGTTCCAGATTCTTTCCAGACAAGCGGCACCCATCTTTCGGCCTACGCGGTCAGTCGTAAGGTTCTAACGCTTGTGGATCACGCCAGCGATGCGGCTGCGTCTCCTTATGTAGATTGCGGTGTCGTTTAAGATTACTGGCAGATACGATTGAAGTCGGCTCCCTGCCAACCTCCACTAAGGTTCCATGCAGAAGCGGATTCTCCCACAGGAAAGGAACGTCGCCCCAGAAAAGCGTTAAGGGCTGCTTTCGCACTTGCACCAAAGTTATCTCGCACAGCGTGCCATAATAACGAAATGCCCGCTTATGCCGGAAGCGCTTCAGTGGCACCTCTTCGAACTCGGGAACGTCTTGAAGCTTGGCATCAAATTCCTTGAAGGTCTCGCTGCGATAAACCATATCGATATCGCTATGCGCAGATGGCTCGCGGAGACCTAGAACTTCCTCTGCCCAACCGCCAAAAAGATCGCAGATAATACCTGAGCGTCGGAGCTTGGCTGTAACGGCGGCCACCTTCTCTCGGGTATTCTCCATTGATCTCTCCGAACCCGCTTCGAATGGTTACTCTATACCTTGTTTAGGCGGACAGGAGGGCGATGGCTTCATCTGCCGGTCGCACATCGCCAAAGCTCCGATAGATATTATGGAGTGCCGCGTTGTGGTCCTGATCGCGCCTGGCAGCCGTCCCATCAGCTATGAAAATTACCCGGAAGCCACTGGCATAGGCATCTCGGGCGGAAGACTCGCAGCAGATGTTCGTCAGCGTTCCAGTGATGAAAACGGTGCCGATACCGCGAGCGCGAAGAGCTGATGGTAAGTCTGAAGAGCCGGGGAAAAACGCGCTATAGGCGGACTTCTCGAAATACAGGTCTTCCGCTTCCGGAGAAAGGCCAGGCCACACTCTCTGCGATACCCGGCCAGCTCCACCCGACGTCCTGAACATCTCCGCGACCTCTTCGCCGAAGAATTCCCGTGTGAGGTCCGGATGAGGTTGATCGGAGCCGGGAACAACCCACGCCACCGTGCCACCAGCGGTGCGAAGAGCGTCTGCGAGCCGAATGATGTTGGGCAGTATCCCTCTGCAGTAAGCGCTTTCCTCGACGAAAAACGGGACCATATCGATCACGATCAGGGCCGTGCGGTGCGGATCGACAGATTCATGTGCATGTCGTCGCCCACGTCTCTGCTCCTGTCGTTCATACTCACGCTGCTCGATTATCCAATCGTGGAGCTTGGGCCGTGGGCCGGAACCATTCGGTGCAATTGCGTTGCCCTGTTCAGAACCCATCTCGGCGAATCCTAGTGCGATCTGACGATGATCACCGCCCGCTGCGTCGGCGTCAATGACTTCACACTAAGACATCTCCAAAGCGTCGCCGCGCAGCCGTCAGCCTTACTTCATGAATTTTCAGACAGTCTGTAGGATTTTCGCGACATCACGGGAATTCCTATAGGCTTGCTTTGACCGTATCGATGAAAGCTCGCTTGAGTTCATTATACTCAGCGCGGCTCGTGGGACCGCGAGCGATTGCCCGTTGCTTCTCTGCTGTATAGGCCTCCCGAAGAAATGAATCCCGCCGAAGCGCATCCCTAAAAGCCAGATTTGAGCACCACGACAGTCCCATGTACTCCACCACGTGCACTAGGTGCGTGCGTTCCGATTTATCCCTCCCCCTGCCAAAAATATGGTGCCCTGGCACGCCAGCATTTGCGGCGTAGTCGTATCCAAGGCGCAATAGCGGGTCATGGCATTTTTCCCAATCTTCAAGCGGTATGACGCCGATAAGTATGTCCAGTATCGGTTTGGCCTTCATGCCCTTTACAGCAGTTGAACCATAATGCTCGATGCCACGGGCAACTGGCTCCACTACATTTGAGAGCCGCCGCTTTTCATGCGCAAATTCAAGCTCCCAAGCAGGGTCGTATTCAACGAGAAAATTTGCGTTGTGTTTTAGCCCCAACATTTGCGTTTCACCCCATCAAACATTCTTCAGCACCACCTTTTCGCAACAGCCGCGATTAGAGCGCCGGTTTTGCATCCGGGATTTGCGACATCGAAGAATATGTGGTTGTGCAATGACCGTAATCGGCGCGATGCGGAGGCCGTCTTTCTTCCGCAGTCGGCCCAATGCAGTCATCAGCTGCTTCGCTGTGTAATTAGTTTCCAAGCTGTTTCCGAAGGAAGGCTTCGACATCTTTTGTAGATTGTGCCGTTGCGGCAGCGCTGTATTCGAGACGATGACCAAAATAGACGGTCCCTGCTTTCGCGGTAGGAACGTCGAAGTCATGATAGGCACCAGGATAGACGTCGAGCTGTATCTCCGGGGCCTTGCCGCTCAAATGGGCGAGCCTCTGGCGACATAGCGCTGGCGGCCCCCAGTCGTCCAGTTCTCCGACCGTGATGAGCGTCGGCACGGTCGCGTCTCCGTCGCTTGGTGAACACGTTGGATAGTAGGCAACTGCAGCTTTGAATTTGCGAGCCGTGAGTTGCTCATCGCCTTCGACCATGGTCGCCTCCAAGGCCGAGACGCCGCCAGCGGAAAAACCCATCAGAGCGACACGCTGGGCGTCAACGAAAGGATAAGTCGACAAAAGGTCGAGCGCCCCGTAAGCGTCGTAAACGCGGTCTGTGCTCGTAAATGCGCCATCGCTTCGAGTGTTTCGACATGTTGTTTTTATATTCCGGGTAGCATAGCTATCGACAACAAGGACGACATAACCCCGAGCCACCCACTGTTCGGCAACATCATTCTTGAGCCTTGATCCCAAGCCCCCGCATCCATGCAAGACAACAAGGGCAGGAAATGGCCCGTTGCCCTGTGGACGGCTCAAATAACCGATCAGTGGCATGCCTTGGGCCTGTGGGAGAGCCTCGCCCTGTTGCTTGGCCAATCTCTCGCGAAACGGACTTAGCTTGGCTGTCTCACTTGAAAACCGGACTTGTTCACCCGCCAGAGCAATTCCAATATTTAGGCTGAGAACCACGCTAGCTGCAACCAAAGCTATTGTTGTTTTGAACGGCACCATCGTACCCCTTCTAAGCCACCATGATCCTTCAAGCAGCGACATCAGCAGCGCCGAAATAGATCGATCCCAACTAAAAAGTATGGCCTCGCCCTCAAATTGCAACGGTGGCGTGACGCTGGTTCAAATTTACGACAATCTGCGTGCGCCGGGACGCGCATGTTCGCGGCAGGAGGGTGGAGATGCAAGTCGGTTTTAAAGAAGGGCTGTCGTTCGACGAAAGCCGGTCGAATTGGGACGCCGACGGCCCGCGCCCACTCAAACGGTCTGCGTGGTATCCTGCGGTCGAAAACGCAACGGTGCAGCGGGTCACCGAGACGTCGTGGTTCCAAAAACGGCCGGTCGCCCGCAATGCGAAGCTGCTGCCGACAGCGAAACCATATCCGTTGGTATTGATGTCACACGGAACGGGGGGCGTGGCGGGCGGTCTCGATTGGCTCGGTCACCGCCTGGCACAACGAGGCTTTGTCGCGCTCGCGGTCAATCATCATGGCAATACCGGAACTGAGCCCTACCGGGCGGAAGGCTTCCTCTGCCTTTGGGAGCGTGCTCGCGACCTCAGCGTCTTGCTTGATGACCCGAAGTGGCGAAAAGAGCTGGACGGTCAGTTCGACGCCCATGCCCAKACATGCCCATA
>NZ_JBFRFF010000066.1:0-18574 GCF_052114685.1 Rhizobium sp. 2YAF20 | reverse complement strand
CGGGCAGGACGAGATCGAGGAATATGGCGTCGAACGAAATCCGCGGTAGCACCGCGCGCATCGAGGCACCATCCGCCACCGCGGTGACGCCATATCCTTCGTCCTCGAAGTAGCGTGTCAGCATCTGCCGGATGCGCGGATCGTCGTCGACCACGAGGATGTTGGTGGTCTGGCTCTGAAAGGGTGTCATCGTCATATTGTCCAGTGGCCCGCAGTGAAGGCTTGTTACATCTCAGGAACGCGGAATTTGTGGGATGGTGGCGATGTGCCTTAGGGAGCAGCGCTGAATACGAAGCGAGAAACTGTGAACTGAAACCGCCGCGTCGGATTGTTGATGGCTATAGCTCCAACTCCAACGCACCGTCTGCAATGGGAGACCCAGCGCCACCGCTGTCAAGCTGAATCTTTTTGGCTGCTCATATTGATTTGCCTCAATGCACTAAGCAATGGCAGAACTATCGTAGGATTGTTCGATACCGCATGCGTATTCAGGAGCGATACTATGCTTAGAGCAAAGCGCGATAACTTAGGTGGCTCGGCCGGTAGCGCGGTGCCATCTTTGGGTGAAACTGGAGGTAGAGTCTTCGTTCTTCGATCTATCGCGACTACTGCTCTAGCGAGGCTGTTAAGGCGCTGCGACGCTGAGGGTCAGACCGAACTCATAGCAGCACTCCGGCGCGCAATCGAAAGGAAATGTGAACAGGCAAGCCTGCCTGAAGCTGATATTGCGGCTGCGTCGGAGTATGCGCACGGGTTGTTTGAAGAAGCGCTGGAGCGGGCGGGGAGCGCGGCGCCTAAAAGGCAGGGAGATCCAAAACGGTAGTGCGTCGCTTACGTGATCATTAGCAGTGGCACCCCCTGCTATCTCTATACGAGCTTCGGTCGTCGGTAGGGATAGAGCTGGCGACTTTGTCGCGTTGTTGATGGAAGATCCGCTATGCCTGTGAGGAGCAGTTATGAACATTCAAGAAATGCCTTACCACGATTGTATTGACCTCGTTAGGAAACAATGGCTGGCGAGGTTGGCCTGCGCGGAGGGGAACATCCCATATGTCGTCCCTGTTCAATATGCTTACGCAAGTGATAGGCTATATGCCTTTACATTGCCGGGTAAGAAGCTGGATATAATGAGAGGCAACCCCAATGTTTGCGTCCAAATTGACAAGCTTAAAAGCAAGCACTCTTGGAAAAGCGTAATTATCGACGCGAAATTCGTTGATCTGGATGCCGATGAGTGCCGCGAAGAGAAGCATCGGGCCTGGTCTCTGCTGGCGCGACACATCGACTGGTGGGAGCCCGGCGCGTTGAAGCCGCCTTCCAGATTAGCGGATGCAACCTCGAAAGCGCACATTTTCTTTGCGCTCGATATGGTCGATGTAAGTGGGCGCGCCACTCAGAGCTAGCGGATGAGGAATTTCAAGGCGCGAAGAGGGCCAAAAGTCTATCTTCGTCTCATCATAAGGATTTTCGCCATGCCAAAAATCAAGGGTCAAAATTCAAGTGACAAGAGCAGCGCAACCGCGCCAACGATTGGAGAAATTGAAGGTCGGCTTCTTGTTCTTGAACTCGTAGCTTTGAGTTCTGTGTCAAGGTTGCTTCGTCTCCACGATGGAAAGGAAAAGGCAGACCTAATTGCAGAAATGCTGCGAGACATCGAAATTAATTGCCGAAAATCGGGGCTTAATTTTCGGGATATAATCGACGCGCAAAGCTACGCCGAAGATTTGCTGAAGGATGCTCAAGCTCAAGCGGACGGTCTCGATGACATTAAGCATGCATACCCCAAAACCAAAACGGATTAGTAGCTGACTAAGAGAGGCGCATGGTGCTAGGCGGCGAACTTGATGTCTACGGCCAATCTCCTTGTCGTCGAGGACGATCTGCGGGTAAGGCGCGTCGCAGTCGCCAGGCTGAGAGATGCGCGCTATCGGGTCTTGGAAGCCTCCAACGGCACAGAGGCGCTGATATTGTTCGGCCAGAACCTTGATATCGCATTGCTAATCACGGATATGGTCATCCAGGCGGGCCGGCGGGCGATAAGCTCGCGCGCTTGAAGCCAGACATCCGCGTGCTCTTCACCTCCGGCTATGCTTCGCCGCAAGTCGCGGGCGATCGACTTTCCGAAAACGAAATCTGGCTAAAAAGGCCATACACGGCACGGGAGCTTGTGATCAGGCTTCGCGAATTGCTGGACTGACGATCGAGGCAGCACCCACATTGAGCCGGAGCATTCCTCTGATCTTTTCCGGTGCGATCATTCCGGGATTGATCTGCATCAATGCGGCTTCGTTTGACAACGCCATCATCGGTTCATAGCAAAACGCGGAGGACCGCAATGAACGCCTTGAACAAGGATTTCACACGAACCGAAGAAGCGCTTTTGGCAGCGGCAGGCTTGGACGCTTCACATCCGCAGCACGCCGACTTCCGATTGACCAAGGGCGACAATGGCCTGTGGGAAATCTCCAGCTTGACGCTGAGGGGATATGATTGGATTTGCGCAGGGGTGAATGAGGCGCTGCGAACTGGAACGGAAACATCGGTCGCCATAAATCTCTTCGAGGCCAACCGCTTCTTGAAAGCGGCCAAAGCTAAGGGTTTCATAACAGAATATGTGGGCCTATCCGGCGTAGATTACGTCTAGTGAGAGCGCTGGAGACGGCCGTCGCCGGTGTGTGGGGCACATACACGGCGACGGCCGGACCGCGTCAGGCAGGCTGCATCACCGTGACCGTGACACCTGGAAGGAGCAGTGAACCGCACAGGCGTTGCATGCACTGTGGATCATTGGATGAACCAGCGGCCACGCCAAGTGCATCTAGTTGTAGACCGAATGGCAGGATTTGCATTCAGCGACGATGGCGCCCATCGTCTGATGGAAGGAGGCGGCGTCAGGCGCCTTTTGGCTCGCCTGATCCGCCATCGCCGCCAACTTGCTGAAGCGAGCATGCAGATCCTTTCCCTTGGCACTGCTGCTGCTGGCAAATGCGGCGTCGGCGCGCCGAGCATCGTCGGAGTAGCGATGCAGAATTTGCACCGCGGTTGGGCCATCAAAATTGACCAGCACCGCTTTTGCCGCGGAGGTATTGTCACCCATACTGCTCATGATGCTTTTGAGCGAGGCGGCAATGGCAGGTGCACTCAGCAAGACTAACGTCAGACCAACACCGAGAAATCGAGACGTGCTGAATGTGGATGGCGAGATTTTCTTCATGATGTTCTGCTCATTTCTGTCGTTTTCTAGAGAGTTCCGTTTGTCTGGAGCGAGGCTACAAAGATCTCCCGGAGATCGGTGGCGATTGTCAGAGCAGATTGGCGCACCGATTGTGGCGAAATCCATATTGCGGCTTGCATGCGATTGCCTTTCTTCGATTGATGACAGGCTTTTGACAGGTTGGCTCGGCGGGTCAGCTTTGGAGGTATGGAGCCTGAGCCCGCGCTTGAATATCCTTTCCGCCGCGCTTATCCGCCGCGCCGCGCGTCAAAGACAAGTCTCGCCAGCGTGCCGCTGTTGTCCCGAACCATCTCGAATTGCGCCCCGTGAAGCGCTGCAATACGCCGGACGATCTCAAGGCCAATGCCGAGGCCGCCGGCGCTTTTGAAGGCCGTGGTGGCGACATCATAAACCTTTGCTATCGCTGCCTGGTCGCGGACCGCGATCGTCGAATTATCGACCGAAACAACGATGGCGCTACCTGCCGGCGTGTGTTTGACAGCATTTTCCACGAGGTTGCGTACTGCATCCCGCAATAGGCTCTCAAGCGCCAGTACCTGTCGGTCGCCCATTTTCTCGAGTGCCAGGCTGTGACCGTTCTGGTAGACCCAAGGAGCCATCGCCTGCACCACATCTTCACCGATCGCCGACAAGCTGACTGGTTGGAAAAGGCTATGGTCGAAAGTATCCAATCTTGCCAGTGACGTGAGCTGCTCGACAAAATTGACCAGCTCGTCGAGATCGGCTTCCGCCTTGCGGGCACGCGGATGATCGATGCGCTCCAGCTCCAGCTTCACGGCTGCCAACGGCGTGCGAACCTCATGGGCGATGCCGGACGTCAGTATCTTTTGAGCTTTCATGAGATCGCCGACGCGTGTGAAAGCGCGATTAACGGCATCTGCGAGCCTTGCAACCTCAAGAGGCATCCCTTCAATATTGAGATGCGATCGGGAGTCCATTGGATCGAGCGCATCCGCGGCAAGGGCTGCTGCCCGAACCGGTCGCAGCGCGGTGCGAACGGAAACAAGCGTCGCTCCAAACACTAGCACGAGAATGATGCCCATCGGCACGATCATATGATCCAACACCTCGTGCCAAAGGACGCCTGAAATCGCATCTTGCGGGTCTCCGATGATTGCGACCTCCACCAGCACGGTATCATCGGCGACTGTGAATGCGCGCCCGCCGGCCAACGTCAGCGGCTTGCCAGGCCGGATCGTCCGGATCCAGAAGCTCGGCGGCTTCAAATCGAGCGGCATGAAATGCGTAGCACATTGTTCATTGCAGGTCGAAAACAGGACCTGGCCCGACGTGGTTCGTATACGCGCGAAATAACCGCTATTTGCTGAGCCATAGCGGCCTTTCAGATCAGCTGGAAGAGCAAAGAATGGTTGCTCGCTTGGCCCGGAGATCCCGCCAGCCAACTGCTCGGTCTCCCGCTCGATAAGCAAGCGCGACAGTTCACCATCATTCCAATAGTAGTTCGCAAAAACGATGGCGACCTGGGCAAGCATGGCGAGCACCGCAAAAAAGGCGATGCGACCGGCCAGGATTTCGCCCAATGAGCGCGCCCTGATGCTCACGAGGAAGTCTCTCGCAGAAGATAACCAACGCCGCGCACTGTCTCGACGGCGACATCGGTTGGAAGGCCGTCTAGCTTCTTTCTGAGCCTGGAAACGGCGAGCTCGATGGCATTCGTTGTGCGCTCGCCTCCAAATTCCGACAATACGCTTTCGATTCGTCGCTTTGGGACCACCTTGCCTGCATTGCGCATCAGCAATTGCATCAACGAATTTTCCATTGGAGTAAGGGCAATTTCCTTTGCCCCGCAAGTTAAGGCTGTCTTTGCTACATCGAAGGTCAAACTGCCAAATCCCAATATCGGCATTGTAGCAATTGGCGCCCGTCGCAGCAGGGCGCGAATGCGAGCCAGCAGTTCGCCATTGTTGAACGGCTTGGTGAGATAGTCGTCAGCTCCGGCATCGAGGCCGGCTATTCGCTCGTCGATGGCACTTCGCGCTGTCAAGATGAGGATGGGTATCGTCAGGCCCGCCTTGCGCATGTCGCGCAGGAAATCCAGTCCGTCCTCGTCCGGCAGACCGAGATCCAGCATGACGAGATCATATTCCACCGATTGCAACGCAATTCGGCCGTCACCGGCCGTGGGCAGCGCATCGATGCGCCATCCGGCTTCGTGGATCGTCTCCGAGACCAGGTCGCGTAGTCTGGCGCTATCCTCCACCAAAAGCAGCCTCATCGGCGTTTTCGTCCCGTCACCATTGCCCAGACCAGGTTTTCTTTGTGCCGCCAGCTTTCGATCAGCGCCGCCCCAGCGTGAGCAAAGGCCAGGATCATGATGATGTTGGCCATTAACCCATGCAACTGCTTCAGCCATTTATCGCCAAAGAATGCATCTAACGTTGTCATCCAACCTGTCAAACAGGTACCGATCAGCAATGCCATCAATGTCAGCATCATGATCGAAGCAAGCGGAGTGTGTCCAAGCATTCGCCGTTCGGTGCCCCGTGAAATGTCTCTCAACTGCGCGGCAACCTTGGCTCTTGTCGGAAAGAACTGGGAAAAGCGAGCATAGTGGGTGCCCGCAAATCCCCAGACGATGCGAATGCACAATGCGATAGCAACGGTGTAGCCGGTCATCCGATGCCAATATTCGCCCTCTTCCAGAATAAACAGATTGAGGACACAAGCGATTGCGACCGTCCAGTGGAATAATCGCACGACGGGATCCCAGACACGCACCATTGGGGTTACGGTTTTGAAGGGCAACCCGGCCTTTGGACTATTGGGTGCCTGATCCATTCTAGCAACCGCCGATTTCGCAGCTAGTCGCTAGGCTGGACACTCGGCCGAAAAAACGTTCAGTGCGCCTGATGGAAGGGTTTGTGGAGAATGTCGACGTGGCAAGTGTTACAAGGGGGGGCATGAAGCAATGTCCTTTTGGTCGCTAGAAGCGTCGGGAGGTGGCATCCTGTTAAGCCTGGCAAGCTGTTAAGAGCCTGTCAGAACGCCCAGATAATTTCGAACCCAGTTGAACAGGCGCGCCGCGAAGTCATGGGCGGCAGCCAAAAAGGTCCGAATTGGAGATATCTGCCAACTGGGATGCAAGCATGGCGCGGACGCAATCTCGATGATCGCCAGGCGTCACGGACAACAAGCTTCTCGTCCAAGCGAAGACGAGCGCACTTTCGGCATCGATTGACTTAGATCAAGTTCCTTTGCCCTGTCGCCGTCTATAGAGGCGGCAAGTGCTACCGGGCCAAGCAGAATCGACCAAACCCGCAGTCAAACCTCCGCGGAGAAATGACTGGCTCAGATTGACGCATATGCAGGGCGAGGATTGCAAAACAAGCCTTGGGGAATATATTGATTTCAGAAATTACTGAAATTACTGTAACATCGGAAGTCGCCATGAACCTCCCGCCTCTCGTCCAATCCTTTGTTCTTCACTTCGGCGAGATGGGCTCACGCTGGGGGATCAACCGCACCGTCGGACAGATTTATGCTCTGCTTTATGTCTCTCCGACGCCGCTCTGCGCCGAAGACATTGTCGATGCCGTTGGCGTCTCGCGCTCGAACGTGTCGATGAGCCTGCGCGAATTACAGGCTTGGAATCTGGTCCTTCTCAAGCACAAGCCGGGTGATCGTCGCGACTTCTTCACCACGCCGGACGATGTCTGGCAGATCCTTCGGACGCTGGCCGAGGAGCGAAAGAAGCGCGAAGTCGACCCGACGCTGTCCGTTCTTCGCGAGATCTTGATGCAACAGCCGGCTAGCGAAGAAGAACGCTATGCGCAGGCGCGCATGACCGAGATGCATGGTCTGATCGAACAACTAACAAATTGGTACGACGACGTCCGGCAGCTTGAAACCGAGCGGTTGGCAACGCTGCTGGCGCTCGGTGCCAAGGTGACCCGATTGCTCGAGGCGAAGGACCGCGTGGTCTCTCTTGGCCGTCGCCGGCCAAGTCCAAATCCGACCGGCGAAAGGTAAGGGCCATGACCAGTGCTTTTCTTGAAGCCGATATCGAGCCGGACAATGCGCGGGCAAAGGCTCTGCAGGTCGCCGCGGAGCCCACATGGCTCGATCACCGGAAGGTTCGCCGCGCCCAACCGGACGGTCTGCGCCGAGCCGCGGTGGTGCAGACTGTGGCGGCGCTCATATGGATCGGTCAGGCCGCGCTGCTCGCCTTTGGCGTCGGCCTGATCACGGATGGCAGCAGGCTTGGGGCAATCGTCTTGCCGGCTGCCTTCGTCCTCATTTTGGGGATCCTGCGCGCAGCACTGGACGCTGTCGGCGGGCGAATGGCTTTCCGTGCGGCAAGAGCGGAGCTCAGCCGGCGCCGCGATATTGCCACCGCAGCCCTTGCCGCCCGCTCGCCTCTGGATGCGGAGCGACCCGCGTCGGGGCTTGCCGCCAGCCTGATCGCGGAACAGGCGGAGACCATCGTGCCCTATTTGGCCCGCTTCCTGCCGGCGCGGCTGAAGGCAAGCGCAGTGCCGCTTGTCATGTTTATCTGCGTGTTTCCCATCTCCTGGGTCGCGGCCGTCATCCTGATGCTTGCGGCCCCGCTTATCCCGATTTTCATGGCATTGATCGGCTGGCGCGCCAAGGCAGCCAGCGAGGAGATGCTGGCAGAATCCGGCGGTCTCAACGCCTTCCTGCTGGATCGCCTGCGCGGTCTTGCGACGATCCGCGCGTTGGGTGCGGTGGATATCACGGCGCAAAGGTTGCGTGCCGATGCGGAATCTCTGCGCGTGCGCACCATGGCGGTGCTCAGGATCGCATTTCTGTCTTCTGCGGTACTGGAGTTTTTCGCGGCCCTCGGAGTTGCCGCAACCGCCGTATATATTGGCTTCAGCTTGCTCGGTTCGATCGATATCGGCACCTGGAACGGTAAGCTGACGCTGACGCAGGGCCTGTTTATCCTGCTCGTGGCGCCGGCCTTTTTTGAGCCGCTGCGGGAACTCTCATCGGTTTGGCATGACCGCGCCTCGGGCGAAGCGGCGATCGATGCGCTCGACGCACTATCAAACAACTGTCTGGCCTTGCCCGGCTGGCGAACTGATAAGGTTGATATATCCGCCGATCGTGCCAGCTCGCCGGATATCGGCATCGATCACTTGTCTTTCCGCCATGCCTTTAAGCTCAAGCCTGTTTTCGACGGCCTGAGCCTGACGATCGCGGCGGGCGAGCGTGTCGCTCTGCTTGGTCCAAGTGGCTGCGGCAAGACAACATTGTTGTCGTTGATCGCGGGGCTGGCGCCGTACGAGAACGGCGCGATCCGTATCGGCGGCGAATTGCTGTCGGATCGCTCCTCGGCAGCGCTGCGCCGCCGTATTGCCTGGATCGGGCAGCGTCCGCATGTCTTTGCCGGCACGATGTCCAGCAACATCTCACTCGGTCGGCGGGAGATCGGGGCAAACGCGATCCGATCCGCTATCCGGGATTTACATTTGCAGCCCGTCTTCGAAATGCACGGGACGGCGCCGATCGGCGAAGGCGCGTTGGGCCTTTCGGGCGGCGAAGCCGTGCGGCTGGTGCTGGCGCGCGCCGCTGTTGATGGCCGGGCCGACATTATTCTTGCAGACGAGCCAACCGCGCATCTCGATACCGAGACGGCAAACGATATCACCCGTAGCCTCATGGTTCTTGCCCGTGGGAAGACCCTCGTCATTGCCACGCATGACCCGGTGCTGGCGGCGAAAATGGATCGCATCATCCATCTCGGCGCCTGCGTACAGGAGGTGACGGAATGATGTCGACCTTCCGCTCGCTTGGCCCCGTCATTAGACTTTTCACGGCGGAGCGCCGCCGATCGCTGTTGCTGGGCGGCGTACTCTCCGCTGCAACCGTTCTGGCGGGGATGGGGCTTCTCGGACTTTCCGGCTGGTTCATTACGGCGACGTCACTCGCCGGGTTGTCAGCGGCAGCAGCGATTACCTTCGACGTCTTTGCACCGTCGGCCGGCATCAGGCTGTTGGCGATCGTCCGAACGGCCGCGCGTTATGGCGAGCGGTTGACGACGCATGACGCCACCCTCGGCGTCCTTGCCGCCCTTCGCGAAAGGCTTTTTCGCGGTTGGGCAGAGCCGGCCGCGGCGACCGCGCTCATACGCCGACCCGCCAAGCTGTTGTTTCGGCTGACGGCAGATATCGACGTGCTCGATTCTCTCTATCTGCGTGTGCTCATTCCTGTCGCGGTCGCCGTTCTCTCCGCTCTGGCGACAGGCGTCGTGCTTGGGCTGATGCATCCGCTGTTCGGTGCGCTCGTCGGGCTGTGGCTCGTTGCGACCGGCCTCGGCATCCCGCTGTTTGGAGGCAGGTTGGCGATCAAGCCGGCCCGCCGCCGGGCGCATGCGATTGAGGCGCTGCGATCACGTGCCATCGATCTCGTCGCCGGGCAGACCGAACTTGTCATGGCGGGGCGGCTGCAGGCGCAGCGCGCGGCCGTCGCCAGGGCCGATCTGCGCCTGGCCGAGGCCGATGACCGGCTGAACCGCATCGAAAGTACCGTCATCTTTAGCTTCGGTCTCGTTTCGACCGCCCTATTGACCGGCACACTTGTGACCGTCGCTGCACTCGCCAAGGCCGGGACTATCGGTGCGCCGGCCGCCGCGCTCGGATTGCTGATCACCTTTGCCGCGACGGAACCCTTCGCAGCGCTTCGTCGCGGGGCCCTCGAACTCGGTCGCACCGCGTTGGCCAGCCGGCGCATCGGACCTCGGCTTGCCCCGCAGTCGCCGAGAGTGTCTGTTCGCAAGGCATCGGAAGGCTTCGCGATCCACCTTGGCAACGTCGTGGTCCGGCATGAAGGTGCCGCCCGTTTCGCCCTTCATGACATCTGTCTTTCGCTCATGTCCGGAGAGCGTCTTGCCCTGATCGGCGCAAGCGGGTCCGGGAAGTCGACGCTTCTCTCTTTGCTCGCCGGCGAAATCGCTGCTGAAAAAGGCGTGGTCGAGCTCCGGCCCTCGACGTTGCTGACCCAGAGGACCGAAATTTTCCAGGACAGGTTGAGCGACAATCTGCGCCTTGCCGATGCGGCCGCGAGCGACGAGGTACTGTGCGACGTGCTGGCATCCGCGGGTCTGATTACGGAGACACGGGCACTGCCAAAGGGGCTCGATACGCGCCTTGGCGAAGGCGGGCTCGGTCTTTCCGGTGGTCAAATGCGGCGATTGGCCCTGGCCAGGTTGCTGCTTCGGGATGCGTCGCTCTGGCTGCTAGACGAGCCGACCGAGGGTCTCGACGGCGATACGGCGCGCGATGTCATGCAACGCCTCACTGCTCTTGCGCAAGACCACTCGCTTGTCATCGCTACGCATATCCGGCGCGAGGCGGCGATCGCAGATCGAATAGCCGTTCTCTCCCAAGGCCGGATCGTCCAAATGGCGCGGCGCGGCGACGTGGAATTCGACATGCTTCTGGGCGGACTACGGCCGGACTGAGGTGCAGGCCTACAAATCATTCTATCCGCACCACCCCAAATGGCGGTGCGGACAATCATCGACCCCTGGGACAGTGGGAGAAAATTTATGGAACTCGACATCGTGGCGCTTTCGCGCCTGCAATTCGCAATGACTGCTCTCTATCATTTCTTGTTCGTGCCGCTGACACTTGGTCTTTCCGTACTGCTCGCCATTATGGAGACCACCTACGTCATGACCGGTCGGCAGGTCTGGCGCCAGATGACGAAATTCTGGGGCACCCTGTTCGGGATCAACTTCGTGCTCGGGGTCGCCACCGGCCTGGTCATGGAGTTTCAGTTCGGCATGAACTGGAGCTATTACAGCTATTATGTCGGCGATATCTTTGGAGCCCCGCTCGCGATCGAAGGCCTGATGGCCTTCTTTTTAGAGGCGACCTTCGTCGGGCTGTTCTTCTTTGGCTGGGAAAAACTCTCCAAGGTCGGCCATTTAAGCGCCACCTGGGCAGTCGCGCTCGGTTCGAATTTCTCGGCCCTGTGGATCTTGATTGCCAATGGCTGGATGCAGAACCCCGTTGGATCGGCGCTCAACCCCCAGACGATGCGCATGGAAGTGACCAGCTTCTTTGACGTCGTCTTCAACCCGGTGGCGCAGGCAAAGTTCGTCCATACCGTCTCGGCCGGCTACGTCTGTGCGTCGATCTTCGTCCTCGGCGTCTCAGCCTGGTATCTCTTGAAGGGGCGACATATCGAGATTGCCAAGCGCTCCATGACGGTTGCCGCCTCCTTTGGCCTTGCATCTGCGCTTTCGGTCGTCGTCCTTGGCGACGAAAGCGGCTACCTGTCGACCGAGCACCAGAAGATGAAGCTGGCCGCGATCGAAGCCATGTGGGAAACCGAGCCGGCCCCTGCCGCTTTCACCGCCTTCGGCTTCCCGGACCAGCAATCGCGCGAGACGCACTATGCCGTCCACATACCCTGGGTGATGGGCCTGATCGGTACCCGGTCGCTGACAACCGAAATCCCCGGCATTCAGCAACTTGAGGACCAGGCGAAGATCCGGATCCGTGATGGCATCAAGGCTTATGACGCGCTCATCAAGATTCGCAGCGCCCCGACGCAGGAAGCGGTGGCGCAGGACGTGCGCTCGTCCTTCGAGGATCTAGGTCATGAGCTCGGCTATGCGCTTCTGCTCAAGCGCTACGTCGACGATCCGCGGCAGGCGACGGATGCCCAGATCGACCAGGCGGCTCGCGATACCGTCCCGAACGTGCCGACGCTCTTCTGGTCGTTCCGGGTCATGGTCGGCCTGGGCATGTTCTTTATCGCGCTTATGGTCACCTTCTTCTGGCTTTCGGCGCGCCGACGCCTTGATCGCTATCCACTGCTGCTTCGTATCGCGGTACTGGCCATCCCGCTGCCGTGGGTTGCGATCGAGTTCGGTTGGATCGTCGCAGAATTCGGGCGCCAGCCCTGGGTCATAGAAGGCGTCCTGCCGACCGCTGCTGCTGTTTCCAGCCTCGGGGCGGGCACCGTTTTGCTCACCATTATCGGCTTTGCATCGCTCTATACCGTTCTGATCGTCATCGAGATGAGCCTGATGGTGAAGGGCATTCGTAAAGGGCCGGAGCCGGACGACGAGCCGGAGGCCGGGCTCATTTCTCAAACTCTCATCTCAGCGGAGTAGAACATCATGATCCTTCACGAACTCATCGACTATCAAACGCTGCGCGTGATCTGGTGGCTGCTGCTTGGGGTATTGCTGATCGGCTTTGCGGTCATGGACGGCTTCGATCTCGGGGTTGGCACGCTGCTCCCCTTCGTCGCGAAAACCGATACCGAGCGACGCGTCGCCATCAATACGATCGGCCCGGTCTGGGAAGGCAATCAGGTTTGGCTGATCACGGCCGGCGGCGCAATCTTCGCAGCCTGGCCGCCGCTTTACGCAGTCTCCTTTTCGGGCTTCTACCTCGCCATGTTCGCGATCCTCTTTGCACTCATCCTGCGACCGGTGGGTTTTAAATACCGCTCCAAGCGTGATAGCGCCCGCTGGAAGGCCGGATGGGACTGGGCGCTGTTCGTCGGAGGCTTCGTGCCGTCGCTGATATTCGGGGTGGCGGTCGGCAATGTCCTTCAAGGCGTGCCTTTTCGCTTCGCCGACGACATGCGCATCTTCTATGAAGGATCCTTCTTCGGATTGCTCAATCCATATGCCCTGCTTTGCGGTCTGCTCTCGGTCGCCATGCTCTCGATGCACGGCGCAGCCTGGCTGCAGTTGAAAGCGTCCGGTCAGGTTGCGGAGCGAGCCCGCAGCTATGGCAGCATCGCAGCGCTCGCCGTCATTGTCCTCTTCGCTCTAGGCGGCATCTTCCTGTGGCTCGGTGTCGACGGCTATCGCATCACCGGCGACATTAGCACGATCGGGCCTTCCAACCCGTTGCTAAAGACCGTCGACAGGGTTGCCGGCGCCTGGTTTACGAACTATGCCGCGCATTCCTGGATGTTGATTGCCCCGATCCTCGGCTTCGTCGGCGCGGCCACGGCTTTCGTCGCCATGCGGGCAAAGCTGGAAATCACCACGCTGCTCCTCAGCAAGATATCGATCTTCGGTATCATCTCGACCGTCGGCGTTTCGATGTTCCCCTTCATCCTGCCATCGTCGCTCGATCCGCGTTCGAGCCTGACAGTCTGGGACGCGTCGTCCAGCCACACGACGCTGTTCATCATGCTGGTGGTGGTGGTGATCTTCCTGCCGTTGATCATCGCCTACACGAGCTGGGTCTACCGCGTGCTCTGGGGCAAGGTCGACGAGGCCAGCGTCAACGAAAAGGGCGGACACGCCTACTGAAATCAGGAAAGGAAAGAGATAATGTGGTATTTCGCCTGGATCCTCGGCCTATCACTGGCCGCCGCCTTCGCAGTGCTCAACGCCATGTGGTACGAATTGGTGGACGATGATGTGACAAAGAACGAGGACCAAAAGCGCACGTAGTGGCGTCGGTCGCATCGCCCCCACACGGTTCTTCGCGTGGGGGCTACATGATCAAGGGTTTGTTCTGCGTCACGCAATTTTTTAGGCAAGGCTGAACCGGGCGGCGATGTCGGGCGTTGTGTCCACAATTGCGGTTGGTATGCACGCCGGTTGTTTCGCCTTCCCGTCATCATCAGTTCGCCTGCAGCTGCATAAAGTCAGTTGCACGTCCTTAGGGAGACTGTAGCCAGGCAGTGCGTCACGACCACTGGACAACATCGTCGCGAGAGATTGGACATGACGCATATTGACCTACTTTTAACGTTCAATGCGGGATCCTCGACGGTCAAGATAGGCCTGTTCGAGATCGATGGAGACAAAGCCCGCCGCGTCGGCACGGGACTGATCGATTTCCGCCGCCGCCCCCTCAGCTTCCRGCTGACGGAAGGACCCGCCGTCTTCGACGTTCCTTTAAAGGCAGAAGCCAACGAGGATTTGCGCGATGTCATCTGCGAAACATTCGAAGTCCTTGGAGCACATTTCAATATGGATAGGGTGCATGCCGTCGGCCATCGCGTCGTGCATGGCGGCGATCGGTTCGCCGGCCCCGTTTCCCTCGACGACGCCACGATTGGCGACATCGATGCGCTGACGGCGCTGGCGCCGTTGCACCAGCCACAAGCCCTGCGCCTGATCCGCGCCGTCAGACATTTGAAGCCGACGCTTGTTCAAACGGCCTCATTCGATACCGCTTTTCATGCTGCCCAAAGCGACCTCGTTCGTCGCTTCGCCCTTCCGCGCGCCCTGCACGACCAGGGGGTCAAACGTTACGGTTTTCACGGCCTTTCCTATGCCTTCATTGCCGGCGAACTGCGCCGTCGCGCACCGCAGGCTGCGGCCGGCAAAACCATTGTCGCCCATCTCGGCAGCGGCGCCAGCCTGTGCGCATTGGAYGGCGGCATCAGCCGCGACTGCAGCATGGGGTTTTCGACGCTCGACGGCATTCCCATGGCGACACGCTGCGGCACTCTTGATCCTGGCGTGCTGCTGTATCTTCTAGGAGCGAAAGGCACAACGCTGCAAAGCGTGGAGGATATGCTCTACCACCGCTCCGGTCTGCTTGGTGTTTCTGGCATCAGCGCCGATACCCGCGATCTGCTGATGAGCCAACGACCGGAAGCGCGAGAGGCGGTCGACCTTTTCGTTTTGCGCATTGCCGGCGAGATCGGCCGCATGACGATGACGCTCGGCGGCCTTGCCGCCGTCGTCTTCACCGCTGGGATAGGCGAGCACCAGCCGGACATACGCGCCGCCATCTGCAACCGCCTGCAATGGCTCGGCCTTTCCATCGACGGCAGTGCGAATGCCGCCAATGCGCCTGTCATCAGCACATCGGCAAGTGCCATCGCAGCCTTCGTCATTCCAACCGACGAGGAGCAGGTGATCGCCGATGAAGCCATGTCGGCCCTGCCGCGGGAATAAATTTCGCGCCCACTGATTGCTCACCGCGTTTGGCCCAAAGGTCAGATGCAATCAACCACCGACCCGATGGGGAATAGTCCGATGGAAAACCGTGACCGGAAATCTGACAAGACAGTACCACTCGACATTGCCGAACTCGACCTTATCGACCGCTATTGGCGCGCTGCCAATTACCTGTCGGTCGGCCAGATCTATCTTCTCGATAATCCGCTGCTGCGCGAACCCTTGCAGGCAGAGCATATCAAGCCGCGGCTGCTTGGCCATTGGGGAACGACGCCAGGGCTCAACTTCCTCTATGCCCACCTCAACCGCATCATCCGCCAACGCGATCTCGATATCATCTATATTTGCGGGCCCGGGCACGGCGGTCCAGGCATGGTTGCCAACACCTATCTCGAGGGCAGCTACAGTGAGATCTATCCGGATATTTCTGCGGATGCAGACGGCATGCGCAAACTCTTCCGTCAGTTTTCCTTCCCGGGTGGAATTCCAAGCCACGCAGCACCGGAAACACCTGGTTCGATCCATGAGGGCGGCGAACTCGGCTATGCCCTTGTTCACGCCTATGGCGCCGTATTCGACAATCCCGATCTGATCGCCGCCTGCGTCGTTGGCGACGGTGAAGCCGAGACCGGTGCACTGGCCGCGAGTTGGCAATCCAACAAATTCCTCAACCCTACCCGGGACGGGGCGGTGCTGCCGATCCTGCATCTCAATGGCTATAAG
This sequence comes from Rhizobium sp. 2YAF20, assembly GCF_052114685.1. Classification (NCBI taxonomy): domain Bacteria; kingdom Pseudomonadati; phylum Pseudomonadota; class Alphaproteobacteria; order Hyphomicrobiales; family Rhizobiaceae; genus Rhizobium; species Rhizobium sp. 2YAF20. The sequence goes on along the minus strand of NZ_JBFRFF010000066.1, from coordinate 2,738 downwards.
ATCGCCAATCCGACTATTCTTGGCCGCAGCAGCGACGAAGATCTGCGCCATCTCTTCATCGGCTATGGCTATGAACCCTTCTTCGTCGAAGGGTCGGACCCACACCAGATGCACCAGGCGATGGCGGTCACCTTCGAACTGGTCTTCGATCGCATCCGCGCCATTCAACGGGAGGCCCGCACGGGTGTACCCGGGAATATCTGCCCCCGTTGGCCGATGATCGTGCTCAGGAGCCCGAAAGGCTGGACCGGACCAAAGGAAGTCGACGGCAAAAAGGTAGAAGGCTTCTGGCGCGCCCATCAGGTGCCCGTTTCCAATTGCCGGGAGGATGCCGGACATCGCAAGATCCTTGAAGACTGGATGGGAAGTTACGATCCGCAGGATCTATTCGACGCCGATGGACGATTGAAGGACGACTTGCGTGCGCTGGCGCCGAAGGGCGAACGACGTATGGGCGCCAATCCCCATGCCAATGGCGGTCTGCTGCGCCGTGAACTCGTCGTGCCGGACATCCACGACTATGCCGTAGCGATCCCCGAACGCGGCAGAACACTGGCGCAATCGACGGAAGTTCTCGGCCATTATTTGCGTGACACCCTGTCTCTCAACGCCGACAGCGCCAATTTCCGCATCTTCGGACCCGACGAGACGGAGTCCAACCGCCTCGGCAGCGTCTTCGAAGTGACCGACCGTGTCTGGATGGAGGAAATAGAGCCCTATGACGAGCATCTGAGCCGCGACGGCAGGGTGATGGAGGTGCTCAGCGAACATCTCTGCCAAGGCTGGCTTGAGGGCTATCTGCTAACCGGCCGCCATGGCCTGTTTTCCTGCTACGAGGCCTTCATCCACATCATCGATTCGATGTTCAACCAGCACACCAAATGGCTGAAGGTGTCGCGCGAATTGTCGTGGCGGAAGCCGGTTTCGTCACTGAACTACCTGTTGACCTCGCATGTCTGGCGGCAGGACCACAACGGTTTCAGTCACCAAGATCCGGGGTTCATCGACGTCGTTGCCAACAAAAAGGCAGATGCGGTGCGCATCTACCTGCCGCCTGACGCAAACACCTTGCTTTGGATCGGTAATCATTGCCTGGCCACCTATGACCGCATCAACGTCATCGTCGCCGGCAAACAGCCGGAGCTGCAGTGGCTGCCGATGGCCGAGGCCATCAAGCATTGCCAGGCTGGGATTGGCATCTGGGAGTGGGCTGGCAACGAACAGAGCGCGGTCGAGCCCGACGTGGTTATGGCCTGCGCGGGCGACGTGCCGACGATGGAGACGCTCGCCGCGGTCGATCTCCTCCGTCAGAATATTCCCGAGCTGTCGATCCGCCTGGTCAATGTCGTCGACTTGATGGCCCTTCAATCCAAGGAACAACACCCGCACGGCCTCACCGATGAGGTGTTTGATGGGCTGTTCACATCGGACCGACCTGTGATCTTCGCCTATCACGGTTATCCTTACCTGATCCACCGCCTCACCTATAGGCGCAACAACCACGGCAATATCCACGTCCGCGGCTTTATCGAGGAAGGCACGACAACGACGCCGTTTGACATGACCGTTCTCAATGAACTCGACCGCTACCATCTTGCCATTGAGGCAATCACGCGCGTGCCGGGGCTCAAGGAAAAGGCGGCCGATGTGATTGGCCTTTTTCGTAACAAGCTTGAGGAACATCACCACTATGTCCGCCAATACGGCGAGGACATGCCGGAAATCAGCAAGTGGAAATGGCCCTATGACAGCAACGGGTCCCGCTTGCCTTGAACTGTCAATCGTCAGAGAACACTGGCTACAACACCGCGTCGAGTGTCCGCAGGCCGGCTGCATCGAGTGTGTAATTCCGTCACGAACCGAAAAGCGGCCTCCGGATTTTCGGGGTAGATGTAGTCGGCCATATCTTCGAGGTCTTTCGCGGCGGCCGGCTCGAACGTCACCGCCATTACGAGCGGTTTCCGCCATATTTGGCTTCAAGACGGTCGAAGTCATTGTCGGCGGCGAGGCTTGCCCGGCGGTGATGGCTAGATGCGGCCGCTGATACAGCCATTCGCCCGGCACGGCACCTCGGCTTTGCTGGGGTCTGCCATGGGCGCGACTCGATGAAGGGCCGCTATCGCGCCGGGTTGCGCCAGGATCAGCGCGTCATCGAAAGGCGCGCCGGCATCAGGCGCGGACCCTCAAGTCGGTCCGCGCTGACGCACGCCTTCCTCGCTCTTGCTACACCGCCCTGACCTTGGCCGGGCCGCTAACGCGCCTGTCATTTTGACCGCACCCAAGCGGCTGATCCGGACGAACAACCGGTACCCAGAGCTTCGCTTGTCCTTCGCTTCAAAAGGATCCCGTCATGGCATCGCTCAATCACCCCTCCAAATCCCGGCGCGCACCCAGCCTCGAAATGGCGAGAGCGTCGAGGGGCTGAAAGAAGGCCTGGCCGAAAAGGCCATGCAGATCGGCGTTGGTGCACAAATGGGGCATTAGGCACAATCAGCTCTTTGATGCCGCCTGCTATGTCGGCCTTGCCGGGCAGCGAACGGACTCCGGGCGTGCGCACGCCGTCATGCGGTTGAGAACGGCGCAGCCGATGGCGACCTCCGTCTGCTGAGCCGAAAAGGAGCGAGCTCGCAGGCGACGTCCGATCAGCCCCTTGTAGCGCCCGATGGCGGTCTCGATCAGGGCGCGCTTGCCATAGCCGGTGGACGCCTGCCAATTCAGCCTTCCATCATTGGCGATCG
>NZ_JBFRFF010000065.1:0-18797 GCF_052114685.1 Rhizobium sp. 2YAF20 | reverse complement strand
GAAGGCGGTCGTCATACGCCGTTCTTCACCAACTATCGTCCGCAGTTCTACTTCCGCACGACCGACGTGACCGGCATCGTCTCCTTGCCTGAAGGCACGGAAATGGTCATGCCGGGCGACAACGTCACCGTTGCCGTTGAACTGATCGTGCCGATCGCCATGGAAGAAAAGCTGCGCTTCGCCATCCGCGAAGGCGGCCGCACCGTTGGCGCCGGCATCGTAGCGTCGATCGTCGAGTAAGTATCGGCTTTTACCGATTTAGAAGGTCCCGCTGGCAACAGCGGGACCTTTTTCCTTTGTCCGTTCTTGAACTTGGAAGGGTTTCAGCTGGGAACTAGGCCTCGCATTCGAGGTGGGTGACGGTACCGTTTTCCAGGCGGAAAATCGCATCCTGAGGCACGTCGAGCGACAGTCCGGCTTGTCTGTCGAGGCCGGCAAACAACCTGCGGATCATCCCACCGGCAACGCCATGCGAAACGATGATTTTCATCGCCGCCGGATCGTTCGAGATTTCGTCCAGCGCACCCGTGAGCCGCGTTTCCATCCCGTCGTAGCTCTCGCCATCCGGCGAATGAAAAAACCATTCGTAACGTCCGAGACCATCGCGCGCCTTGGGCCATTCCATTTCTATTTCGTAGTCGGTTAGGCCATCCCAGGAGCCCATTCCGACTTCCATCAATCGCGCATCCAGGATGATGTCGCCGGAGACGCCGAGCTCCTCAGAGATAATGCTCGCTGTCGCATGGGCGCGGCCAAGAGGACTGGAAAATAGTGTGACCTCAGCCGGGTCGACGAGCCTGCGAAGCGACCTGCCAACGCGCCGGGCCTGCGCTCTACCCAGTTCCGTCAGCGGCGAGTCAACCTGCCCCTGCCAGCGACTGCTCGCATTGAACTCGGTCTGACCGTGGCGAACCAAATAAATCATGAAATACGGGTCTCCTGAAAATGGATGAAATCAAAAGGAAATTCGAGAGGTTGGGCCTGGGACCCACTCGCTCTCATTCACATCTTCCTGATCACAACCGCCTGTCCACATCGCGCCCTTGCGAATGACAGCAAGGGGTTTATCTATCCCTCGCTTTTAACGGGAGGATCTTCGATGGCAAAGCGCATTCTGTTCACCGGCGGCACGGGCAAGGCGGGGCGGCATGCCGTGCCGTGGCTCATCAATGCCGGTTACGAAGTGCACAATGTCGATCTCGTGCCGCTCGACAGCCCCGGCGTCACCAATCTTATCGCGGATGTCACCGATCAGGGACAGGTGTTCAATGCACTGTCGATGCATCGGGATTTCCCGGATCTCGACAAGGGGGACGGCGTCCAGCCCTTCGACGCCGTCGTCCATTTTGCGGCGATCCCGCGCATTTTGATCAAGCCCGACAATGAGACGTTCCGCATCAATACGATGGGTACCTATAATGTCATCGAGGCAGCGGTGAAGCTCGGCATTCGCAAGATTATCGTCGCCTCGAGCGAGACGACCTATGGCATCTGCTTTGCCGAGGGCCATCGCGACTTCCACCAGTTTCCACTCGATGAGAACTATGACGTCGATCCGATGGACAGCTACGGTCTGTCCAAGGTCGTCAACGAGAAGACGGCGCGCGCCTTTGCCGAACGCTCGGGCTTCGACATCTATGCGCTCAGGATCGGCAACGTCATCGAACCGCACGAATATGAGACGTTTCCCGAATTCTTCGCCAAGCCGGAAATGCGCAAGCGCATCGCCTGGAGCTACATCGACGCACGCGACCTCGGACAGATCGTTCACCGCTGCATCGAGAAGGATGGGCTCGGCTTTCAGATATTCAACGCCGCCAACGATACGGTGTCGGCCAACACCCCGGTTCGCGAATTGGCGAAGCGCTTTTTCCCCAATGTGCCCTTCACCCGCGAGATCGGCGAGTACGAAGGCTTGCTTTCCAACGCCAAGATCCGCGACGTGCTCGGCTTTAAGCAAGAGCACGACTGGCGAAAATACGTGAAGGTCTAGCGGGCGGCGGAGGCGCATCGGAAAAATCGAAAAACACACTTGCCATTCATGGCGTCCCGTCTTAAAGGAGCGCCATGCGTCCATAGGGTGCTCGGCGAAAATGCGCCAGGTGCTTGAAGTCGCAGCGTGTGGGGGTATAGCTCAGCTGGTAGAGCGGCGGTCTCCAAAACCGCAGGTCGTAGGTTCGAGCCCTGCTGCCCCTGCCATTTTTCTTCGGTCTGTCTAGCGCGGCTCTATCGCTGCTTCATGGGATCGAAGACCAGTCACGAGAGTGGCGAATTTCGCGGAGCCTCGATTCCCTCTTGTTAAATTGGGAATCGATGTTTATGTAGGGTTCAACAGACACGCGGTGCGTGGGGCTGACTTGTTCAGCTTTACGCGCCGTAATTGCGTGGGCAGTCAATGGCATCCAAATCGAATCCGTTTACGTTTCTGCAGCAGGTCCGCTCCGAGACGGCAAAAGTCACTTGGCCATCGCGCCGCGAGACGATGATTTCGACAATCATGGTTCTTGTCATGGTGGTGTTTGCATCGGTGTTTTTCTTTGCCGCGGACCAGCTTATCGGTTGGATCCTCGGCTACGTGCTGCATGCCGGCAACTGATATTGGGTGGAGATGAAGATGGCGGCACGTTGGTACATCGTCCACGCTTATTCTAATTTTGAAAAGAAGGTTGCCGAATCCATCGAGGAGAAGGCAAGGCAGAAGGGTCTTTCTCACCTCTTCGAGAAGATACTGGTGCCGACCGAGAAGGTGGTTGAAGTGCGCCGCGGCCGCAAGGTCGATAGTGAGCGCAAGTTCTTCCCGGGCTACGTCATGGTACGTGCCAATCTGACGGATGAAGCCTACCACCTGATCAAGAATACGCCGAAGGTCACAGGATTCCTCGGCTCAGACAACAAGCCCGTTCCGATCCCGGACAGTGAAGCTGATCGCATCCTTGGTCAGGTTCAGGAAGGTGTCGAGCGGCCGAAGGCGTCCATATCCTTCGAGATCGGCGAGCAGGTCCGCGTTTCCGATGGTCCGTTCGCCTCCTTCAACGGCACCGTTCAGGATGTCGACGAAGAACGCTCCCGCCTCAAGGTGGAAGTATCGATTTTCGGCCGCGCTACGCCGGTCGAGCTTGAATACAGTCAGGTCGAGAAGGTCTGATTGAAGTTGCGACCTTAGGGTCGCGACAGCGCGTGGGAGGGAAGGGGCCTTAGCCGGACCCCGAGCCGCACCACGCAACCGCAGCCGCCGGAGAAATCCGGCATCAACGACCGGGTAACCGGTCAGCAGTGAAAGGCAGAGAGATATGGCTAAGAAAGTTGCAGGCCAGCTCAAGCTTCAGGTCAAGGCAGGATCGGCAAACCCGTCCCCGCCAATCGGCCCGGCGCTTGGTCAGCGTGGCGTTAACATCATGGAATTCTGCAAGGCGTTTAATGCCGCCACGCAGGAAATGGAAAAGGGCATGCCGATTCCGGTCGTCATCACCTATTACCAGGACAAGTCCTTCACCTTTATCATGAAGCAGCCGCCGGTCAGCTACTTCCTGAAGAAGGAAGCCAAGATCACGGCTGGTTCGAAGCTGCCTGGCAAGACCAAGGCCGGCTCGATCACCATCGATCAGGTTCGCACGATTGCTCAGGCCAAGATGAAGGACCTGAATGCAGCCGACGTCGAAGGCGCAATGGCAATGGTCGAGGGCTCTGCCCGCTCCATGGGCCTGGAAGTGGTGGGTTAAGACGATGGTTGCTAAGCGTATTCAGAAGATCCGCGAAGGCGTAGACGCTACCAAGCTCTACGCACTTCCGCTCGCCATCGGCATGGTCAAGGAACGGGCTATCGCCAAGTTCGACGAAACCGTCGAAGTGTCGATGAACCTCGGCGTCGACCCGCGCCATGCAGACCAGATGGTCCGTGGCGTAGTCAACCTGCCGAACGGTACCGGCCGTGACGTTCGCGTTGCCGTTTTCGCACGTGGCGCCAAGGCTGATGAAGCCCGCGCTGCAGGTGCTGACGTCGTTGGCGCCGAAGACCTGGTCGAAATCGTCCAGGGCGGCAAGATCGACTTCGATCGTTGCATCGCCACTCCTGACATGATGCCGCTCGTCGGCCGTCTCGGCAAGGTTCTCGGACCGCGCGGCATGATGCCGAACCCGAAGGTCGGAACGGTCACCATGGACGTTGCCGGTGCCGTCAAGGCATCCAAGGGCGGCGCTGTCGAGTTCCGCGTCGAGAAGGCTGGCATCGTTCATGCCGGTATCGGCAAGGCCTCGTTCGACGCCAAGGCTCTGGAAGAAAACATCCGTGCCTTCGCCGACGCCGTCATCAAGGCAAAGCCTGCTGGCGCCAAGGGCAACTACGTCAAGCGCGTAGCGATCTCCTCGACCATGGGTCCGGGCGTTCGCATCGACGTTTCGTCGGTCACGGCAGCGGCATAATCATCGGCGGGGCTTTTAGCCCGGTCGTCACGAATTCCCGGCCTCTCTAGGGAGGCTGGGATTTCCGGAGAAATCCGGAATTCCTGTCCGAGATTGCAGGTGGTTATCCCTTAATCACTGATGCCTGCATGAGACGGGTAAGACCCGAATTTTGAAGAAGTTTGCACTTCGATGAACTCGGTTCGAGCCTTGGATGCCTTGTGCCTTGCAGCCTTCGGGCTCGAGCGCGAGGGGACAGGATCCTCAAGCGTCGCTTGGGATCTCTACTGATCCCAGGAGGCAAAAGGCAACCCGGCAGGGCCGTTCTTCACGGTCTTGCCTACTGGAGAAAAGCAGTGGAAAGAGCGGAAAAACGCGAATTCGTCACGGAACTGAACGAAGTCTTCAAGGCTTCGGGCTCAGTTGTCGTGGCCCACTATGCTGGTGTCACAGTCGCACAGATGAACGACTTCCGTTCGAAGATGCGCGCTGCTGGCGGCACCGTCAAAGTCGCGAAGAACCGCCTGGCCAAAATTGCTCTTCAGGGCACGGAATCGGAAGGGATGTCTGATCTCTTCAAGGGACAGACGCTGATCGCATACAGCACTGATCCCGTAACGGCTCCAAAGGTTCTCGTGGATTTCGCCAAGACCAATGACAAGATCATTGTACTGGGCGGCGCCATGGGCACAACCACGCTCAATGCCGAAGCTGTTCGGTCGCTTGCGACCCTGCCTTCGCTTGACGAACTGCGTTCGAAGCTGCTGGCGATGATCCAGACACCAGCTACCCGTATCGCAGGGGTTGTTGCAGCACCGGCAAGTCAGCTTGCTCGCGTGTTCGCGGCCTACGCCAAGAAGGACGAAGCCGCGTAAGGCGGTTTTTCGCTGTTCATAATCAACCAGTTCGAACCGAACAAAAGGAACTAAAAACATGACTGATCTCGCAAAGATCGTTGACGACCTGTCCTCCCTGACCGTTCTCGAAGCCGCAGAACTGTCTAAGCTTCTCGAAGAAAAGTGGGGCGTTTCCGCTGCTGCTCCGGTAGCAGTTGCTGCTGCCGGCGGCGGTGCCGCTGCTGCTGTCGTTGAAGAAGAAAAGACCGAGTTCGACGTCATCCTTTCGGATGTCGGCGCCAACAAGATCAACGTCATCAAGGAAGTCCGCGCCATCACCGGCCTGGGCCTCAAGGAAGCCAAGGATCTGGTCGAAGCTGCTCCGAAGGCAGTCAAGGAAGGCGTTTCCAAGGCTGAAGCTGCTGACATCAAGAAGAAGCTTGAAGACGCTGGCGCCAAGGCCGACGTCAAGTAAGCATCAAACTGCTTTTGGGGGGTGGCTTTTTTGCCGCCTCCCATTTGCCGTTTTTCTGAACAAATTACCCAAAAGCCGGGAAAATGGCTTTTGGGTAATGGGTTCTTCAAGAGGATGGTCTCGAACCTGGAACAGCACAGCAATCCGCGCTGGCGTTTTGGGAATTGGACGAGATTGATTGACCCATTGATTGACGGGATCGCCTGGCCAGCGAAACCCGTCCGTTGCAGGCCCGGATGCAAGATTTTGAAGGAGCGACGATGGCTCAGACCCTTACGTTCAACGGTCGTAGGCGCGTACGCAAGTTTTTTGGTAAAATTCCCGAAGTCGCAGAAATGCCGAACCTCATCGAGGTTCAAAAGGCATCCTACGACCAGTTCCTGATGGTTAAAGAGCCAGAAGGTGGACGTCCTGAAGAGGGCCTCCAGTCCGTTTTCAAGTCGGTATTCCCGATCACAGATTTCTCCGGCGCTTCGATGCTGGAATTTGTTTCCTATGAATTCGAGCCGCCGAAATTCGACGTCGACGAATGCCGCCAGCGCGACCTGACCTACGCAGCGCCGCTCAAGGTGACGCTGCGCCTCATCGTGTTCGATATCGACGAGGATACGGGCGCGAAGTCCATCAAGGACATCAAGGAACAGAGCGTCTACATGGGCGACATGCCGCTCATGACCAACAACGGCACGTTCATTGTCAACGGCACCGAGCGCGTCATCGTCTCGCAGATGCACCGTTCGCCGGGCGTGTTCTTCGACCACGACAAGGGCAAGAGCCACTCGTCCGGCAAGCTTTTGTTCGCCGCCCGCGTCATCCCGTACCGTGGCTCGTGGCTCGACATCGAGTTCGACGCCAAAGACATCGTCTATGCGCGTATCGACCGTCGCCGCAAGATTCCTGTCACGTCACTGCTGATGGCGCTCGGCATGGACGGGGAAGAAATCCTTTCGACCTTCTACACCAAGTCGAACTACGTCCGTTCGGGCGACGGCTGGCGGATTCCGTTCAAGGCTGAAACCTTGAAGGGCGCAAAGACCATCACTGACATGGTCGACGCCGATACCGGCGAAGTCGTTGTCGAAGGCGGCAAGAAGCTGACCCCGCGCCTGCTTCGCACGCTGCAGGACAAGGGCCTCAAGGCTCTGAAGGCCAGCGACGAAGACATCTACGGCAACTATCTCGCCGAAGACATCGTCAACTTCGCAACCGGCGAGATCTATCTCGAAGCTGGCGACGAAATCGACGAAAAGTCCTTGGCACTGATCCTTGCCTCCGGCTTCGATGAAATCCCGGTTCTCGGCATCGACCACATCAATGTCGGCGCCTATATCCGCAACACGCTGTCTGCCGACAAGAACCAGAACCGTCAGGACGCACTGTTCGATATCTATCGCGTCATGCGTCCGGGCGAGCCGCCGACAATGGAATCGGCCGAAGCCATGTTCAATTCGCTGTTCTTCGACAGTGAGCGCTATGACCTGTCGGCCGTCGGCCGCGTCAAGATGAACATGCGCCTTGATCTCGACGTCGAAGACACGGTTCGCATCCTGCGCAAGGACGACATCCTGGCCGTGGTCAAGATGCTGGTCGAACTGCGCGATGGCAAGGGCGAGATCGACGATATCGACAACCTCGGCAACCGCCGCGTTCGCTCGGTTGGCGAGCTGATGGAAAATCAGTATCGCCTCGGCTTGCTGCGCATGGAACGGGCGATCAAGGAACGCATGTCCTCGATCGAGATCGACACGGTCATGCCGCAGGATCTGATCAACGCCAAGCCGGCAGCCGCCGCCGTCCGCGAATTCTTCGGCTCGTCGCAGCTGTCGCAGTTCATGGACCAGGTGAACCCGCTCTCGGAAATCACGCATAAGCGTCGTCTTTCGGCACTTGGACCTGGTGGTCTGACGCGCGAGCGCGCTGGCTTCGAAGTCCGCGACGTGCATCCGACCCACTATGGTCGTATTTGCCCGATCGAAACGCCGGAAGGCCCGAATATCGGTCTGATCAATTCGCTGGCGACCTTTGCCCGCGTCAACAAGTACGGCTTCATCGAAAGCCCTTACCGCAAGATCATCGACGGCAAGGTCACCTTTGAAGTGCTCTACCTCTCCGCAATGGAAGAGGCGAAGTACTACGTTGCTCAGGCAAATGCTGAAATGAACCCTGATGGTTCGTTCTCGGAAGAGTTCGTCGTCTGCCGTCATGCCGGCGAAGTCATGCTCGCTCCGCGCGACAACATCAATCTGATGGACGTCTCGCCGAAGCAGCTGGTCTCGGTCGCAGCCGCGCTCATTCCGTTCCTGGAAAACGACGACGCCAACCGTGCTCTGATGGGCTCGAACATGCAGCGTCAGGCCGTGCCTTTGCTGCGTGCGGAAGCTCCGTTCGTCGGCACCGGCATGGAACCGGTCGTTGCCCGCGATTCCGGCGCTGCCATCGGCGCCCGTCGTGGCGGCGTGGTCGACCAGGTCGATGCGACGCGTATCGTTATCCGCGCCACCGAGGACCTCGATCCGTCGAAGTCCGGTGTCGATATCTACCGCCTGATGAAGTTCCAGCGTTCGAACCAGAACACCTGTGTCAACCAGCGCCCGCTGGTCACCGTCGGTGACGTGGTCAACAAGGGCGACATCCTCGCAGACGGTCCATCGACGGACCTCGGCGATCTGGCGCTCGGTCGCAACGTGCTCGTCGCGTTCATGCCGTGGAATGGCTACAACTACGAAGACTCGATCCTGCTCTCCGAGCGTATCGTTGCCGACGACGTGTTCACCTCCATCCACATCGAGGAATTCGAAGTGATGGCTCGCGACACCAAGCTTGGTCCGGAAGAAATCACGCGTGACATTCCGAACGTTTCGGAAGAAGCGCTGAAGAACCTCGACGAAGCCGGCATCGTCTACATCGGCGCCGAAGTACAGCCGGGCGACATCCTCGTCGGCAAGATCACGCCGAAGGGCGAAAGCCCGATGACGCCGGAAGAAAAGCTTCTGCGCGCCATCTTCGGTGAAAAGGCCTCCGACGTCCGCGACACGTCCATGCGCATGCCGCCCGGCACCTACGGGACGGTCGTCGAAGTTCGCGTCTTCAATCGCCACGGCGTTGAGAAGGACGAACGCGCCATGGCAATCGAGCGTGAGGAAATCGAGCGTCTCGCCAAGGACCGCGACGACGAGCAGGCGATCCTCGACCGAAACGTCTACGGTCGCCTGATCGAGATGCTTCGCGGCCAGGCTTCCATCGCGGGGCCGAAGGGCTTCAAGAAAGGCGGCGAGCTTTCGAACTCGGTCGTGTCAGAATATCCGCGTTCGCAGTGGTGGATGTTTGCTGTCGAGGACGAACGTGTCCAGGGCGAACTCGAAGCACTTCGCGGCCAGTACGACGAATCCAAGTCGCGCCTTGAACAGCGCTTCATGGACAAGGTCGAAAAGGTCCAGCGCGGCGATGAAATGCCTCCGGGCGTCATGAAGATGGTCAAGGTCTTCGTCGCTGTGAAGCGCAAGATCCAGCCGGGCGACAAGATGGCCGGCCGTCATGGCAACAAGGGCGTCGTATCGCGCATCGTGCCGGTCGAAGACATGCCGTTCCTCGAAGACGGTACGCATGTCGACATCGTGCTCAATCCGCTCGGCGTGCCTTCGCGCATGAACGTCGGACAGATCCTCGAAACGCATCTCGGCTGGGCTTGCGCCGGCATGGGACGTCAGATCGGCGATCTTCTGGAAGCCTACAAGGTCAACGGCAACATCACGCCGCTTCGCAAGACGATCGACGATATCGTCGGACCTGGCCCGAAGGGCGATGAAGTCCGCGATTATGACGACGACTCCGTCGTTCGTCTGGCCGATCAGTGGAAGCGCGGCGTTTCGATTGCGACGCCGGTTTTCGACGGCGCCCATGAAGCCGACGTCAATGCCATGCTGGTATTGGCAGGCCTCAAGGAAAGCGGTCAGTCGACGCTGTACGATGGTCGTACCGGCGAGCAGTTCGACCGCCAGGTCACCGTTGGCTACATCTACATGCTGAAGCTCAACCACTTGGTCGACGACAAGATCCACGCTCGTTCGATCGGTCCTTACTCGCTCGTTACCCAGCAGCCGCTGGGCGGTAAAGCGCAGTTCGGTGGCCAGCGCTTCGGCGAAATGGAAGTCTGGGCGCTTGAGGCCTATGGCGCGGCTTACACGCTGCAGGAAATGCTGACGGTAAAGTCGGACGACGTCGCCGGCCGAACCAAGGTCTACGAAGCCATCGTCCGTGGCGACGATACCTTCGAGGCCGGCATTCCGGAGAGCTTCAACGTTCTCGTCAAGGAAATGCGCTCGCTTGGCCTCAGTGTCGAACTGGAGAACTCCAAGCTCGACGACCTGCAGGCGGCGACCCAGCTTCCAGACGCGGCTGAATAACATCCTCTAGGGTGCGCGCTGTCTAAACGCAGCGCGCACGCACCGTTCCCGCCGGCGCCCCGTTTTCGCGTGTCGGCCCGGCTGGGACGATTTCGCCGCAGTTTGCGGTTATTGTCGTTTTAAGGCGTCAGTCCGGTTCCCGGGAATTTGCCGGTACTGATCGCATTTTGAGGGCGTTTCGCCCATGAAGGAGACAGGCATGAACCAAGAGGTCATGAATCTTTTCAATCCGCAGGTGCCTGCACAGAACTTCGATTCCATCCGGATTTCGATCGCATCGCCGGAGAAGATTCTCTCCTGGTCTTACGGAGAGATCAAGAAGCCGGAGACCATCAACTACCGTACGTTCAAGCCGGAACGCGACGGTCTGTTCTGCGCGCGCATCTTTGGCCCGATCAAGGACTACGAGTGCCTGTGCGGCAAGTACAAGCGCATGAAGTACAAGGGTATCATCTGCGAAAAGTGCGGCGTCGAAGTGACGCTTTCACGCGTTCGCCGTGAGCGCATGGGCCACATCGAGCTCGCAGCTCCTGTCGCACACATCTGGTTCTTGAAGTCCCTGCCGAGCCGCATCTCCACGCTGCTCGACATGACGCTGAAGGATGTCGAACGCGTTCTCTACTTCGAAAACTACATCGTCACCGAGCCTGGCCTGACGGCGCTTAAGGAACATCACCTCCTTAGCGAAGAAGAATACATGCTCGCCGTCGATGAATATGGCGAAGACCAGTTCACCGCCATGATCGGTGCCGAAGCCATCTACGAGATGCTTGCCAGCATGAATCTCGAAAAGATCGCCGGCGACCTGCGCACGGATCTTGCCGAAACGACGTCGGATCTGAAGCAGAAGAAGCTGATGAAGCGGCTGAAGATCGTCGAGAACTTCCTGGAATCCGGCAACCGCCCGGAATGGATGATCATGAAGGTCGTTCCGGTCATCCCGCCGGACCTGCGCCCGCTCGTGCCTCTCGACGGTGGCCGTTTCGCCACCTCCGACCTGAACGATCTCTATCGCCGCGTCATCAACCGCAACAATCGTCTGAAGCGGCTGATCGAACTGCGCGCGCCTGGCATCATCATCCGCAACGAAAAGCGCATGTTGCAGGAATCCGTCGATGCGCTGTTTGACAACGGCCGTCGCGGTCGCGTCATCACGGGTGCCAACAAGCGTCCTTTGAAGTCGCTCTCCGACATGCTCAAGGGCAAGCAGGGCCGCTTCCGCCAGAACCTGCTCGGCAAGCGCGTCGACTATTCCGGCCGCTCGGTCATCGTGACCGGTCCGGAGCTGAAGCTGCACCAGTGCGGCTTGCCGAAGAAGATGGCGCTCGAGCTCTTCAAGCCGTTCATCTACGCCCGCCTCGACGCAAAGGGTTACTCCTCCACCGTCAAGCAGGCAAAGAAGCTGGTCGAGAAGGAAAAGCCCGAGGTTTGGGATATCCTCGACGAGGTCATCCGCGAACATCCGGTCCTCTTGAACCGCGCGCCGACGCTGCACCGTCTGGGCATCCAGGCTTTCGAACCCATGCTGGTCGAAGGCAAGGCGATCCAGCTGCATCCGCTCGTCTGCACGGCCTTCAACGCCGACTTCGACGGTGACCAGATGGCCGTCCACGTGCCGCTGTCGCTCGAAGCCCAGCTTGAAGCCCGCGTCCTGATGATGTCGACCAACAACATCCTGCACCCGGCAAACGGCGCGCCGATCATCGTTCCGTCGCAGGACATGGTTCTCGGTCTCTACTATCTGTCGATTCTGAACCAGAACGAGCCGGGCGAAGGCATGGCCTTCTCGGACCTCGGCGAGCTGCATCACGCGCTTGAAAACAAGGTCGTGACGCTGCACTCCAAGATCCGCGGCCGCTTCAAGTCCATCGACGAGGACGGCAAGCCCTATTCGAAGATCTACGAGACGACGCCTGGCCGTCTTCTCATCGGTGAACTGTTGCCGAAGAATTTCAAGGTGCCGTTCGACATTTGCAACCAGGAAATGACCAAGAAGAACATCTCCAAGATGATCGACACGGTCTATCGTCACTGCGGGCAGAAGGACACGGTCATTTTCTGCGACCGTATCATGCAGCTCGGTTTCGCCCATGCCTGCCGCGCCGGCATTTCGTTCGGCAAGGACGACATGGTCATTCCGGACACCAAGGTGAAGATCGTCGGCGACACCGAGTCGCTGGTGAAGGAATACGAACAGCAGTACAATGACGGCCTGATCACCCAGGGCGAGAAGTACAACAAGGTTGTCGACGCCTGGGGCAAGGCAACTGAAAAGGTCGCCGAAGAGATGATGGCCCGCATTAAGGCTGTCGAATTCGATCCGGCAACCGGTCGTCAAAAGCCGATGAACTCGATCTACATGATGAGCCATTCCGGCGCGCGCGGTTCTCCGAACCAGATGCGTCAGCTGGGCGGCATGCGCGGCCTGATGGCCAAGCCTTCGGGCGAAATCATTGAGACGCCGATCATCTCGAACTTCAAGGAAGGCCTGACCGTGAACGAGTACTTCAACTCGACGCACGGCGCCCGCAAGGGTCTCGCAGACACCGCTTTGAAGACCGCGAACTCCGGTTACCTGACCCGCCGTCTCGTCGACGTCGCGCAGGATTGCATTGTTACGCATGTCGATTGCGGCACAGACAAGGGCCTCACCATGACCGCCATCGTCGATGCCGGTCAGGTCGTTGCCTCCATCGGCGTCCGTATCCTCGGCCGTACCGCGCTGGACGACATCGATCATCCGGTCACGGGTGAGCGCATCGTCGATGCTGGCCGCATGATCCTCGAGCCGGACGTCCTGTTGATCGAAAAGGCAGGCATTCAGTCGATCCGCATCCGCTCGGCGCTGACCTGCGAAATCCAGACCGGCGTCTGCGGCGTCTGCTACGGCCGCGACCTTGCTCGCGGAACACCGGTCAACATTGGTGAAGCTGTCGGCGTCATCGCAGCGCAGTCGATCGGTGAGCCGGGCACCCAGCTGACGATGCGTACCTTCCACTTGGGCGGCACGGCGACCGTGGTCGACCAGTCGTTCCTGGAGGCATCCTACGAAGGCACGGTTCAACTGAAGAACCGCAACATGCTGCGCAACTCCGACGGCGTTCTCGTCGCCATGGGCCGCAACATGACGATCCAGATCCTTGACGAACGCGGCGTGGAACGGTCCTCGCAGCGCGTCGCCTACGGCTCGAAGATCTATGTCGACGACGCCGACAAGGTGAAGCGCGGCCAGCGTCTGGCCGAGTGGGATCCTTATACACGTCCGATCATGACGGAACTGGCTGGTACAGTTCAGTTCGAAGACGTCATCGACGGTCTCTCCGTTCTCGAAGCGACCGACGAATCGACTGGCATCACCAAGCGTCAGGTCATTGATTGGCGTTCGACGCCACGCGGTACCGACCTGAAGCCGGCGATCGTCATCAAGGACGCCAACGGCAACGTCGCCAAGCTGCCGCGCGGCACCGATGCCCGGTTCTTCCTGTCGGTCGAAGCGATCCTGTCCGTCGAGCCTGGCCAGAAGGTCAGCCAGGGTGACGTTCTTGCCCGCTCGCCGCTGGAAAGCGCCAAGACCAAGGACATCACCGGTGGTCTGCCGCGCGTTGCCGAACTGTTCGAAGCCCGTCGTCCGAAGGACCATGCCATCATCGCAGAGATCGATGGTACGATCCGCCTCGGCCGCGACTACAAGAACAAGCGCCGCGTCATCATCGAGCCTGCGGAAGACGGCGTCGAACCGGTCGAGTACTTGATCCCGAAGGGCAAGCCCTTCCATCTTCAGGATGGCGACTACATCGAAAAGGGTGACTATATCCTCGACGGTAACCCGGCACCGCACGACATCCTGGCGATCAAGGGCGTGGAGGCTTTGGCTTCCTATCTCGTGAACGAAATCCAGGAAGTCTATCGTCTGCAGGGCGTTGTCATCAACGACAAGCACATCGAAGTGATTGTCCGTCAGATGCTGCAGAAGGTCGAAATCACCGATGCGGGCGATACCCACTACATCGTCGGCGACAGTGTCGACCGGATCGAACTCGACGACTTGAACGAAAGCCTGATCGAACAGGGCAAGAAGCCTGCCTACGGCGACCCGGTTCTTCTCGGCATCACCAAGGCGTCGCTGCAGACCCCTTCGTTCATCTCCGCCGCCTCCTTCCAGGAAACGACGAAGGTGCTGACGGAAGCTGCAATCGCAGGTAAGACCGATGGCCTGCAGGGTCTGAAGGAAAACGTCATCGTCGGCCGCCTGATCCCGGCCGGTACCGGTGGTACCATGACGCAGATCCGCCGCATCGCGACCGCTCGCGACGAGCTGATCCTCGAAGAGCGCCGCAAGGGCTCCGGCTCGGCTGTTGCCACGCCGATGCTGCAGGACATGAACGAGA
Source organism: Rhizobium sp. 2YAF20 (assembly GCF_052114685.1). Classification (NCBI taxonomy): domain Bacteria; kingdom Pseudomonadati; phylum Pseudomonadota; class Alphaproteobacteria; order Hyphomicrobiales; family Rhizobiaceae; genus Rhizobium; species Rhizobium sp. 2YAF20. Next base: position 4,297 of record NZ_JBFRFF010000065.1, on the reverse strand, counting down.
GCGCATCCGCCGCCGAATAAGCTGCGAACGACTGTATCAGTAAAAAACCGCCCGGATCGCTCCGGGCGGTTTTTCGTTTGGTGTAATGTAGGCAGAGGCGAGGGCAGTTTTCGTCGCGGCGCCTTCCAACAGATCAACGGAAGCGGATGATTGCCACTTCGCCTTCGAGTGCGCCCTGATAGGCCGAGGCATGCGGTTCTTCGTCGGGCACTTCCGTCAGCATGCCGATCTGGTCGAGGTCGGCCTCGATGAAGCCTTCTTCGGCAAGCGCATTCAGTGCTTCGCGCACCGCGGTGTCGTCGTCCGGAGCCTTCAGCATCACATGCAGGTCGACGCCCTCGCTGCCATCCGTCTCATATCCCTTGCCGATGATGATGAAGACCATGGGGCCGTCGTAATTGTTGTCGTTGTCGGGCGTGGCGATCATCAAGTCTTCCTTCGGTAGAAATCGATTCGGCTGGCGAATCTCTAGGTTGCCTTCGCGCGTTGGCGGCACGGTTTCACCGATTCATTATAGGCTTTCACCGAAATGCCCAAGTCCAACTTGAAGGGTGGGTACCATTTCCCTATAAATGGATCGCAAAGGCCATGTTTGCAGGGCTTTCAGCCGCAGCCGGCAAAGATTATTTCTTAACCGGCCTTGACGAATGGGCGCGAACCCAGTATTCCCCGCGCCATCAGGTCCGATGTGAGGCTAGGCTATTCGGAGCGACACGCTCTGGAGTTCGCCTCAAACAAGGTCCTAAACGCACGTTGAATATATGAATGCTGCACGCACGACGCATTTTTTATGTGTCCTCTGCTTTTTGTGGTCCATCCGTGCAAGCGGATAGGGCCACGTTTTGCGCATTGACATGATCGTGTGTCGTTGCCGGAGACGGCGAGTGGTATGCCCGAAAGGGTATCGAGATAAGATTTTATAAGGGATGGTTGAATGCCTACCGTAAACCAGCTGATCCGCAAGCCTCGCCAGGCGCAGGTAAAGCGCAACAAGGTTCCTGCCCTGCAGGAAAACCCGCAGAAGCGCGGCGTTTGCACACGCGTCTACACGACCACGCCGAAGAAGCCGAACTCGGCTCTGCGTAAGGTCGCAAAGATCCGCCTGACCAACGGCTTCGAAGTCATTGGTTACATTCCGGGTGAAGGCCATAACCTTCAGGAACACTCTGTCGTGATGATCCGCGGCGGCCGTGTGAAGGACTTGCCCGGCGTTCGTTACCACATCATTCGCGGTGTTCTCGATACCCAGGGTGTCAAGAACCGCAAGCAGCGCCGTTCCAAGTACGGTGCAAAGCGTCCGAAGTAATTCGGTTCGGAAATCCGGCGCTACGCGAGGTTCTCCGCGTGATGAAGCGTCAGTAACAAGTTGAGAGACGACAAATATGTCCCGACGTCATAAAGCAGAGAAGCGTGAAATCAACCCGGATCCCAAGTTCGGTGATCTGGTTGTAACGAAGTTCATGAACGCGATCATGCTTCACGGCAAAAAGTCCGTGGCTGAAAACATTGTATACGGTGCATTCGAAACCGTGCAGGGCAAGTCCAAGCAGGAGCCGTTGATCGTGTTCCACGCCGCTCTGGACAACATTGCTCCGCATGTCGAAGTTCGTTCGCGCCGCGTTGGTGGTGCCACATATCAGGTTCCGGTCGACGTTCGTCCCGAGCGCCGCCAGGCTCTCGCGATCCGTTGGTTGATCGCGGCTGCCCGCAAGCGCAATGAAACAACCATGGTCGATCGCCTCAGCGGCGAGCTTCTCGATGCGTCCAACAATCGTGGAAGCGCCGTCAAGAAGCGCGAAGACACGCACAAGATGGCTGATGCCAACCGTGCGTTCTCGCATTATCGCTGGTAATCGAAAAACGGTATCGAAAGGCAGTCCAAAATGGCTCGCGCATACAAAATCGAAGACTACCGTAATTTCGGTATCATGGCGCATATCGACGCCGGTAAGACCACGACCACCGAGCGGATTCTTTATTACACCGGCAAGTCGCACAAGATTGGTGAAGTTCACGACGGCGCTGCCACGATGGACTGGATGGAGCAGGAACAGGAACGTGGCATCACGATCACGTCCGCTGCAACCACGACTTACTGGAAGGGCCGTGACGGCAAGACCCGTCGCTTCAACATCATCGACACCCCCGGACACGTCGACTTCACCATCGAAGTCGAGCGTTCGCTGCGCGTACTCGACGGCGCAATCGCGCTGCTCGATGCCAACGCCGGTGTCGAGCCGCAGACGGAAACCGTCTGGCGTCAGGCTGAAAAGTACCATGTTCCGCGGATGATCTTCTGCAACAAGATGGACAAGACCGGCGCTGATTTCTATCGTTCGGTCGAGATGATCAAGACCCGCCTGGGTGCGATTGCCGTCGTCATGCAGCTGCCGATCGGCGCTGAAAGCGATTTCATCGGCGTTATCGACCTGATCGAGATGAACGCCCTGATCTGGCGCGACGAACAGCTCGGCGCCCAGTGGGATGTCGTCGAGATCCCTGAGGACATGAAGGAAAAGGCGCAGGAATATCGCGAGAAGATGATCGAACAGGTCGTCGATATCGATGAAGCTGCGACGGAAGCCTATCTCGAAGGCATCATGCCTGACAATGATCAGATCCGCGCGCTGGTTCGCCGCGGCACGATCGACGTCAAGTTCCATCCGATGTTCTGCGGCACAGCCTTCAAGAACAAGGGTGTTCAGCCTTTGCTCGACGCCGTTGTCGATTACTTGCCTTCGCCACTCGATATTCCTTCGATCGCTGGCATCGACGTGAAGACGGAAGCAGAAATTGCTCGGCATCCGTCGGATGACGAACCGCTTTCGATGCTCGCATTCAAGATCATGAACGACCCCTTCGTTGGTTCGCTCACCTTCGCTCGTATCTATTCCGGCAAGCTCGAAAAGGGCACGGCGGTCATGAACACCGTCAAGGAAAAGCGCGAGCGCATCGGTCGTATGCTGCAGATGCACTCCAATTCCCGTGAAGACATCGAAGAAGCCTTCGCCGGCGACATCGTTGCTCTTGCCGGCCTCAAGGAAACCACCACCGGCGACACGCTCTGCGATCCGCTGCATCAGGTTATTCTTGAGCGCATGGAATTCCCCGAGCCGGTCATCCAGATCGCCATCGAGCCGAAGACCAAGGGCGACCAGGAAAAGATGGGCCTCGCGCTCAACCGCCTGGCTGCTGAAGATCCTTCGTTCCGCGTCAAGACGGACGAAGAATCCGGCCAGACGATCATTGCCGGCATGGGCGAACTGCATCTCGACATTCTCGTCGACCGTATGCGTCGCGAATTCAAGGTCGAAGCAACCGTCGGCGCGCCGCAGGTTGCCTACCGCGAAAGCATTACGCGCAAGCACGAAGAAGATTACACGCACAAGAAGCAGTCCGGTGGTACCGGTCAGTTCGCGCGCGTCAAGATCATCTTCGAACCGAACCCGGATGGCGACGATTTCAAGTTCGAATCGAAGATCGTTGGTGGCTCGATCCCGAAGGAATACATCCCGGGCGTTCAAAAGGGTATCGAAAGCGTGCTTTCTTCCGGTCCGCTGGCTGGCTTCCCGATGCTCGGCGTCAAGGCAACCTTGATCGACGGCGCATTCCACGATGTTGACTCGTCGGTTCTCGCCTTCGAAATTGCTTCTCGCGCCTGCTTCCGTGAAGCGGCCAAGAAGGCTGGTGCCCAGCTTCTCGAGCCGATCATGAAGGTCGAAGTCGTGACGCCTGAAGATTACGTCGGTGACGTGATCGGCGATCTGAACTCGCGTCGCGGTCAGATCCAGGGTCAGGAAAGCCGCGGTATCGCCGTTGTCATCAACGCGCACGTGCCGCTGGCCAACATGTTCAAGTATGTCGACAACCTGCGCTCCATGTCGCAGGGCCGCGCTCAGTACACGATGTCGTTCGATCATTACGCGCCGGTCCCGAGCAACGTCGCACAGGAAATCCAGGCAAAGTATTCCGGTCAGAAGTGACCGGCATACCTATTGACCGATAAAAGAGAAATTCATCCCGTCAGGGAAAAGATAATGGAGAGCCGAAATGGCAAAGAGTAAGTTTGAGCGCAACAAGCCGCACGTTAACATCGGCACGATTGGCCACGTTGACCACGGCAAGACGTCTCTGACGGCAGCGATCACCAAGTATTTCGGCGAGTACAAGCGTTACGACCAGATCGACGCTGCCCCGGAAGAAAAGGCGCGTGGCATCACGATTTCGACGGCCCACGTCGAATATGAGACGCCGGCCCGCCACTACGCCCACGTCGACTGCCCCGGCCACGCCGACT
>NZ_JBFRFF010000064.1:0-19052 GCF_052114685.1 Rhizobium sp. 2YAF20 | reverse complement strand
TGCCTCCAAATTGACTGGCCATGCCAGCGGCATGACGATACCCGGTGGCAATGGCCGCTCTCGAAGCTTAGTCGACTGGAATTTGGCGGTGTCCGCATTGAGACAGATCAATGCCGAGATCGCCGCGCGGGCTTTAATCGGCGATACGTCTTGCGCAATCGCTGGGCTTACGAACAAGCACGGCGATCAAGGAGAAGTCTAAGCCAAAGGAGCTCAATCATGGTCGATGCAGCAACAAGACTGCCTGTCCAGACCCAACCGGCTCGGTAGTTCTGGGCCGTGCGTCAGCCGTATTCGGACGACAGCATGCGGCGACGACCGTCGGGTGTCGCCGCAATGTTCTTCGGTCGATTGACCGTCAGGCCACTGTAATATGGTCGACGACGGTCTTCACGCCGGCGGCCGACCATGCGGCGTGCTCCGCTGCCCGACGCTCAGGCCATGTTTGAACATGTCCCTCGAGCGTCACGCGTCCGTCGGCGACATCAACACGGATGGCCTTCGCCTCGACTTCGGCATTTCGCTTGAGTGCCTCTTCGATACGGCGCTTTACGTCACCGGTTGATACGTGCGGCGTGACGTCGATCAGATTGAGGATCCCCGAGACGCCCTCGAGTGGTCGGACCGCGGCGGCGGCGGCGTTCTTCTGGTACTGCCACTCGACCTTGCCGCTGAGAGTGACGAAGCCCTTCTGGACCTTCACCTGGACTGCACCCGTCGGGACGACCGTGTTCCAGCTGATCGTGTTCAGCGCGCGCCTGGCGATCTCGTCGTCTGCGGTACGGTGTTGCCCGAAGGCTCTGACCTCGATTTCCTCGGCGATCCCCTTGACCCCTTTTACGCGTTTGACGACATTCTCGACCGTCGACTTCTGTACGTAGGTGGGCACGTGGCCCGTCAGGGTCACGACGCCTGAGTGGACCGCGACGCCAATGTTGGCAGCCGCGATGCTCGGTTCAAATTCGAGTTCATCCATGATGTCTTGTCTTAGTGTGATATCGGTCATGTCTGTCTCCTTTTCAGTGCCGGAGGCTTCGTGCCTGGCGCGGTGCTGATGATGATGCAGCTTCAAAGTGCCGCATGATGCGGATCAAGTGACCCGCATCAAACTCGTTTCGTCAGCGCGCCATGAGGACAGGCAGTTTTGAGCTCTTGATCATTGTTCGAGTGACGCCGCCGAAAATGCGTTCGCGAAGGCGCGAATGACCATAGCCGCCCATGACGATGAGATCGGCGGAGATGTCTATGGCGTGCTGGTTCAACACGTCCGATATGTCTCGCCCGGCGCTCGGCAGCCGATCCACTATGGCGTTCACGTCATGTCGTGCAAGATAGAGGGCGATGTCGGCGCCCGGTTCTGCGCCGTTTCGCCCGTACGATGCGTTGGGATCGACGAGCGTGATGTGGACCTCGGCTCCGACCATGATATCAAGCGCTTCGCGCGCGCCGCGTGACGCTTCCAAGGTGGAATCCCATGCCAACAGAACTGTCTTGGGTTTCAAAGACGGAATTTTCTTGTCTGGAACGATGAGTACCGGCCGCATGGCCTCGAACAGTGCGGCATTCACCGTGTGCCATTTCAGCTCGTCGTCGGCGCCAAACAGCGACGGTCCGACGACCACCAGGTCGGAATAGCGGGCATAGTTGCCGATGTCGGCGTCGGCGTAAGCGCTATCCAGCCATAGGCTCTCCACCTCGTAGGAGATCTCCTTGCACTGGAGCAAGTCTTTCAATGCTTGCGCTTCCGCCTCGAGTTTTCCGATGTTCCGCTCCCGCTCCTCGACCCAGACAGATGATGTGCCCAGAGCGTAGTCGCCGACGGGCGATGTCGCCTCGAGCGACACGATCAGCAGCTTCAGGTGCGCTGCGAGCTCTGTGCACAGAGCGGTTGCGATTTCAACGTCGGCCGCTGATTGACGCATGTCGACGACGCTAAGAATTGTCTTGAAGGACATGATTTGGCTCCCGGGCCGACCGAAAGGCCGCCACGACCGAATTCTAACCGATCCGAATCGAGCGGCCTTGATCTTCGTCAACGCCGGGATTGCCGACCGGTCGCTTTTCGTCGCTTTGGTTTGATCCTGGTCAATGCCGTTGCGGCGGATATCGGCAGACTAAGCTAAGCTGAATCTATGAAGGGATTGAGACAATGCTCAGAGCCAAACGTGACGCCCTAGGCGGTGCAGCCTGCAAGGCTATCCCTTCGCTCGGCGAGATCGAAGGTCGCATGATGATCCTCGAACTGGTCGCACTGACGTCCTTGTCGAGGCTCCTTAGCGACCATGGCAAGAAGGGCCGGGCTGAGCTCATCAAGGCGATGCGCCATGCGATCGACCGGAAATGCCACGACGCCAGCCTGTGCGGTCATGATACCAAATCAGCGGAAGACTATGCCGAGGAACTGCTGGCCTCGGCGCAGGAGCAAGCACAAGAACGGGCGGCGCTCCGGGAGCATTCCTAGGCATCGGCGATCTCGACTAACCCTCGGCAATCATACGGAGAACTGCCATGCAGGCGAAAGACATTATGACCGGGGGCGTGATTTCGGTCGCTCCGACGACCAGCGTCCGCAACGCGGCGCTGCTGATGCTGGCAAATGGCGTCAGCGGCCTGCCTGTTATGCAAGACAACGAAGTCTGCGGGATCCTGACGGAAGGCGATCTCATTCGGCGCGTGGGGACAAACTGGGCTGCGAAGCCCGCCAATTACAACGACAGAACCGAATTGCAGAGTTACATCCAGACCTACGGCTGGTCGGTCGGGGACGCAATGATCTCTGACGTAGTCACCATTGCCCCCACCATTGACGTCGGACAGATCGGCGCTCTGATGTTGTCGCACAAGATCAAGCGCTTGCCTGTCGTGGAGGACCGCCATCTGGTCGGCATCGTCAGCCGATGCGACTTGCTGGGGCTCATCATCGACACTCGTTCGGAGATCGTTGCGACTGGCGACGAGGCGATAAAGCTGGCCATTGCCACCCGCCTGAAGACCGACCTCGGGCTCGGAAGTGAAAGGGTCGGCGTCACCGTGAAAAATGCACAGGTTTCCGTCGTCGGAACCATCGACACTGAGTTGCAGCGCCGGGCCATCAGAACGCTTGTCGAAAACATCCGCGGCGTCAACGGCTATGTGGACGGCACGTCACCTCGGGACTGATGGGTGAGGTCCGCAAGCAGCTGGATTTGGGCATGTTTAGGAGAAAGCACTATGGAAAACAGACAAGAGCAGCATCGCCACAACGTGGTTGAACGTACCAGCACGATCGACGAGATCGCTCATATCATGCGTCGCGACGGCATTGATACCGTCCTGGTCGTCGAAAATGGCGTTCTTATCGGCAGCGTCACCGATCGCGATCTCGCCATCAAGGGCCTGGCGCCAGGACTGCACCCGCGCGCGCACCGCTTGGGATGTCTTGACGCCCACGCCCGATCGGTGCCTGGCCGAGTCGATACGTCGCGCTGAACTCCATGGAGAAAAATAGGCGATTGTCGCGATCGAGTGCGTCGAACGGCCAGGCGCATCATTTGTGCTTACGCAAGAACTTCAAGTCCGCATTTCGCCCGTTTGCGAGCTGATGTGACGAGTTTGGAACTCCGCGCTTCAACGCGGTGCCAACCGTCGAGCGGTTTATGCGGTCTATGTGATCGAACGGATCAACTGGTACTTCACCTGTGTGACCTTGAAGTTGCGATACCAATCGATCAACTCGCTCCAAGGATCGTTGATCTTCGCCAAGCCGGAAATGAAGGCGACGACCGTGCCGATCTGCGTCTTTCCTGTCACGACGTAGTAGCCGCCGAGTGCGAAGATCCCGGCATAACCAAGCTGGGTCATCAGATTCATTGAAAAATTCATGGAAAATTTGAATTTGTAGATGCTCATATTCGTCGCAAAAAGCTCGCCGATACCGATCGGCGACACCGCCGCGGCGGCGTCACCGGATGTGTCGATGATCTCTTGGCTTAGATCCCGCGTCACGATTATCCTTTTCTCGACCCGCTTGTTGATAGCCCGCTGCATCAGCGGCACAAAGCCGACTTGCGGGAGAAAAATGACGCCGACAATCAACGCCATGAGCGGCTGGAGATAGAACAGATATCCGCAAACGCCCGCGAGAATTCCGACCTGCAAAATAGGTTGCGCGAAGCAAGCGCCAACAAACCCTCCAACGGGCTCGGCCTCTTCCAGCACGATCGAGAGCTGTATCGCTTCGTTTGCCAACCTTGGAAGCAGGACCCCTCCCGGTTCGGATTTCCGAAGAACAAAAAGTCGCAACCATTGGATCGCCCGCTCGCCGATCCAGCTCGTATAGAGGTTGAAGATGACTTTGATCAGTCCTTCCGAGCAGGTGAGTGCCAAATAGACAACCACCAGCAGAGCGATCGAACTGAACGAGCCCGTGGTAGTCGAGGCATTCACGATGCGCCGCTGGACTTCGAGTGGTGCGGTTCCAAGGGCAAAAAGAGCGACGGACAGCGTGACCATGGCAACTTGATGCCATTTGCCAAATGACAGAACAAAACTGAGAAGATTTGGCGGCAACGCGTCGTCCTTTCTTGGCTATTCAACCAACGGTATATTGAGAGAAGCTGCAGGAGGGTCATTGATTTCAGTCAATGAGGGCCACGCCACTGCGAAGCGCTCGTATTCGCTTGAGATCCTACCATTTTGAGCAAGCTCGACGGCATCAATTCGCAAATGGGGGTAGCGCAGCGCACTGTGAGGGCCATGGCTTCCACGAAAATCGGGGCGCCGTCGTCTCAATGGCGTGGCAATCCCCGTCGCTTGGTCGTTCTGCGAAGGTGTGCTTCGCGCCCCCGAGCGAAGAACCATCGTTTCGTCGCCTCGGAGACGATCACATAAAGTATCGAAATCGCGAGGAGGCCCGCTACGATCGGAAGTGGAAGTGCGATGAAGCCGAACCAAGCGGCGAACGGCAGATATGGGAACACTACGGCAAGAAGGGCTATCCCCAGTGTCAGCATTGTGAGCATGGGGCTCGGGCGACTTTTCCAGAAGGCCATATGGGTCCGCACGACGAGGACGATGGCAAGTTGGGTAATCAGCGACTCCACAAACCAAGCGGTCCGAAATGTGTCCGCTGTCGCGTGCATCGCCAAGAGCAGAAAGCCGAAAGTCAGAAAGTCGAACGCTGAGCTGACAAGCCCGAAACTGACCATGAAGCGGCGCACCTGACCGATATCCCATCGGCGTGGTATCTCGACCTGCTCGGGATCCACGTTGTCTCCGGCGATGGCAAGCGAAGGCACGGACGACAACAGGTTGTTCAGCAGGATCTGTTTGGCAAGCAGAGGCAGAAAAGGGAGAAAGAGCGAAGCGCAAGCCATGCTGATCATGTTGCCGAAGTTCGCGCTTGTGGTGATCGAAACATATTTCATGGTATTGGAAAAGGTCCGGCGCCCGTCATCGATGCCACGCAAAAGAACGCCCAGATCCTGCTTCAAGAGGATCATGTCGGCGGCCTCGCGCGCAACATCGACAGCAGTGTCGACGGAAATGCCGATATCGGCTTCGTGCAGCGCCGGCGCATCGTTTATGCCGTCGCCCATGTAGCCGACGACGTGACCGTGCCGACGCAACGCCTCGATAATGCGTTCCTTTTGATTTGGGTCGATCTCAACGAACAGATCTGTCTTGGGCGCCAGACGAAGCAGGCCGTCCTTTGTCATATGCGACAGCTCTTCGCCGGTCATGACCCGGCCCACCTTAATGCCGATCGCCGCGGCAAGGTGACGTGCAACGTAGCGGTTGTCGCCGGTGATGACTTTGATGGCGATACCACGCGCTGAAAGTGCCGAAAGCGTTTCCGCTACGCCTGATTTCGGCGGATCGAGAAAGAGAAGAAAACCCGCGAATGCAAGCCCGGTCTCGTCCTGGCGACGATATGCGGCTTGTCGATCGATCCGGCGCACCGCCAATCCAAGTACGCGGAATCCCTGTGCGCTCCATGCCTGGAATTTCTCGTCGATGTGTTTGCGGCGGGTGTCGTCAAGGGCTTCAGATTGCTGCCCGTTGAGGACGCAGGAGCAAATCGCCAAGACGTTGCTGACCGCTCCCTTGCAGATCATCAGGTCGGACGTCGGTTGGGTCGCCTCCCGGATGACGACGGTTAACCTCTTGCGAATGAAGTCATAGGGTATTTCGTCAACTTTCGAATATTGCGAGAGATTTGCGTCTTTTGCCGCCAATGCGATCGCATCATCCAACGGATTGGCAAGCCCCGTTTGCAATGTCGCGTTGAGCGTTGCCCACAATGTGACATCGGAAGAAGTCTGTCCCTCGCTGTCGAAGCAGCCGTCGAGATGAATGACGCCTTCGGTCAGCGTGCCCGTCTTGTCGGTACAAAGGATGTCCATGCTACCAAGGTTTTCAATCGCCTCCAGCTTGCGCACGATGACGCCGTTCTTTGCCATGGCGCGCGCACCGCGTGCCAACGTCACGCTGATGATCGCCGGCAGCAATTCCGGGGTCAGGCCGACGGCAAGGGCAAGCGAAAACAGGAGCGATTCGATGAGGGGACGATGCAGAAGAAGATTGGCGACGAAGACAACGATGACGATCGCCAACATCACTTCGGTCATGAGCGTTCCGAAACGGCGGATACCCTTGGCGAACCCGGTTTCGGGGGCTTGACGCTCGATTGCCGCAGCGATGCTGGCAAATTCGGTCGTTCCGCCGGTACGTGTCGTGAGCACGGTCGCCGTCCCACTTCGCACCGATGTGCCTGTGAAGACGACGTTGGTCCTTTGCCCCAGGGTCGCGTCCGCGCTTGTCTCGCCAGCCGATTTCACCACCGGAAACGTCTCGCCTGTCAGCGCAGCTTCACTGACATTGAAATCGCGGGAATCAAGGATGACGCCGTCGGCTGGGATCAAGTTGCCCGCCGACAATTTCACGATGTCTCCGGGCACGACATCCTCGACAGGGACCGCCAGTTCTTTTCCATCCCGCACGACCGTTGCTTTAGTGGAAATTGTCCGGCGAAGGCTCTCCATCGTTTTCGACGCGCGGTATTCCTGGCTAAAGCTGAGCACACAGCTTGCCAGTACGATCAGACTGATGATCAGCGCATCGCTTATGTCCCCGACGGTGGCCGAAACAATCGCAGCAAAGATGAGAATGAGAACGAGTGGATTGCGAAATTGCCTGGCAAAGGTGCCAATGGCGGTGGTGCGGGACCGACGGCCAATCGTGTTGGGCCCCGCCTTGGCGAGACGTTCCCTTGCATTGGTGGCGGAGAGGCCACCCGCATTTGTGTGGTACTCCGTCAGCAATTGGGAAGCCGGGTGCGCCCAATACGCGTTCTGCGTTCCGGGTTCGCCGGAAGCAAGGGGGATTGTCATGGTGTCAGCTTGCACGGAAAGGTCCCCAAGTGGCGCTCGTAGAATTGACATTGCTCGCAATGATGCCGAATTGCAGGTCACAGTTCCCGCGCGGCGCCTGGCGGAGGCATGGTCATGCCGGACATCGGATCAACCCAGGTGAGTTCATCCGTCACCGCTTTTACGCCCGCCACATTCTCCGCCGCAACGCGTGCGGCCTGTCTCTCGCGCTCATCGAAGATGACGCCGCTGAGTGTTGCCACGCCCGACTTCACGCCCACTTGGATTGTCCAATTCCCGCTCCAGGAGGGTCGACGCAATTCGGTGATAATGGCATCCTGCAATGCATCATCGTTCCTTGCAACCGTATCGATGGGCAATTGGGCGGCAAGGGCCCGCAAGAGGTCTGACCGGCAAACGATACCCGCGAGCCTGTTGTCCAAGATCACCGGAAGCCGCTTGATGTTGCGATCGATCATTTGCGTGACGACCTCGTCCAGTGTTGCATCGGGCCGAGTGCACACGACGTTATCGGACATGATCTCCTCGATCTTTCGCCCGTGGGCGCGGACGTACTCGTCCGCAGCCTTGCCGGGGCTCAGAAAGAATTCGAGCCATCTGGAACGCTTTTGCTCGGTCCCAAGTTCGCCACGACGAAGGAAATCGCCCTCTGTTATCATTCCGACCAGCGTCCCGTTTGCGAGGACGACGGGCAGTCCACTGATGTGATGGTTGAGCATAAGGTCGGCGGCTTCGCCGATCGATGCGGACGGCTCAATCGTAATGACGGGCGACGTCATGATATCTCTGGCAAGCATGGCAATAGCTCCCGGTTGAAGTCGTTAGAACGTATGGGTCAGGGGGGCGGGCCGGCCTAGTGCCGATCGATCAGCACCGCGCAAGTGGCACGGTGTGTGATGTGGTCGACGACTGACCCGAAAAACATATCCGTTACATCCTTGATGTGCGAACCGACGATGATGAGGTCCGCTCGCTGCTCGCGCGCGATAGTCAGGATGGTCGGCGCCGTACGCCCGGCTCCAACGACCAAGAGCGCTTGGACATCCAGACGCGCACAAAGCGATTTCAACTTTTCCTCGGCGTCCTGCATCCAACTCAGCTCGAAGCTCGATGGCAAAGATTGAGCAACATAGTGAGGCACGGATTCGAGAACATGGACGAGGACGATCTGACCATCACGGTCGATCAATTCGGACGCCCGACGCAGGATGTGCTCGGCCTTTTCTCGCGGGCCGAGCCCGATCGCACAGATTATCTTCGAATACATCGCTGATCTCTCTTCTGACGTTGAGGCAATTGATTTCATTATTATGTCGCAAGCAGCGAGCTCGCGTTGACCGAAATCAATCGTTCATGCCATGCGCACCGGAGTTTGATCCGTCGCCAAGTCGAATTTCCTTGACTGAGATCAATGCGGCCATGGAGTTGTTGAACAAGTGTGCACTCGATCAATGAGGAAACATGCTCGAAGACCGCTTTTTACTTGAGGCGATCGCAAGCACCGAGCAATCAAGCACAACGGGATGACACGATGAACGCTCTTGCAACTGTTCCGGCGCCACTAGGCGTGGACGAACTGCGCAAAATCGATGCATGGTGGAGGGCTGCGAACTACCTGAACATCGGCCAGATCTACCTTTGCGCAAATCCGTTGCTCAAGGAGAAGCTGACGGTACAGCACATCAAGCCGCGGCTGCTCGGTCATTGGGGTACGTCACCCGGCCTCAATCTGATTTATGTCCACCTTAACCGACTGATCAAGAAATATGATCTCAATGCCATCTACATGGCAGGACCCGGCCACGGAGGTCCCGCACTGATCGCCAACGTCTGGCTTGAGGGAAGTTATACCGAGTTCTACCCCGACATCACCCGTGATGAGGGTGGAATGCTTCGGCTTTTTCGGCAGTTTTCCACGCCAGGCGGCGTGCCGAGCCATGTCAGCGTTCCGACACCTGGATCCATCCACGAGGGTGGTGAACTCGGCTATGTCCTGGTCCATGCCTTCGGTGCTGTTATGGACAACCCTGATCTTTTGGTTGCGGCGGTTGTTGGGGACGGGGAATCGGAAACCGGGCCGCTCGCTGGAAGCTGGAAGAGCATCGATTTCATCAACCCGAAACGGGACGGAGCGGTCTTGCCGATCCTGCATCTGAATGGCTACAAGATCTCCGGCCCGACGGTGTGGGGCCGGCACAGCGATGCTGACTTGGCGAAATTTTTCGAAGGTCAAGGCTATCGGCCGTATTTTGTCGAGGGCGACGTCCCTGAGATCGTACATCGGGATTTTGCGCGTACGCTGGAAACGGCCGTGCTGGCCGTCCGCGCCATCCAGAAGGAAGCACGCGGAGAGGGCCCGAGCGTCCGGCCGCTCTGGCCCGTGATCATCCTTCGCACGCCAAAGGGTTGGACCGGACCAAAGATGGTCGATGGTCTGCAGATCGAGGGCACGTTTCGCGCTCACCAGGTCCCGGTGTCGGATGTCCTTACCAAGCCTGAGCACCTGCAAATCCTGGAGGACTGGATGCACAGCTATCGACCGGAGGAGCTGTTCGACGATGGAGGTCGTTTTCGCTCCGAATATGCCGATCTTGCCCCGGCTGGTCCGCGTCGTATGGGATCAAATCCACATGCCAATGGCGGGTTGTTGACCGTGCCGCTGGCGCTTCCCGACTTCAACGCGTACGAGGTCAAGTTCGAACAACGAGCGCGGGACAGGGTCGGATCGACGGTAGTGCTCGGCGAATACCTTCGGGATATCTACGAGAGCAACCCCGACAATTTCCGGCTGTTTTGTCCAGACGAGACAAATTCGAACAGGCTCGGCGCCGTGTTCGATGTTTCCGATCGGTGCCTGGTCAGCGACATCTTGCCAGGCGACGACCATGTATCGCACGAGGGGCGAGTGATGGAGGTGTTGAGCGAGCATTGCTGTCACGGATGGCTCGAGGGCTACACGCTGACAGGGCGCCATGGCCTGTTCGCCACCTATGAGGCCTTTGCGATGATCATCGACTCCATGTCGATGCAGCATGGCAAGTGGCTCGAACATGCCAAGCGAGTACCATGGCGCGCCGACGTACCGTCGCTCAACTATCTCCTGACGTCGACATGCTGGCGCAACGACCACAACGGCTTCAGCCATCAGGGGCCCGGCTTTATCGATACAGTCATTCACCGCAAGCCGACGGTGGCCCGTGTCTATCTTCCAGCCGATGCTAACAGCCTGCTTTCCGTCGCCGACCATTGCCTCCGAAGCGTCAACTACTTGAATCTAATCGTCATCGACAAGCAGCCGCAACTGCAGTGGCTGACGATGGAGGAGGCCAAAGCCCATTGTGCCAAGGGTGCGGGCATTTGGGACATGTACAGCAACCAGCCCCAGCAGCCGGACGTCGTTCTGGCCTGTGCCGGCGATATCCCTACGCAAGAGGTGATTGCCGCCGCCTGGATGTTGCGGCAACACGCGCCTGAACTGAAGGTTCGAGTCGTCAACGTCGTTGATCTCATGCGGCTCTGCCCCGCCGATCGGCATCCGCACGGGATGATAGACGCCGATTTCGTCGACATATTCACCGCCGCCGCCCCGGTGATCTTCGCCTTTCACGGCTATCCCGGCGTGATTCACGAGCTGCTGCACGGACGTGAGGCGCATGACAGATTTCATGTTCGTGGTTATTTGGAAGAGGGCACGACGACGACACCTTTTGATATGGTGGTCCTGAACAAGATGAGCCGCCTCCATCTCTGCTTGGATGTGCTTCGGTACGTTCCCGGTATGCTGGTCAAGCAGGGCAGGTTGGTTGCGCATTGCACCGAACTGCTCAAAGAGCATGATCGATATATCCGCGAATATTTTGATGATCTGCCCGAGATTAAGGGCTGGGTGTGGTCGGAACCGGCGTAGTTCGTCACGATGCACAGCTGAAGCGCTAGCCCATCAAGGTCGGAGCACGGATGGTGACTGGCAAACTCGTCGCGGCCAAACCGCTAGCGGTGATCGATATCGGACTGGGGTCATAGCCAGATTATCAATGGTCAGCTCAAGACTCAGATCGACGATCTGCTGAGCCCCGGGTCGCAAAGCTCGAAAGCAAAGCCCTTCCGGCAAACAAGCTCCTGCGAATGACCGATACGGAACACTTCCGTTTCGAGACCGACGTCGAATGTATGGCCGGGCTTAGCTCTCCGATGGAGGCGATGACGCCGTTGCCGCTGGTTCGGTGCTCCTTGATACATTGATACCGAAGAGGCTCAGTTCGTCGCAATTAGTGGCCTGTGTCAGATGCCTGTTCAATCGCCTCAGCTGCGACATACATCAGCTCATGCATCTTTTCGCGAAGGAACTCTTCATCGACCGCTTGGTCGGCGGCTCCAAGATCAGCGACTATTTTTTGGATAAGACTTGCGTCGCCTGGCGATGCTAAGCCGGTGTCGAGGACCTCATTCACATATGCTTCGACATCGTTTCGATCGATGATACCCGCAACCCTTTCTTCCAAGAGGCGATTTCGTCGAGTCCTGACCTTAAAAGCTCGTTCAAAATCAAGAATATACTTATCCCCCAAAGCCCGTCGTCTATCATCCAAACTTGCCCAAGCTTGTCTTCCTCCACTCGACAACCTCAAAGTGACATCTCCGGCCGAGCCGAACTCTCCTTTGATTCATCCGGGATTTCGGTCATCGTCGCTTCGGTCAGAAGCAGTACGCTCGCGACCGAGACTGCATTCTCCAGTGCGATGCGAACGACTTTCGTTGATCGACAATACCCGCTTCAAACATGTCGACAAAGACCTTGCGGCCGGCGTCATAACCGTAACTGCCCGCTGCTGGGCGAAACAGAACCTGTTTATGCGTCATAGCGAAGCCTTCATTTTATGCGCAAAGATTACAAGACATCACACTCGTTCAGCTCCGCCTTGCGCGCATTGATTTTAGTCAATGGCAAGCTTCCTGATGGTGTGGCAAGGCAAAGCCGATATTGGCGAAAGGGACATCAGTCTGGATAGTCCATTCGAGCTGTTCACGGTTCTGCGGTTCGGGGCGTTGCTTGGCGTTCTAACCTTCATATCGAAGTTCATGATCGACCAGCTTGGAGCATCGGCGATTTTCGGAGTCGCACTGCTTTCGGGACTTGTCGATCTCGATGCAATCACACTGTCGACGACGCGCATGGCGGGTTCGGTGCTCACCACGCAGGTGGCAACGACCGCCATCCTTTTGGCCGCTGCAGTCAACCTGATAGCGAAGATGGTGTTGGCCATTCTGTTTGGAAGTCGGTCCTATGCCATGGCGCTGGCCATCGCGACGGTAACCGCCCTTTTGGCCGGTACCGCAAGTTATATCGGGGCTCGTGGCTTTGCCTGACCATTGGACACAAGGGCGAAACAGGCCAGTCACGAACAATCTGCAGCGTCACGGCACCGAACCTAGCGGCTTGCCGCGCGATCGGTAATTATAGATTTCGACAAGCGCAAGCTGCCGCCGGGTCTGTGCTGCGTCTTTCGCCGCCATGGCCGATGTCCACAACGATATTTGATCTAGCGCAAGGACGGTGGGTGGCGCCGCGAGTAGGATGACGGCCAGGATTAAGAGCAATTATGCTGCCGTCCTGAAAGAGGTCGCTATGATAACCATACCGAGAAGAGTAGTACTCGGGCTTGCCGCCGCAATGCTCATAGCCGGCAGTGTCGGCGCCGTCCAGGCTGCTGCGCTCGTCAAGGTCTCGCTGTGGGACAAGGGCGCGAATATGGATATGCCAACGGGTCTTACCTATGCAGCCCCAGGACTCAATCTCGCCAATGCGACTATGGGGATCAAGGCTTTACCCGGTGCGGTAAAGGCCGGGAAGGTCACATTCAATGTGAAAAATGACTCCAAGGACACCATTCACGAAATGATCGTGATGTACCTTGCCGACCCCGGTAAACCGCTTCCCTACATCGCGGCCGAGAATCGGGTCGACGAAGACAAAGCTGGCGACAAGGGCGAAGTTTCGGAGCTTGATCCCGGCAAATCAGGCACATTGACCGTCGAACTCAAGGCTGGAAAATACCTACTTATCTGCAACGTTCCAGGTCACTATGCAGCCGGCATGTGGGCCGAATTCACCGTCAATCCCTAGGCCCTGAACCAGCCAGCCCTTGGCCGCAGCCTGTGACTGTCGCAATTTTCGATAGTTTGCCGGGATCGTCAGGGCTGTCGGTTTCGCTGCACGACGACAAGGTCAACGGTTGGGCGTACAGCGGGTGGCCTGGGCAGGCCGAACTGGGCGCCCGCCAATGCCGCTCGGGTCGTTGTCGGCGACACCTGCGGTGAGACCAGGGCCGACACGGGCGAGTAGATGTTCCTTTAACTGGACGCGCCATCCCGATATGGAAGAACGAAGCATCCTCTTCTGGGCGGCGATTTCCGCCGCCCAGAATTCTGGTTTGAAGTCGTTGGCTCTGGCCTCTTTCAAGAAGTGGTTGGCTCTGAATAGGTTTACGGCGATCGAAGTGTGCGTTCCGGTTTGTAGGGCCTCATTCATCCCGGAGCATACCCATTCATAATCCTTTAGAGACAAGCTAGAGATTTCCCACCGCCCATCCTCGCGCTTGACCAATCTAAAATCGGCATGCAGCGGATGGGACGCGTCCAGACCTGCTCCTGCCAGAAGTACTTCTTCGGTTCGAGAGTATTCGCCACTCAAGGAGTTCATTGGGGCTGAAAGTCCGATCTTTGCATTCTCTGCGGCGTCACTCGAACAATGATCAAGAGCTCAAAACGACCTGTCCTCAGGGTGCGGTGACGAAACGGGTTTGATGCGGGTCACTTGATCCGCGTCAATGCGGCACTTTGAGAAGTCCCCCCCGCAAAGCCAGGGTCCGCAAGTGACAATCATGTTGTCCGCGGCAGGCAATATGGGAGCGAATTCGGTCGGGCTTTTCCTGATTCTAATTGATCAGAATCAACGGCGTGCGTCGCATCCAGACTAAGGTGAAAGCAAGAACAGGCATGCCCAGCCAGTTTCTGCCCCATGTCTTGTGGACAATGGAAACCGCCAATGACTGATATTGAGATCGCCGTCCCGAAGAGAACGCTCCGGTCTTCCATATCGGGATGGCTGGTCCGATTGAAGGAACATCCACTCGCACATGTCGGACCTGGTCTCATCACAGGTGTCGCCGATGATGATCCAAGTGGCATTGCCACCTATTCCCAGGCGGGCGCACAGTTCGGCCTGAACATGCTCTGGACAATGCCTGTTTCTTTCCCGCTGATGGCCGTCGTCCAGTCGACCTGTGCCCGTATCGGGCGGGTGACGGGAAAGGGGCTGGCGGCCAACATAAAGATGGCTTTCCCGCCCGCTGTGCTAATCGGCGTTGTGCTGTCGCTGTTGATTGCCAACGTCCTGAATATCGCCGCAGATGTGGCCGCGATGGGCGAGGTCGCAGAGCTTGTCACCGGACTAGATCGACATCTGATGACGACGGTCTTCGTCTTCGGGACTCTGGTGCTTCAAATTTTCATCCCTTACCACCGCTATGTCTCGCTTTTGAAGTGGCTGACCGTGTCGCTGCTGGCCTATGCCGCAGTCCTTTTCACGGTCCACATCGACTGGCAGCAGGTCGCACTCAGGACGATCTGGCCGCAAATCACACCGACATCGACCTATGCGGCCGTCGTGGTCGGGGTATTTGGAACGACAATCAGTCCGTACTTGTTCTTCTGGCAGGCGTCGGAAGAGGTTGAGGACCTCCATCAGCACCGTGGCGCGACCCCACTTCTCAATGATTCTGGGGCAGCCTCTGGCGAGCTGCGAAGGATTGGCTGGGACACATGGAGCGGCATGCTCTATTCCAATCTCACAGCGTTCTTCATCATACTCGCAACCGCGGTAACGCTGAACGTTGCGGGCATCACCGATATCGATACGGCCGCCGAAGCCGCAAACGCATTGCGGCCACTGGCTGGGCAGTTCGCATCGTTGGTATTCGCCCTTGGAATTCTCGGGGTCGGACTGATCGGGGTGCCTGTCCTTGCGGGATCGGCCGGCTACGCCTGTGCCGAAGCGTTGGGCTGGAAGTCTGGGCTCGAACGCAATCCGAGCGATGCACGCGGGTTCTACACCGTGATCGCCGTCAGCGTCCTTCTTGCACTCGGCATTCAGTACTCGCCGATCACGCCGATGAAGGCATTGTTCTGGAGCGCCGTCATAAATGGAGTACTGGCAGTCCCACTGATGGCGGTGATCCTGTTGCTGGCCTCCAGTCCGAAGGTCATGGGCCGCTTCACCATCGGCTGGGTCTCGTCCACAATCGGGTGGGCTGCGGTCGCCCTTATGGCCGCCGCTGCTTTGCTCATGTTGCTGCCCAATTGATGGGCAGACGCCGATCAGCGGCAGTGTGCGACCGGCCGCTACGGCCAACCCGCTACGGTTCTTCAGCCTTCCAATGGTCTCCAAGCGCCTTTCTGCCCGTCAAGTCCTGAACGGTGACGCGAAAGAAGATGGTGTCAGGGTGGTGTTCCTGTTCTTCCTGATGCGGCCTGATGCGGCCTGATCGCGCCCGATTCCCACCAGTCGTTATGCTGCTGCAGAAGCCCCCATGCGCGCATACGCTCGTCGTGCCACTGGTCATTGTCAGGGAGTTCCTGGTAGACGCCGCGCGCCACGACGCTTTCCCAGCAACGATGCTCACGGAGCACATCGACCTCGATACAGACATGGGGGTTCTCGCGCATCCATTCGATCTTTCGCCCGGCCAAAGAAAAGCTGTAAAAGCGATCGACTACGAAGGCGTAGTGTATGGGCAGAACATAGGCCCAGTCGTCCTTGGAGCAAGCAAGCCGACCGACCCGATGCCGGGACAAGAACGCGACGCACTCCTCCCATCTCAGTGACGTGATGATCATGGTGGTGCTCCTTTCGTTGGGCGTTCAGGATGGGGCTACACCGCCTTCTCCGCGTTGATCCGTGTCAATCCAGGCGTCCTGCGCGCCGCTATATCCGCATCGTCCGGCCGTGCAAGCGCACGCAATGCGTTGAGGATGACCGCAACATCGATGACCTCCTGGAGCAACGCACCTTCTAGGGGAGGCAGATACCCAAACGCAGCCGCGCACATTCCAACGACCGACAGACCAAGGCCAACAATCACGCTCTGACGGGCGATGCCGACTGTGCGGCGCGCAATGACAATGGCGTCAGCCAAGGGGTCCAGTCGATCAACGAGCAGCACCACTCCCGCCGCCTCCGATGATGCTGCCGTTCCGCGGGCGCCGAGGGCCACACCAACATCGGCCGCGGCAAGCGCAGGCGCGTCGTTCACGCCATCACCGACCATCATGACAGGCCCGAAACTCTTCGCCGCAATGACGGCCGCCACTTTCGAGGCCGGTGTCTGCTCGCCGAGAACCTGCTCGATGCCAAGTGTCTTGCCGACGTGCGATGCGATATCGTTCCGATCCCCCGAAGCAAGGACGATCCTTCTGATCCCGGCTTTTCTCATTCGCTCAAGGACGGCAATCGCTTCTGAGCGAACCGGATCGGCCAGGACGATTGTGCCGGCAATGATACCGTCGATTGCCACCGTGACCGCAGCCTCTCCTGGCCGGTGGCTTTCCGTGAACGCGCGCGTGTTCTCTGTGGAACTCCGGCTCTTCACGAAGCTGCCGCCACCAATGACGACGCGGCGGCCATTGACCCGTCCTTCCAGTCCGCTTCCGGCAATCTCTTCGACACTATCTGGCGGCGTGAGTTGAAGGCCGCGTTCGTGTGCAGCCGTGATCAACACCTCTGCCATAACGTGGCCTGATGCCTGATCCAGGGAAGCCGCCAGACGCAGGACCTCGTCCTTCTCGACCCAGTCGGCATTGCCGATCGCAACGATGCGGGCCCCGCCGTGGGTGAGTGTGCCTGTCTTGTCGAGGATCGCGACGCGCACGCGGCTCAGGGCTTCAAGAACACCGCCGTCCTTCACCAGGCAGCCGATCGAGGCACAAAGCGAGATACCTGACATGATCGCGACGGGCACAGCCAAAATGAGCGGGCATGGTGTGGCGATGACGAGAACCGCAAGGGCCCGCCGGGTGTCGCCGGATAGGAGCCAGGCGGTGAACGCCATCGACACCGTGACGAGTAGGAACGCCAAACCATATCGGTCGGCCATCCGGGCCATCGGTGCTTTGCTGTTCTGTGCCTTTTCCACCAGGCGGACGACGGCGGCATAGGTGCTGTCGGCGGCGGGGCGAAGCGCCTTGATCTCAAAGACTGGACCGATCGAAGTGGTCCCGCTTAGGACCTCGTCCCCAACATGATGGTCCACAGGCTGCGCTTCGCCTGTCAGGGCGGATTCATCGAGAACGGCACGGCCTGAGAGCATCGTTCCGTCGACTGGCAGCACTTCACCCTGGCGGATCATGATCCGGTCACCGACGGCAATCTCGGCGATTGACACTTCTTCCAGAAGCTTGTTCCTATATCGGAACGCCGTTCGCGCGACCCTGCCAACTAATGCCGTCATCTCGCGTGCGGCACGACCGGATGCGAATTCCTCGAGCAACTGGCCACCCGCATACATCAGTGCCACGACGTTGGCGGCAAGGCTTTCGCCGAACCACAGCGCGAAGGCCATCGATAGGGCTGCCACGATGTCGAGACCAAAATCGCCGCGCCGCAATGAGCCATAGGTCTGTAACAGAAGTGCTGCAAGAACCGGAAGAGTGGCCAGTACCCACGCGAAATGGGCATTCGAGCGGTTGCCGAGAACCACGCACACCAGCCCGATGGAAAGGCCTGCGCCAGCGCAAACCAGCATCAGCAAACCTCTTTGCTTGAATGGAAAACCCATTGCGTGCTTGTCGCTCGTAACAATGATCACTCGGAGCGCCTTTGGTTGAAAGAGTGGCCGCGCGCCGACCTGGCGCGCCGCGCAAATTTGTCACGGGGCCTCATGATACCTTGATCGGGATCCTCTTTTCGGCTTCCCGGGTTGCGGGAGACTTGGGAAGCTTGATCGTCAGGACGCCCTTGGCAAAACTCGCCGCGATCTTTTCGGCGTCTACTCCATCGGGCAATTTGAGCATCCTCTCGAAAGATCCGTACTGTCGCTCCGAGACGTAGCAGTCACCCTGGTGCTTCTGTTTTTTGTCTCTCTTCTCTCCCTTGATGGCCAGCACGTCATTGGAGATGGTGACGTCGACATTGGCGACGTCCAGTCCAGGAAGTTCGACCGTCAGTTCGTAGGCATTGCCGACCTCGACAAAGTCGACGGAGGGCGAGATCTGCCAGTCCCGCATGGAGGGCATCTCGTAGCTGAACAACGATCGCGTTGTCGGCAATTGCCAGGCGCTCGGGCGCATTTCGTCAAACAGACGGTCGATCTCGCGTCGCAGAGTTTCGATGCGCGACAGGGGTTTGGGTGTCGAAGGGACCGTTTTCTTTTCCGCTGTGACAGGCAGTCTTGTTGCTGCATCGACCATGATTGAGCTCCTTTGGCTTAGACTTCTCCTTGATCGCCGTGCTTGTTCGTAAGCCCAGCGATTGCGCAAGACGTATCGCCGATTAAAGCCCGCGCGGCGATCTCGGCATTGATCTGTCTCAATGCGGACACCGCCAAATTCCAGTCGACTAAGCTTCGAGAGCGGCCATTGCCACCGGGTATCGTCATGCCGCTGGCATGGCCAGTCAATTTGGAGGCA
>NZ_JBFRFF010000063.1:0-21447 GCF_052114685.1 Rhizobium sp. 2YAF20 | reverse complement strand
CTTGCCGTCCTTGATGATCCGGACCGCGCTGGGGAGTTGCAGGAACTGCTGTTTCGGATCAAGGGCCGAGCTACACTGCTGGGCCAGTCGTTCGAGCGGCGGACGGTGAATGATCGGCTGCGGCAGAGCGAACATCTGATCCTGATGCACCAGCAGATGTGACGGGCCTTGCGACCTGACCTTTCGAAAGAAGATTGGCCGCTAGAAGGCGGCATCATCACCGCGAGTGTGCCGGAGCCCGAAAGCAAGCCTGCGCTGGCGTTTGCGGCTTGTGATCGAGGTCATGCCGGTTTGCCGGGCGCTTTTCGGATTGCTAACTGATGGTCTTTATCAGTGTTTTCGGCAGGCCGCAGAGGAGAAACGGGCGTCACGGGCGCMATCAGTTTTCCACACGGTCATTCTGGAAAACTCATTGCGAGGACATGAGATGCGGGCGCGGCTGGTTCTGGAGATTATAGGTGACGATGGTGAGACGATTGCAACCGAAACCGTCGCCGATCTGGTGAAGGTGACGAGGGGCGCCCCAACCGACGTCGTTGTAGACATTGCGCAGAACCGCTTTGCGCCCCCGCATCCGTCGTGGGAATCACAATCGTCGAGTCAGGCTCACGGTATACAAGCAGGAAAAGCGTCCTGTCGTCACGCATGGCGAACTGGTACCCATTGCCCTACGAGGCCAATTTTGGCGCTAACGATTGGTCCCGGATCGCTGCTTCGTAGGCAGGGGAGTTTGTGAACTTGGTTAGTTCTCCAGAAGGGCATCAATCGCGGCGGGTGAGGAGCCGTTTGTCCCGATGTCGATCGTTGGAGCCAAAGCGATCGCTGCCTTAAGCTTTCTGATCGGGCTTGCAACGTCGCGGACCGGGCCGATGGCGCTGGCACCCCGAAGCACGCCGTCGGTTGTTACCGAAAGGAAGAGACGTGCGGCACCGGAAGTTGTCGCGACAGTGATTTCGCCATGCGTCGGCAGGCCAGCTACCTGAAGCGCAAAATCGTACTGGTTGCTCCAGAACCACGGCACTTCGTCGAACGCCTTTTCTTGACCAAGCATGTTGCGCGCCACCGTGTCGGCCTGACCTTCGGCGTTGCGCCAGTTTTCAAGTCGCAGAGAGCTACGGAAAATTCGGCTTTCATATCTGCAGACGTCACCACATGCGAAAATGTCGGGATCTTCCGTCTGCAGGAACCGATTGGCGACGATACCGTTATCGACGGCGAGCCCGGCCGCCTCGGCCAGTTCGGTTCGAGGCCGAACGCCGACGCCATAGACGACGACATCACACGCGATGACATCACCGCCTGGAAGACGGACGGCGGAGACCTTGCCCCTCCCTTCCAGCGCGGTCACGCCGACACCAAAGCGAAGATCCACGCCGTGACGACGATGCTCCGAAACCAGTACCTCCGAAACCGCCAATGGCAGGCTGCGACCCATGGCATGAGGCGCCATTTCGAGGACGTGCACGACGCAGCCGAGCTCGACCGCAGCCGCGGCGACTTCCAGCCCGATTACGCCGGCTCCGATCACGACGACCTTTTGCCCGCTTCGGAATGAACGCGCGATCGCCTCCGCATGTTGGGGCGTTCGCAGCGGCCAGACGCCGTCCAGCTCGGCTCCAGGTATCGTCAACCGATTGATCGCCGATCCCGTTGCCAAAAGAAGCTTCCCGTAGGGGAGGTCCTGACCGTCAGCCAGCACTACGCGCTTGTTTTGGCGATCGATGCTTCCGACCGATTTATCGAGATGAAGGCCGATATCGTTCTCGCCGAACCAGGTAGCTGGAAAGAAGGCACACTGTTCGCTGGTCTTCTTGCCGAGAAGCACAGCCTTGGACAGAGGCGGGCGGTCATAGGGGGCGTGAGGCTCATCGCCGACCAAAGTGATCTTACCCGTCCAACCATGTTTGCGAAGGGCGGCTGCCGCCTTCGCGCCGCTGTGGCCAGCGCCGACAATAACTACAGATTGCGCGTTCACAATGGAATCCTCCAGAACCGGGCCAAGCCTCAGGATTGACGGGCTTTTTCCGTTCCAAAGGCCACCATGCTGCCGCCGATCAGTTCGTCGCCCTGCTTCTGCAGCATCTCGCCTGCCTCGAGGATATCCCGCGCCTCGCGATTCTGGCTCAACTTGAACTTGCCCGTCAGGCGGGTGATCTCGATTTCAACGCCGACGATCGCCGTCAGCATCTTGTCGATATAATCCTTGGCACTGTCGGTCATCTTCCAGGGGTCCGCCTGTGCCGCCTCATGCGTACGGGTGAGGCGGGCGACCAGACCGCGCACATATCGCTCGTCATCGCGGATCGTCACCCGGCCATGCGCATGGACCACAAGGTAGTTCCAGGTCGGGACCTGCTTCTTGAACTCGCGCTTGCTCGGATACCAGTTGGGAGCAATGTAGGCATCGGCGGCGCGGAAGACGACGAGCACTTCGTCGCCTGTCGACACGTCCTGCCAGACCGGGTTGGCGCGCGCGACATGGGAGTGGAGGACGCCCTTCTCCCCCTCGGTCCTGTTTATCTCGAACGGAAGGTGGTTGGCGTCGAGGCCGGACTGCCCGCTGGTTACAAGAATGCCGAGCGGGTTCTTTTCAATCAGATCGAAGAGAACCTCCGGACGGTTTTCGGCAAAGTGTGGGGGTACGTACATGTTAACTCCTGGCGGCAAGCGCACGTTGCCTTGGCTGTGTGGTGGATTTCAAGGGGTTAAGGCGTGTTCAGATCTCGGTCATCTGAAAATCGGCTTTGGACGCGCCGCAGTCGGGACAGGCCCAGTCCTCCGGCACGTCTTCCCAACGCGTTCCCGGCGGTATGCCATCGTCGGGCCAACCGTCTTTCTCGGTGTAGACGAGGCCGCATAGGACGCAGAGCCACATCTTGAAGGGCGGGGTTTCGACCGGTTTTTCCAGCGTCTGAATAGCTTCGTCGCTCATCGGATGCTCCATTTCCCGAGCCCGTATCTTGGCTCGCTCGATTTCTGGAGCATTCTTTATCCGAATTGGTCCATTTCACAGGACCAGTATCCGCCATTTTTGCTGAACCAGCTCAGCTGTCATGGCAACGACGTGACGATGCGGGATCGCATCAGGCCTCGGTTGCAAAATGTGCGGGCTTGGTAAGGGGGCCACGGATCGCACCAACGGACGTATCCAGAACATCCTTGAGCCGCCGCACCGCGGTGCGGAGTTCGGCAGGGGTGAAGCCGCCAAACCCCAGCATCAGGCCAAACCGGGCAGGGGGGTTGGCAAACATCGGCGAAATTGGCCTGACGATCAGGCCGATTTTGCCTGCCTCGTCGGCAATCTTCACATCGTCGACACCGAGGGGCAGCCATAGAACGAGATGCATGCCTTGATCCGACGGCTGCAGTGTCGCCCACGCGGGAAACTCCTGTTCGATTGCCTCGATCAGCGCTGCCCGTCTCTCTGCATACACGCCGCGAATGCGGCGCACATGCGCTTCAAACAGGCCCTCGCGCATATAACTCGCCAGGACATGCTGATCGGGGGTGGCGGAATGGCGGTCGATCATCGCGCGCGCTCCCGCGAACGCATCGATCAGGGGCTCCGGCACGATCGCATAGCCGAGACGGAGCGAAGAGAACAGCATTTTGCTCATCGTACCAAGATAGACGACCCGGGACGGATCGAGCCCTTGCAAGGAGGGGAACGGATGTCCCGCGTACCGAAGTTCGCTGTCATAGTCGTCTTCGACGACCCAGGTATTGTTGTTGCGTGCCCATGAAAGCAGTGACGTACGTCTCGGCATGCTCATGGGCATGCCGAGCGGATATTGGTGGGATGGCGTGACGAAGGCCGCGCGAGCCCCAGGACATCGAAAAATCGCTTCCTTGACATCGAGCCCTTGGCCATCGACGGGGACCCGACAGGTTGTGACGCTGAAGTTGCCGAGCACCGCCTCAATCCCTGGATAAGCCGGATCCTCGGCCCAAACGGAATCGCCACTGGTCAGCAGTACTGTTGCCGCCAGGAACAGACCCTGTTGCGTTCCCGCGGTGATGATGACCTGCTCGGCGCTGCACCTTACTGCCCGCGCCTTGCGGACATAATCGGCGATCGCCGAGCGCAGTTCCGGCAATCCTCTTGGGTCGATATATCCCGAAGGTGACGCAGGGCGGGTTGCCCGCACCCGATTGCCCAGGCGCCGCCATTTGTCGTCGGGAGCAACAGCACCGGCCGGATGCGCGATCGCGAACGGCAGGGATCCTTGCGGCCGTAACGTCTTTCCAACGGCAGCGAGCCGGCTGACATTTGCTGGAAGCGGCAGGTCAACTGCCGTGATATCCACCGTCACGTCCTGTGCCGCCACCTCTGAAGCGCTCTCATGAACATTGGCAACAACAGTCCCGCTTCTGGCGCGGGTTGCGAGATAGCCTTCCGCATAGAGCTGGTCGAATGCCTCAACGATCGTTCCTCGTGCGATGCCGAGGGAGACAGAGAGGGCTCGGGTCGAGGGCAGCCGCTGACCAGGCTTGAGATCCCCCTTTGCTATCGCGTCGCGAAGGGCTTGGGTGAATTGTTGACCGATGCGGCCGGTGGTTCGGTCGAAGGACCTGAGGGACGGTATTGTGATAACATCTTGCCGCCGCGCCATCCATCTGGTCCATTGTTTTGTGACGATATGAGCAAGGACTGTAGGCCAAGATTTCCTGAAGATGAAGATCATTCTATCGCAAGACCGCAATGGAGATGGAGAGCCACTGATCCCTAAGCCAGCAAGGCAGTGCGCAGCTCAAAGCCGGGATCGGCAAGTTGCTCGGGGGTAAGGTGTGCCTGCTTTGCCAGGATTTGATGCGCCAGTGCCTGTTCATGAGTGTTATTGATACTTTCGACTGCACGCAGATGCCGTTCAGCGAAATGCCACAAGGAGAAGGCGTCCGTGTTTCCCTCGCGCTTAATCGTCATGTCCACTCCATCAAGAAATCCCACCATCTGAAACTTGCAGGCCCTCTGATCTGACCAGAACACCGGTGGTGCAAGGTAAGGCCTGCAGGCTCCGACGAGTGTTGCGGCGGCCGAAGCCGCTTGTTCATGCGCGTTTTGGATACTTTCGAGCCGTATCGGGATGCCTAGGTGTATACTGGGAAACGCCGTACAATCGCCCACCGCTAAAATACTCTTGTCCGATGTTCTCATGAACTGATCGACGAGAATACCGTTCTCGCAGGCAAGCCCGGCATCGCGCGCCAGATCGATGTTGGGGAATGCACCGATTGCGAACAGGCAAATGTTTGCTTCCAGCCTTGCCCCATTCGTCAGTGTGAGGCCCTTGAGTCGGTCCGCCTTCGCGTGGATCTCCGCAATTCCGGCCTCAAGATGCATTTCGACGCCGGCGATGCGATGGAGGCGCTCGATTTCCACAGACATATGCGGCGAGCATGAGCGAGCCATAACGCGCTTCTGAAACTCGACGAGAGCCACACGACATCCAATGCTCGCAAGCGTTGACGCCACCTCCAGTCCGATCAAACCGGCACCGACAATCACCACTTTTTTGGACGAGATCAGTGCGTCTCTTACGAACCGCGCGTCATTCAGACTTCGCAGGTTAACCACGCCAGATGGCACAGCGCCGAAGCTTTGGGGCAAGCTCCGCGCGTTGCTCCCAGTCGCGAAGGCGAGTGCTGCATACCGAAGCTGCCGCCCGTCCTCAAGTTCCACGGCACGCGCCCGTCGATCGAGTTTCACACAACGCTTTCCGGAGAGAAGTCGAATCTGCGCCAGTGCAAAGAACCGATCGGAGCGCAGCGCGATGTCTTCTGTCGAAAGGTTTTGTGTCAGAAAGCCCTTGGAGAGGGGCGGCTTCTGATAAGGGAAATCTTTCTCTCCGTTGATCAACGTGATCGGTTCCCGATAGCCCATCTCGCGGCACTTCACAGCAAGCTGTACGCCGGCATGTGACGCGCCGATTATTATCAGACCTCCAGGCATTAATTCCCTCCCGTTCCACAGTCACATGCGACCGCCGCTTAAAGCGACGCATCGAGATTTGTTTTGGCGATGTCAAATGGTCCTGGAGGCAAGGCGGCCTCAAGAGCATAGGCTGCTCGCAAAACGAGGCTGTCCGCGCGCATCGGGCCAACAATCTGAACTCCGATTGGCAAACCTTCGCTATTGAAGCCGCAGGGAACAGAAATCGCCGGCAACTGGGCGATATTGAACGGATAAGTAAAGGGGCTCCAACCAATCCAGTCTGTTCCCCACTCCTGCCTTCCGCCAAATCCGGGCGGTGGCGTATCGGCTCCAGCTGGAAGAGCGACGGTCGGCATTTGTGGAGTAATGAGCAGATCATAGTGCTCGAACAGCTGGTTCAACTTGGCCGAAAGAGCTATCCGTTTGCGGGTTATCGCCTCGACAACGCTCACGCCGTCGACTTTTTCTCCGCGCTCTGCCGCTCTTGCCATGCCGGGATCACAGCGCGACCGGTCTTCGTCAGAAAAGCTGCGCAAAATGAGTGCTGCACCAGCCTCCCAAAGTGTTACGAGGACATCGCTTGGGTCATCAAGCTCGGGTTTGACGTCCTCGACACAAGCGCCATTGGCTTGAAGAATGTCCGCCGCGCGCCTAACAGCGGAAATGACTTCGGGATCGACATGATCCGCATAGCCCAGATCGACCGAACAACCGACCCGTAAGCCCCCAGCTCCCTCATCCAGGCCTTCATGATAGGCTGGAGGAACCAGATTCCAGGCTGTCGGATCACGGTGGTCCGGGTGACCAATGATCGACAACATCAGAGCCGCTTCTGAAACCGTTCTGGCGAGGGGACCAACATGGGCCAGCCCACCCATAGCGGAAAGAGGATAAGACGGAACCGCGCCGTAAGAAGGTTTGAGGCCCACGACCCCACAAAAACTTGCAGGGATTCTGATCGATCCGGCGCCATCGGTCCCAAGGTGCAAGATGCCCATGCCAAGCAGGGCTGCGACCGCAGCTCCGGCAGAGGAGCCACCGCTTGTTCGCGAAAGACTCCATGGGTTTCGGGTGATGCCGGTCAGCGGACTATCGCCCACACCCTTCCATCCAAACTCTGGCATGGTCGTTTTTCCAAGAAGAACGCAACCCGCCTCTTTCAGTCGCGCGACGGCCGGCGCATCGAAAGTGGCGGGTTTGCCTGCCGTCAGGAGCGAGCCCTGTCGCGTGGGATATCCATGCCAAGCGATGTTGTCTTTGATCGTCGCAGGCACGCCATCGGCGGCCCCAAATTGCTCGCCGCAGCGCCAGCGACGCTCCGACGCTTGCGCGGCTCTCAACGCGCCGTCGCGATCAAGAACAACGAAGGCGTTGACCTTTGGTTCGAACCGTTCGATCCGCTCCAGGCAGGAGCTCAAGACCTCCACGGGCGACAATTCGCGCGCTCGAAATGCCTTCGACAGTGCAAGCGCGGACATCGATGCCAATTCAGCCATAACATGTTCTCCGGACAACGGCAGATCGTTCGAACAGGCCGCGGCGGGAAACTATGCCCCATCTTCGTCCCGTTTCTCGGAGACTGACAGCCCGGCGCCATGATTTGCAGCACCAGATAACGGCAAATTCACCGGGCCAGAACTCGGACGAGTTGAACAGGCTGATATCTCAGCAGTGACAAGCCTTCCAGACCAGTGGTCTTTCTGCAGATCGCGGTGAGCGTCCTTCCAGTGGACCAGAATCGGACCGGGCGGAGCCAAATACGTGCGATTCTGGACCTATCTCCAAACGCGGTGGAGCGTGATGATTTTACGATCCAGAAATTGGAGACCAGATGAACCGCTAGGCTGTTGTTCAGTAGTTTTTGCGCCCAGCCCGGCCAGACAGGATTCGCCGCCGGAGAACAATGGCGCTCATGATCGAGCGACCAATCGATGCTTCAAATCGCAATCCAAGGAGCGAAATCTCGCGCAAGACAGGCGCCCACCAAGACAAAATACCGAGAAATTTTCACTCGCATAGAAATAAAAAGGGGAACCAGCTATGCCATCAATGAAAATGCGTCGCAGATCCTTCATCGCTGCGCTCGCGGCTACCGGCGGCATGATGTCCCTGCCGGCCTTTGTCCTCGCTGAGGGCGACGACGACAAGGACACGCTCCGCGTCGTCATGCAGGGAGATGTTCGGATTGTCGATCCGATCTGGACGACGGCCTACATCGTCCGCGATCACGGCTACATGATTTACGACACGCTGTTTGCGATGGACGCGAACGGCGAAATTCAGCCACAGATGGTGGATCGCTACACCGTGAGCGAGGACAAGCTCACCTACACGTTCACCCTTCGCGCTGGCTTGCTGTGGCACGACAACCAGCCGGTGACAACGGCTGACATCATCCCTTCGATCAAGCGCTGGGCGGCGCGCGATGCGCTCGGGCAGACCGTGATGACCTTCGTGGCGAACATCGAAGCCAAGGATGATCTGACCTTCGAGATCAAGCTTAAGGAGCCGACGGGCCTTTTGGTCTTCGCGCTTGGCAAGCCGTCGTCGAACGTACCGTTCATGATGCCCAAGCGCATCGCTGAGACAGACCCGAACACCCAGATTTCCGAGTTCATCGGATCCGGACCTTTCGTTTTCAAAGCCGACGAATGGCGCCCTGGTGACAAGGCGGTCTACACCAAGTTTGAAGGCTACAAGCCTCGCTCCGAGGCTCCATCAGGACTTGCAGGCGGGAAGGTCGCCAAAGTCAAGCGCGTGGAATGGCGGGTAATTGCCGATCAGCAGCAGGCCGTCAATGCACTCCTCAACGGCGAGATCGACATCATCCAACAGCCCGGGCCAGACCTCTTTCCGCTGCTTAAGGACGATCCGTCGGTGAAAATTGTCAATTGGAACCCCTACGGCTATCAGTACAATTTGCGTTTCAATCAGGCGGTTAAGCCCTTTGACAATCCAAAGATCCGGCAGGCGGCACTCTACGCGCTGAATCAGGAGGATTTCCTCCAAGCGGCGATCGGCAACCCGGAATTCTATACAAAATGCAAAGCCATGTTCGTTTGCGGAACGGCGCTCGAAACGACCGCAGGCATGGAAGACAAGCTTGATTCGAACTTTGAGAAGTCGAAGCAGCTTTTGGCAGAAGCGGGCTATAAAGGAGAACCTGTCGTTCTTCTTCACTCAACCGACCTGCCTGTGCTGACCAATATCGCACCGGTGGCAAAGTCACTTCTAGAGCGTGGCGGTTTTATCGTCGATATGCAGTCGATGGACTGGCAGACCGTTCTTTCGCGCCGCGTTCGGAAGGATCCGCCGTCGCAGGGTGGGTGGAACGCGATGGTGACCTATTGGTCGTCTGCCGACGTTCTCAATCCCGTTATGGGCGCCTTTTTCAATGCGTCGGGCGACAAAGCGGCCTTCGGCTGGCCAAACGACCCGAAGATGGAGGAGCTGCGTCGGCAATTTGCTCTCGCGGGCACGCCGGAAGAACGCAAACGCACTGCCGAAGCTGTCCAGCTTCGAGAGGCGGAAAGTCCGACACATATCGTTCTCGGGCAATTCAACTTGCCTGGGGCCGCTCGATCAAATGTGGCGGGATGGATTCCGGCAGCAGCGCCTGTGTTCTGGAACATCGAAAAAGTCGACGAGTGAGAAAAGTCGGTCGGCCGGCGATCAGGCCGACCCTCTTTCCTCCGTGGAAAGGCGTATTTCCCATGATTCAATACACTGTTCGTCGACTTGCTGCGACTGTGCCGGTCATGCTGGTTGTGGCAGCGCTGGTGTTCCTGATGCTGCGGCTGACACCTGGAGACCCTGCCGCCATCATTGCCGGCGACAATGCCACACCGCAGCAGCTCCTGGAGATCCGCCAGAAGCTTGGTCTGGAAGAACCGGTGGTCACCCAATACTTCGTTTGGCTCGGTCAGATTGTCACTGGCAACTTTGGCCACAGCTTCTTTTTTAAGAAGACGGTCTGGGACCTCATTTCCGATCGGATCGAACCGACACTATCCCTCTCTGTCGTGACCATTCTTCTCGCGGTCACGGTCGCGATCCCGCTTGGCGCGATAGCGGCGTATCGACAAGGTACAATCGTGGATCGGGTTGTCATGAGTGTCTCTGTGCTCGGATTTTCGATCCCGGTGTTCGTTATTGGGTATCTGCTGGTCTACGTGTTCGCGATCGAACTGAAATGGCTCCCCGTCCAGGGTTACCAGAGAATTACGGGGGGCATCGGTCCCTGGTTCAAAAGCCTTGTTCTGCCGGCCATAACATTGTCCGTTATTTACATCGCACTCATCGCTCGCATGACGCGGACGAGCATGCTGGAGGTCCTCTCCGAGGATTACATCCGCACTGCCCGGGCGAAAGGGCAGACAGAAGCGAAAGTGCTCTTCGGACACGCGCTTAAAAACGCCGCCGTGCCCATCGTTACGGTGGTGGGGCTTGGTGTCGCGCTGCTCATCGGCGGTGTCGTCGTGACTGAAAGTGTCTTCTCCATACCCGGCCTCGGGCGCCTTACCGTGGATGCGGTGCTCGCTCGGGACTTTCCGGTGATCCAGGCAATCATTCTTCTTTTCGCCTTTGTCTACGTCCTGATCAACCTGATCGTAGATCTCTCATATACGATCTTTGACCCGAGGATAACCCATTGACCGCACACACCTCAGTCCGCTCGTTGCCTGAACCGGAAATTAAGCCCCTCAGCGTGCGTTCCGCGCTCCTTTACAAACTCCTCCGCAACCCTTCTGTTGTGATGGGTTCGATTATTGTACTCGTGTTGCTCCTCGTCGGCCTTGCCGCACCGCTTCTAGCGAACGTCGACCCCATCGCGATCGACCCGACGGCCAGAAACCGCGTCCCCATGGCGGAAAGCAGTCAGCGGCTTGACGACGGGACGCGTTCAACCGTCACGCACCTGATGGGCACTGACTCGCTCGGGCGGGACGTTTATAGTCGCGTCCTCTACGGCGCCCGCGTTTCTCTGCTCGTCGGTATCACCGTGGCGGTCGTGTCGATCACTCTCGGATTAGCGATCGGTCTGATTGCCGGCTACTTCCCGTGGGTCGATAGGATCGTCATGCGGATCATGGACGGTCTGATGGCGATTCCTGCAATCTTGCTTGCGATCGCGCTTGTCTCTTTGTCGAGTGCGGGAATACTGACGGTCATCGTCGCCATCATAGTTCCTGAAATCCCGCGCGTCGTCCGGTTGGTCCGTTCTGTGGTTCTTTCTGCGCGCCATGAACCCTATGTCGAGGCAGCAATTACGGTCGGGACCCGTACTCTCCCTCTGCTGATCAGGCACATCCTGCCGAATACGATCGCGCCGTTGATTGTCCAAGGCACCTTTATCTGCGCCTCGGCAATCCTGGTAGAAGCGATCCTGTCATTTCTCGGCATCGGTATCCCACCAGAAATACCAACGTGGGGAAACATCATGGCGGAGGGACGGCAATTGTTCCGGCTCTTCCCGCACAACATTCTGTTTCCGGGGATTTTTCTCGGTCTGACAGTTCTAGCAATCAATATTCTCGGTGATGGTCTGCGTGACGTGCTTGACCCAAAAATGGAGAAACGCGTATGAACGAGCCGCTTCTGGAAATCAGGAACTTAACGGTCGGCCTACCGCAGTCCGCCGATCGCCCGCACGCTGTCGAGGCTATCTCATTTGCGGTCGGGGCAGGGGAAATCGTTTGCGTCGTGGGTGAGTCCGGCTCAGGCAAGTCCGTCACGTCGCATGCTGTCATGGGCCTGGTTCCGAAAGGATTGACGGTGGGAGCAGGGGAAATCTTGCTTCAGGGCGAAGACGTGCTCCAGGCCTCCCCTGCGCGTCTTCGCGCGCTTCGCGGAACGCGCATGGCCATGATCTTTCAGGAGCCAATGACCGCCCTTAATCCGGTCGTCCCTTGCGGCGAGCAAATTGACGAGGTCTTGCGAATCCACACGGATCTCAATCCCGCTGAACGAAAAGAGAAAGTTCTCGCGATCATGGAATCGGTCCATCTTCCTGATCCGACGCGAATGTACGCATCCTATCCCCACCAGCTCTCCGGTGGCCAGCGCCAGCGCATCATGATCGCCCAGGCGCTCATTCTCGATCCCGCGCTGTTGATCGCGGACGAACCAACGACCGCGCTCGACGTGACGACGCAAGCACAGATCCTCAAGCTTATCGCTGAGGTGCAGCAGCGCCGTGGCACAGGCGTCTTATTCATCACCCATGACTTCGGTGTCGTCGCCGACATCGCTGACCGCGTTGTGGTCATGCAAAACGGGACACTGGTGGAGCAGGGTAGCGCTTCCCAGGTGTTGAGATCGCCAGCGCATCCGTATACCCGGATGCTGATTAACGCTGTTCCGAAACTCAATCCCCCGAACCGGATCGAAAACACCGGGCCGAACCGACTGGAGACGGTCAAGCTCTCCAAATTCTACGGTGCTCCCCGTTTGATCAAGAAGGGCGCTGGGGTCCATGCGGTGAATTCCGTCGACTTCAGGTTGCGAGCCGGCGAAACGTTGGGCATTGTCGGCGAGTCAGGCTCCGGAAAATCAACCGTTGCACGCTGTATCGCACGACTAGTCGATCCTACATCCGGAGCGATCATTACTGGCGAAGCGGACATTGCGAGCCTTCCAGAAAGGCAATTGCGGGGCCACCGCCAGCGCTGTCAGATCGTCTTCCAGGATCCCTACCGATCCCTCAATCCGCGCCGCACCGTAGGCGCTTCCATTGTCGAGGGCCCGATCAATTTTGGCGCTACGCCGGACCACGCCCGCAACCGCGCGCGCGAATTGATGTCTCTCGTCGGTCTTTCACCCGAAGCGCTGGATCGCTATCCGCATCAATTCTCGGGCGGCCAACGGCAACGTATCTGCATTGCGCGCGCCCTGGCGATGGAGCCGGAGATCCTCATCGCTGACGAAGCCGTATCCGCACTCGACGTTTCCGTCCAGGCGCAGGTGCTCGATCTTCTCGAAGACGTGCGCCAAAGGTTCAACCTCGCCATGCTCTTCATCACGCATGACCTTCGGGTCGCAGCCCAAATCTGCGATCGCATCCTCGTCATGAAGAACGGACGCGTAGTGGAGCAGGGCCCAACCGCCGATATCTTCGCAGCGCCCCAGGACCCATACACGAAGGCTTTGTTCGAGGCAGCACCCGGCAAGGCGTTCGAATTCGCCAACGCTCTCTCGGCCTAACAGCAAGGGTACAGAACATGACATATCCCGACGGTCTCTCCGCATTTCCCATTACCCCCACCAACGAAGACGGCAGCATCGACCTCGGCGCCCTTCGCGAACTGGTATTGCCGCTCGTCGAAGCCCGCGTAGACTCGATAGGGCTTCTTGGCAGCACCGGTACTTATATGTATCTGTCGCGGGAAGAACGACGACGCGCCACCGAGGCTGCTGTAGCGATTTCCGGAGGTGTGCCGATCATCGCTGGCATCGGCGCTTTGCGAACCGACGACTCCGTTCGGCTTGCTCAAGACGCAAGGGCGGCAGGGGCCAGCGCCGGCCTTCTCGCACCGGTGTCCTATACACCGCTCACCGATGAGGAAGTGTTCGAGCACTTTTCGACCGTAGCACGAGAGAGTGGATTGCCGATCTGCATCTACGACAATCCAGGAACCACGCACTTCACGTTCAGCCCCGAGCTTCTTGGGCGATTGAGCCGTATCGAGGGTATCGTCGCCGTGAAGAGCCCGGCGCCAGGGGCGGCCGAGATCCGAGCCCACCATTTTGCTTTGAAGACTGTCGTTCGCAACGGTTGCTCGCTCGGCTATAGCGGCGACTGGGATTCCGCCGAGGGTCTGATCGCCGGCGCCTCGAGCTGGTACAGCGTCATTGGCGGCCTGTTCCCGATCACGTGCCTTGCAATCGTTCGGGCAGCGCAACGAAACGACGCTGGCGAGGCACGCCGGCTGAATGCTCATCTTGAGCCGATCTGGTCGCTGTTTAAGGAGTTCTCAAGCCTGCGGGTGGTCTACACGATCGCCGAGCTCAATCGCGCTATCCATGCAAAGCCACCCAGGCCGATCCTGCCCCTCTCCCCACCGGCAAGAGCTAAGGTCGAGACGGCGCTCGCCGGGCTTCCGGCCGATCTTCTTCGCTGACGGGCGAACCTCATAAGACGCGGAACCATCATATCGTGCTCGCCTGTCAGGGCGGACATTCAACAAAATGAGTAGGTTACGCCGGGCACGCTCGGCTTGAGGCCTGCGGAGCCATTCACAGGCTCGCGCCTTCAGGAAAGCGATGGACCGGCCGGGAGGACATTCATGGTGAAGCAGTTCGACGGCGAATATGACTATATTGTCGTGGGTGCCGGAACAGCCGGCTGTATCGTCGCTAATCGTTTATCGGAGGATCCCCGAAAACGCGTGCTGTTATTGGAAGCCGGCGGAAAGGACAACTGGATCTGGTTCCACATCCCGGTCGGCTACCTATTCGCGATCGGCAACCCGCGCGCGGACTGGCTTTTCAAGACAGAAGCTGAGCCTGGACTCAATGGGCGGACACTAGCCTATCCGCGCGGAAAGGTGATCGGCGGCTCCTCTGCCATCAACGCGATGATCTCGATGCGCGGTCAGGCCGCAGATTACGATCATTGGCAGCAGCTGGGGCTAAACGGATGGGGATGGCAAGATGTCTTGCCGGTATTCAGGCGGCTCGAGGACCATTTCCTCGGAGAGAGCCAACATCATGGGACTGGTGGCGGATGGCGAATTGAGGCCCCCCGCATTTCCTGGAAGGTGTTGGACGCGGTCGCTGGCGCGGCCGCCGATATGGGCATTGATAGCGTTGCTGACTTCAACACTGGCGACAACGAGGGCGTCGGCTACTTTCACGTCAATCAAAAACGCGGACGGCGCTGGTCGTCGGCGCGCGGGTTCCTCAAACCCGCATTGTCGCGCCCGAACCTGCGCCTCGAAACCCATGTCACTGTTAATCGTCTCATCCTGGAGAATGGACGGGCGGTCGGCGTCGAATTCTCGCGCGGAGGCGAAGTCCTCCAAGTGCGGGCAAAGGGCGAGGTCATCCTTTCGTCGGGATCGATCGGATCGACGCAAATCCTGCATCGCTCCGGAGTCGGTCCCGGCGAATGGCTCGCGCCGCTCGGCATCGACGTTCGCCTCGAAAAACAAGGGGTCGGGCGCAACCTGCAGGACCACCTCCAGCAACGGGCGATCTACAAGGTTCACGGTATCCGAACGCTCAACGAGAGTTATTACTCGCTGGCTTATCGCGCATGGATGGGAGCCGATTATGCGCTGCGACGCCGCGGACCTCTCACGATGGCGCCATCGCAGCTGGGGATCTTCACCCGCTCGGACGCCAGGCAGGAGCGTGCTAACATCCAGTTCCACGTTCAGCCGCTGTCCTTGGAAAAATTCGGTGAGCCCCTGCACCGGTTCCCGGCCATCACTGTCGCGGCATGCAACTTGCGCCCGACGTCTCGGGGAACTGTCCGATTAAAATCCCGTGCGGTCTCCGAAGCACCTGAGATCAGGCCAAACTATCTCTCTACCAACGAAGACAGGCAGGTGGCTGCCGATGCGATACGCGTCACGCGCAAGCTCATGGCTCAGCAGGCGCTTCGGCCCTACCGTCCCGAGGAATATCTTCCCGGTCGCGCGGTGGGCGACGATGACGTATCTCTGGCAAAGGCCGCCGGCGACATCGGCACGACGATCTTTCATCCAGTCGGAACGGCGAAAATGGGACCCGCGAGCGATTCGATGGCCGTGGTGGACGCTCGCCTACGTTTTTATGGTCTCGATCGGCTTCGTGTGGTGGACGCATCGGTCATGCCCACGATCACTTCCGGAAACACGAACACTCCAACCGCCATGATCGCCGCAAAAGGAGCAGCCATGATCATAGAAGATGGCCTCGCCTGACACGTCGGCCAACGCATCCTTGTGATCTGCGGGGCATTTTATGGACTATGCGATAGCAAGCAATTTCCTGAATGACTCTGCGTTATCGTACACGTTGTGAATTACTCGCTGAGGGTCCGAGCGGCGGCACTGATACAGACAGAGGTACGAGAGATTTTCCGACCAAAATCACCGGAACCAATAATGACCAAGCATAAACGGCAGTTCCATAAATCGCATTACGAATTTTCAGTAAGATATCGTTATAATTAGCTAAATCATGGAATCAATTTTGATGCCGTTAGCCCGTATTGGCGATGATCTCCTTGATTGGAACGAGTCCAGTCCTGTCATCGTCCGTTCCACCCCGGGTGCCCGATCCCGGTCTCGGTGTGCACTCGTGTACGGCCAGAGCATCACCGATGGCTGCATCGACTGGGCGACCACCGAGACCGTCCTGCACCGCCTTGCCGGCGTTGTCGAGTGGCCGGTCGGCACACCGCGCCTTGATGGAAAGCCGGCAGGGCGCCGCCTGATCTGGCATGGACAAGGCAGGGCGGCGATTCCCGTTTCAGCCAGGGATCACGCCGCCCTCAGTCCTTCCCAAGCGGTGAACACCGAGACCGCAAAAAGCAGCAGCCCAGCCGCCCGGCCTGCAAGAATGGTCGCCCGCGGATTGGCGATCAAAAGGTTGCGGCTGCGCTACATGCGGAGCGTCCGGCTCATGCTTTTGTTCATCGGAACAACCCAGACCCCATGACGGTCCTCTGCTCGGGGCCAGTCCCGATGGCGTTCCACACGACGGGGGAACGGGCTCCGCTTGGCTAGGGGCTAGGTGGCAGGTTCGGACGGCGGTCAGAGGCCGGGCAGATGTCCAAGTCGCCGCTGAGCAGGGGAGGGGGCTTTGACGCGATCTTCTGCGTCGGCCGAATAAGATATGTGGCAAGACCTATGCCGATACTGGTCGCCGTAACCGCCAGAATGATTTGAAAAGCGGCGGCTGGCGCACCGGCCATCTGCGCGGTCCAACCGAAGAGCGATGACGAGATTGCAACTCCGAAAAACACGAGCGTATTGAGCAGTCCCAAAAGAACCCCTCTGCGTGCGGATGGCATGAGCTCCTGTGCTTCGGCCATGACAAGCGGGTGCAGGTTGCCAATTGAATACAGGACGCAGATTAGCGCGACTGCAAAGACGAAGCTCGAGCCCGGATTTATGGCCAGCGCGGCGGTCGCGAGCGCTGCCACGCCCATACTGATGGCAATAATCCTTCGTGCTGGCACTTTGGACACGATGAGCGGGATGGTAAACGAGGTCGCTATGCCCACCACACTGACAATCGTCAGGGCGAGCCCCGACAAGCGTTGATCCGCGTCGAACATTTCTGAGAGATAGGGCCCCGCCCAGGCGTTTCGAAACGTGCCGCCCAGAGAGAGCGTCAGGCAGATCGGCAGGAGATAGATCAAGCCCCTCGAGGTGCCGGTGGCGACGGGCGTTCGCGACCCTTTCTCGCCTGCCGAGTTAGACATTATCGCGACAGAGGCGGCGCACAGCGCCATTGACGCGGCCGTGATGAACATCGCGCCTCGCCAGCCCACGAGTTCCGACAGTGTTACCAACGGCGACGCCGAAAGAAGGGCGCCGAGGGAGCCG
Source organism: Rhizobium sp. 2YAF20 (assembly GCF_052114685.1). Classification (NCBI taxonomy): domain Bacteria; kingdom Pseudomonadati; phylum Pseudomonadota; class Alphaproteobacteria; order Hyphomicrobiales; family Rhizobiaceae; genus Rhizobium; species Rhizobium sp. 2YAF20. Next base: position 3,975 of record NZ_JBFRFF010000063.1, on the reverse strand, counting down.
ATGGCACCCACTGTTGCGATCCTTCTTTGCGCCGCTGTTGGGTCGCCTTGTCGCCCGAGCTGATAGACCACACCCATGAAAATCGGGGAGCAACCGACACCAAGGACCGCCTGGGCAGCAATCAAGTACCCGGCAGTTGTCGCAGTTGCGACCATTGTCGCACCTATCGCGCCAACGACCATTAATGCAACCATGGGAGTTTTCGCGCCAAAGCGGTCGAAGGTGGCGCCAAGCGGCATCTGCAGTAGTCCAAAGGATATATAGAAGGCGGAAGCAGCATATCCATAACCGCTGGGATCGAGATGGATATCCGCGGCGATCATGGGGCCGACCACGCCGAAGTAGCTGCGAAAGAACATGCTCATCAGAAAAGCAAGGGCGAGCGGGAAGAGCCCCAGATATTCGTTACGTTTCAAACTTCCGCCCTTTCCCGACATGTTACAGGAATGCTCTGTTGTCGAAAAGGTTTCAATACTCTGCCACATCCACCGGACGCGTGCTGTCCAAGATCGACTGCGCCTGCGCGACTTGCCAGCATCTCGGCAAGCGCCTGCGCCTCCGCCTTGTCCGTCTTCTCAGGCGGTCGAGCGTCATCATCAACGCAAGTTCAGAAAATAGAAAGAGCCGCGCCCTTTGGAAGCGCGGCTTCTGATTTTACGATAGATGCGATGTCTGGATGGACGCCGCATCCTCTGCCGCTTTATTTGAAGAGCGACAGGATGCTCTGCGACGAGGAATTGGCAATCGAGAGCGACTGTACTGCCAGCTGCTGCTGTGTCTGCAGGGCAGAAAGCTTGCTCGATTCCTGTTCCATGTTGGCGTCAACCAGCTTGCCGACGCCGGAGTTGATCGTGTCGCTGAGCGACGAGACGAAGGTCGTCTGCAGGTCGATACGCGCGGTCAGCGAGCCGAGCTGCGAGCCGGCCGCGGTCATTGCCGCCAGTGCGCCTTCAACCATGGTCAGCGCCGTGTCGATGCCGCCCGAGGTCATATTGGTGATGTCGAGGCTGTAGACCGAGAAGCTGGAGGCGCCAAACGTCGTCGTCGTGCCGAGGATGCCCGAGCTGGTGGTGATGACGCCGACCGAGTCTGAACCGAACAGGACGTTGCCGGTTGCCAGATCGCTGAAGGTGTAGCTGGTACTCTTAACCGAAACGCCGCCGGTGGCGCTGCGGATGAACGAGGAAACAACCGAGGCGGAGGCGCCCGAGGATGCAACCATCCAATTTTGGCCGGAGAACGAAGCCGACTGGGCAACGCTCGACAGCTGCTGCTGCAGCTGCGTGATTTCGCCCTGGATGTTGCTCTTGTTGACGCTGCCTTCTTCGGCAGTGACGAGCTTGGCCTTGATCGACTCGACGATGCTGATGGCGCTGTCCATGGCGGTCGAAGCAGTGTCGACCTTGGCAGCGCCGAGACCGAGGGCGTCGGAAACGGCGCCCATGGCACCATTGTCGGACTTCATGGTGGTGGCAATCGACCAGTAGGCAGCGTTGTCGGAAGCCTTGGAGATGCGCAGGCCGGTTGAAACGTGCTTCTGCGTCATTGTCAGGTTGGAGTTGATGCCGCGCAGTGTCTGCAGAGCAGCCATCGCTGCATTGTTGGTGATAATGCTCGTCATAGTGTTTCTTGCCCCTTATGGCAGTGGTTGAAAAGGGACATTCCGGAATTGCCACCGGGAACGACTGTCAGCTTCATGCCTGTTAACCCAAACTTCAGGTTAACTTACCGTTTCGATGGGCTCATAAGACAGCAACATGGTAAATGAAATCTAAACGCTGTTGCTAATAAATGTTTAAAAACTGTCACTTAGAACGTACTGCTTAACTGTTTGTTCAGATTCGGCTAAGTTGCCCTGCCCATTTATTTCGCCAATCGCGCTATCGGTGGAAGAGCGCGCGAAGATCGGCATCCTTGAGCAGGCCCTTGACGCGATTGAGATTGCGGTTTCCAGCATGGACCCAGTCTGGCTGGGGGCATGGCGGCTTGATCTGCTGGTGGGTGTAGCCAGTCGTTCCTCGTTTTTGAGAATGGGTAACCTCATAAAAGAAACCGCAGGAACTCAAAATCAGATTGAGATCGAAGTCGGCCGAATGCTCCGGCAAGTAAGGAGGCAGCGTGGGACGACTCAAGTTCAGCTTGGCGCCCGTGATAGCCGTGTCTGCATGCCTCGCTGGCCACGAAGTATTGCCTGATTGCATAGGTTCCATCGGGAAAAACTGGATAGCGACCCTATATAAAATTGGTAGTATTCCGGGTAAGAATTCGGCGAGACTTCACAAAAGGGGCATCGCCAAGCGCCACGCTTCCGAGGTGGACGGCAAAGCTGGTAACAGCGGCCTCAAAGTTCCATAATATATATTATGAATTTTTCAATTTGTAGCCGCAAAGTTAAAGTGTCCTGTTTCTGCAAAGTTGGAATGTCACACTCCCCGGGTTTTGATGACCTGGGAGATTGCAGATGGGATTGATAGCGATGAGCGAGCGTGACCTGCAGCGGATCGCGGTTTTGTCGAAGGTCGTTGACGGCCGGATGACCATGGTGTCAGCGGCGCATGTGCTTGATCTGAGCGAGCGCCAGGTACGTCGGCTGCTGGAGCGAATACGAACTGGTGGTGCGGCGTCGATCCGGCACAAGGCAATCGGCCGACCGTCGAACAATCGGATCAGCGACGGTGTTCGAGATTATGCGGTGACGCTGGTTTGCGAACGCTATGCGGATTTCGGGCCGACCTTGGCGACGGAGAAGCTTGCCGAACGCGATGGCTTGCATGTGTCACGCGAGACGTTGCGCAGCTGGATGGTCGATGCTGGACTGTGGCTGTCGCGCAAGCAGCGCCGCACGTTTCATCAGCCGCGGCTGCGGCGCGAGGCTTATGGTGAGTTGGTGCAGATCGACGGCTCCGAGCATCGCTGGTTTGAGGATCGCGGACCGCCGTGCTCGCTGCTGGTGTTCGTCGATGATGCGACCGGGAGGTTGATGCAGTTGCGTTTCGTGCGTTCGGAAAGCGCCTTCACCTATTTCGAGGCACTGGCCCTGTATCTTGAGCGTCACGGCGCGCCGATTGCCTTTTATTCGGACAAGCATTCGGTGTTCCGGGTGGCGAGGAAGGATGTCAAGGGTGGCCAGGGCATGACCCAGTTCGGGCGTGCGCTTTGCGAGCTAAACATTGAGATTCTCTGTGCAAATTCCAGCCAAGCCAAAGGCCGTGTCGAGCGGATGAACCGGACATTGCAAGACCGCCTGGTCAAAGAGCTGCGGCTTTCCGGCATCGACACCATGGAGGCGGGTAATGCGTTTTTGCCGGGCTTCGTGGAGGACTACAATGAGCGCTTTGCGATCATCCCTACCCGTCCAGACGACCTTCATCGGCCGATGAACCTGGCGCCGGATCGGCTCGCCGAGATCCTGTGCAAGCGCGAGCAGCGCTATGTCGGATCGCAGCTGACGTTTTCGTTTGAGCGCAAGCGGATCATGCTGGAGGAGACCGAGATGACGCGCGGTCTGGTTGGCCGCTACGTCGAGACCTATGCCTATGCGGATGGGCGGCTCGATGTGCGCTGGAAGGGACATTCCCTGCCCTATACGGTGTTCGACAAGGACCAGCGGGTGACGCATGCGGCAATTACCGAGAACAAGCGGCTCGGCGAAGTGCTGGCCTATGTCAAAGAGCGCCAGGACCAGGAGGTAAGGCCGGTCGTGAAGACAAATAGCGACAAGAACGGCTACAAGCCGACAGGTCGCAAACCCGGAAGACGCACGGATTACATGAACGATCCGGCGGTCATTGCGCGACGTGAGAAGGCCCTGTTGCGGCAGCAAGCTGCCGAGTGAATGACCGATCGGATCGTCTTAAAGCTAAAGTCGAAGAGGAGCGTCTCAACCGCCCCCTCCCTTCCCTTGCAACCCGGCTCAGCCGGTCCGGTCGGGGGCTTGCCTCAGCGCAAGTGGACATGTCGAGTGTCGCATTTCTA
>NZ_JBFRFF010000062.1:0-21994 GCF_052114685.1 Rhizobium sp. 2YAF20 | reverse complement strand
CCAGGCGGTGACCGAGCCAATCGAGACCGCCCGCCACGCCACCCGTTCCGTGTGACATCAAGACCAACGGATATGGTTTCGCTGTCGGCAACAGCTTCGCATCGCGGGCGACCGGCCGTTTTTGGAACCACGAGGTCTCGGCGACCGGCTGCGGAATTGCGTTTTCGACCGCAGGGTACCAGGCAGACCATTTGAGCGGTCGTGGGCCGTCGGCGTCCCAATTCGACCGGCTTTTGTCATACGACAGCCCTTCCCTAAAACCGACTTGCATCTCCATCCCTCTGCCGCGAACATGCGCGTCCCGGCGCACGCAGATTGTCGTAAATTTGAACCAGCGTCACGCCACCGTTGCAATTTGAGGGCGAGGCCGCCCTTCGAAAAAACCAAGGACATACCTGTGCTCCCATACAAACTCCGCCGCCTCGACCCGAACGACGCGCCGTCCTTTAGAGACATTCGGTTGGAGGGTCTTGCCAACCATCCAGAGGCATTTGGCGCATCATGGGAAGACGAGCAGAACGAGCCCGAGGCACGCTTTGCCGACCGACTTGAAAACGGTCATGTGATCGGTGGCTTCTCCGACGACGGAATGCTTGCCGGGATTATCGGCATATCGAAGTCCAAAGGCATCAAGACACAACATATCGGATCGATCTGGGGGATGTATGTCCGCCAGACGGCACGGGGTACGGGTCTTTCGCGCCTGCTGCTTGCTGCTGCCATTGACGACGTTGGGACGACGCTACGTTCGCTCCGGCTTTGCGTCGTGTCATCCAACGCTCAGGCCATCCGGCTTTACAAATCGATGGGCTTTGAAGAATGGGCCGTCGAAGCCGAGGCTCTGAAGGTCGGCGATACTTACCATGATGAAGTTCTCATGCGGCTGGAAATAGGTTCGCGATAATTGGGTCAAATCGATGACGACGGGTCTCAAACGCGCAAACGGTGGACCTTGCCAATAAAAATCACAATCGTCATCTTGCATCGCCAGTCCGTTGCCAAACGCTAGTTAGAGAGGCGGGAGAAGTGGTTCCGGGCAACGATCCGACTTGCTTGCGAAGTATAGCATATTTCATTAGTGTGGCCGAGCGGTGGTTCAATCAAGGCGGGAGGACGGCCTATGTCGCAGATGACGCTGCATCACGTTGCAATCGTCACTACCAACTTGGAGCGGTCGTTAGCTTTCTATCGCGATCTATTCCAGTTGGACTTGTTGCAACGACCGCCGTTCGCAATTTCAGGTGCGTGGCTTGATTGCGGGGGCCTTCAGTTGCATCTGATCGTCAATCCCTCAGGGACCTTCCGTGACAATCGCAGCGTCGACTACACTGATGGCCATTTTGCTCTGAGAACCCAGGACTTCGAGGGCTTCGTCAAAAGGGCGGTTGAGATGGGCTTCAAAGAGGACGCGGACGTTGATGATCCCAGTCGTCTTTTAGTCGTTCGCAATGGTGTGGCGGGGTTTCCGCAAGTCTATCTTCTCGACCCCGACAGGAACATCATTGAGGTAAACGCGGTGACGTGAAGAGAAGGACCCTCAATGAGCGCCTGCTTTCTGGCTGGCTTAGAACCAATTGTCATTTATTTCTCTTTGGCCGCTGTGTGCGCATGAGCGGTCATTCGCTCGGCTTCAGATCAGTCAGACGTTTCTGGATACTGCCGAGAGAATTCCCTCGCCGACGTCAGGACCGGCATCAAACCTCGCCCTGCATTCGTGAGCCCGTACTCGACACGCGGCGGCTGCTCGCCGAAGTCGCGCCTCGCGACAAGTCCATCATTCTCCAACTCTCTGAGATGCTGTGTCAGCATTTTCTGCGAGATGTCCGGAATGTCCCGCATGAATTGTGAAGCCCGCATCGAYGGCTCTGCCAAAAGCCGGAACAGGATAGGCAGCTTCCATCGCCCGTTGATCATGCGAAGCACTCTGGTAACGTGCGCGACCGATCCGTCAGGGCCGAGGCAAACGCCTCTCTCYTCGCGCTCTACAGGCACTTTTAAGTGCGTAATTGCCTCGTTCATCGTCTTGTCCTCTTATCAATTCCTCGCATTAACATGGGAATTGCACAGTGGATTTGAAACTTGATGGAAAAGTTGCGCTGATCACAGGCAGCAGCAAGGGTATCGGCGAAGGGGTGGCCCGAGGGCTTGCACGCGAGGGTGCCATCGTTATCGTCCACGGTCGCAACAAGACCAAGGCAGAGGAAGTYGCCCACGGCATTKTCGCTGRGGGTGGGCGTGCTTACGCTGTCATCGGCGACCTGACGAACGACGAAGACGTGCAACGCCTCGTTGACGAGGCACAGGCTTTCGTTAAACCCGTTGAGATCGTTGTCAAYAAYGCRGGCGGCTCCGGMGAGACKGAGGACTGGTCGACGACGCGCCCCGAGACATGGGCGACCGGCTACGACCGCAACGTCCTTGCGGCGGTGAGGGTCACGTCTCGCCTACTGCCAAGCATGCGTGAGGCGAGATGGGGAAGGATCATTAACATTTCCAGCCTTGCRGCGTTGATGCCTCCAGCTAAACGACCGGACTATTCGGCGGCTAAGGCGGCSATGATAGCGATGACCGCCTCGCTCGCGAAGGCTGTTGCGATGGACGGGATCACAGCGAACAGCGTTTCGCCCGGCACGATCCACAGCGTCAGCCTCGACGAGGCTTTCCGGAAGGCGGCAGTGAACSAGGGGATTGCAGTTGATGCACCGTGGACCGAGATCGAGCAAACGGCACTACCGATGTTTGCGCAGGTTCCCGTCGGTCGGGTCGGAACGCTTGAAGAGATCGCCGATGCCATCGCATTCCTCGTCAGTCCCCGAGCCAGTTACATAACGGGTGCTAACCTGAGGCTTGACGGAGGAATGTGGCCTGGACTTTAACCCTGCGGGATGTCCGCTTCGTGCCGACAGTGGAAGATTGCAGTTGGTCKGTTTGCGCCAAAGCCGCCCGTTGCGAACAAATCGAAACTCCGTATCTTACCCCCACACAGTGTAAGTGGACGCGAGCGGTGCGGCGATGGTTCCGCAGAAGGGGAGCGAAGTGGAAACCGGGCCATTGTCAGACACTTCAAACGTCAGCGTTCGGCCAATAGCWCCTGGACATATTGACAGCTTTCACCGTGCCCTCGACTCCGTTGCGCGGGAGAGAAAATATCTGACGATGCTGGAGGCAACTCCATTGCCTGAGACGCGTGACTTCGTGATGGGCATGATCGAAAAAGGAAACCCGCAATTTGTTGCTATGGTTGGGGAGAAAGTCGTCGGCTGGTGTGACATTCGTCGACACTTCTTTCCATCACACGCCCATCGTGGGAGCCTCGGAATGGGTATCATTCCTGCCTATCGGGGCCGGGGTCTAGGGCGAAGGCTAATTGAGGCGGCATTAATAGCCGCGCGAGAAAGCAATATTGTTCGGGTTGAACTCAACGTTTATGAAGATAACACCCGCGCAATAGCCCTCTACGAAAAAGTGGGGTTCATGCGGGAAGGAATAGTTCGGCGTGCTGCGTGCATCGATGGTCAGTTTATCGACGCGATCAGCATGGCGCTTTTGTTCGACGAAAGCAGTCGCGTCCTTACCGCACAGTAGTCGCCGCCCCAGGGGTTCGGATGATCGAGAACGACCATATACTCTCGTTGGCACAAACAGCCGCCGTGACGGCTGGGGAAGCGGTTCTCGATCAATGGGAATCTTGCCGTCTGGACGTACGCTACAAGGGTAAGAGTGATACGGTGACCGCCGCCGATCTATTGTCGAACGACATTATCGCAACTTACATACGGTCCGCTTTTCCCGCCCACCGCATTCTTTCCGAAGAAGATGAGAGTAGCCATAGTTTCGACCATTCAGGCCCGTTGTGGATCGTTGATCCAATCGACGGAACAGCGAACTATGTCAGAGGGCACCCCTATTTCGCGGTATCCATCGCCTTCGCGGTTGACGGAGTTGTGCAGGTTGGTTGTGTACACGCCCCTGCTTTGAGGGAGACCTTCACTGCGGTAAGGGATCGGGGAGCTTTTCTGAATGGCATGGCAATTCGGACCTCTCGTCCAATAAGTCTAGCCCACTCGGTCGTCAGCACAGGTTTCCCGCACGAAAAGAATGACGTCGGGCCGCTGGTGGACCGTGTCAGGACGCTTCTTCAAAACTGCCAGGATATTCGCCGTAGTTCGTCACCCGTCCTAGATATTGCCTATGTTGCAGCAGGTCGGCTTGATGCTCATACAGAAACACTGTTTCCATGGGATGTGGCTGCGGCGGGGCTCATTGCCACGGAGGCGGGATCGGTCCGAAGCAATCTTGCCGCAGTTCCTGATCATATTCCCGTCGATCTTTATGGGGACGAAGTCGTGTTCTCCTCGCCAAATATCCATCAGGAACTTGTCACACGTCTTACGGGCGGCTCAGCTCCGGCGCAAAGATCAAATTCAAGTGGCAACGCGGAAACGCAAGCGACGCGTTGAGCCCCGTCAGACCTGAATGGGGCGATGTGGCTCTGCTGGTGAGGAGCAGGACGATGTGGCCAACCATTGTCGCATCCCAACATCTCTAAAATCCCTCGCCGTTCTAACGGCTCCCGCCGCGATCAGAGCTTCCTCATCCAACGAGGTGACCAGACCGATGGCAGGAAGGCCCGCTGCGCACGCGGAAGCTATGCCAGAAAGGGAGTCCTCGAAAGCGACGGCATCTCTCTCGGAAATCCCCAGTGTCCGTAACGCGGTCAGATATGGCAAGGGATCGGGCTTTCCGCGTTCGACTTCATCTCCGGCAACAAGGAAACTGAAAAATTGACGCAGACCGAGAACGCCTAGTACCGCTTCAACACTCTCTCTCGGTGACGTTGTGACTACAGCACATCGCAGCCGACTTTCTCTCGCCCACTCCAAAATCTCGCTCGCGCCGGAAACGGCAGTGACGCCTGCTAGATTTGCCCGATAGAAACGTTCCTTTCGCGCCGCGAGCGCCAGCCTTTCCTCTGCTGAAGCCTCGGGGAAGGCTTCAGCGATAATGCGAGCGTTTGTACGACCTGCAATATGTGAGCGATAATAGCTTTCGTCGATCTCTGAATCGCACCCTTGGAGCACCTCTTGGAAAGCTCGCAGATGCAAAGCGTCAGTGTCGGCGAGCGTTCCATCGAGGTCAAAGAGCAAGCTGAACTTCGGTGGCTGCACCATCTGTTCTCCAATTCACAACAACCGAGTCTAGTTCAAGTAGTCTGCCGGGTAGCGGGTTCCGCTGTTCTATGGCATCCGTCAATGCGTAGGAGCCAGAGCCCGCGACGGGCCAACTCGCGACAGTGGCACCGGTCACAAATGCGTCAATATTGGCAAACGAAGCTTCCTCCACCGCGACCATTTAGAAGCAGTTGTCCAAAGGTTCCCGAAAGCGCTGCTGTATTTCGTCGCTGACGCCATCATCCTTCAATTCGCGTTGATAGTCCGAGACCGTCACGATCAGCACCGTCTCGCCGCAGATGAGTGCAATCCCTATCTGGCCGTCGCTACCCGTCCAACCTTGTCCCGTACCTGTGGGCCTGCGGAAGATCGGCGACGTGGTCGGCGCGGCGTAGCTTTTGAGATAGTGCTGGAATGCTTGCTCGGCCGAGTGCTTGCCGACAGGACCAGTTGGGAAGGATTGTTGAGACGAAATGGAATAGACGACGCTCTTGGAGGTGAATATCGCTCTGAGGGTGCGGTCTTCGATTTTGGCGACCACCATGCGGCGATGAAAATCTCCGTCCGTATCGCTGCCTTCACCCACGTCGCTTTGAAGGAGTCTGGTTACTTCATCTTCGGTCATGCCGAGCCGCAGTTCGCCAGCCGGTATCCCAATCGTCTGGGCGTTTGCCGAGCCGGAGAGGGGCACCAGCAATATGACGCCAAAGGCAACAATCGTAAACGATGGCAATCGCCTGAAAGGCATCCTTCAATCCTCAATGTCTGAGACCGTCGCTTTTTAAACTGGCAATTGTCCTACTCGGCGCGGCCCGCTTGTCATCTGGAAGCTGGGGTTCGACCCGATGGTGAGGCAAAATTGCTAATCCTATAGGATCGCGTACCCCTCGATGCACGCGGCAACGGTGCCCCCAACCCAGATTTCATGCCCGACCTGTTCCACATGAACGCGGCCTGCGCGGCCTAAGACAGTGCCTTGGCTCGCCACATATGTAGAAGGCGCGATGCCACTTCCAATGAGCCATTTGGCGACACCGGCATTCAGGCTACCCGTGACCGGGTCTTCGAAACCTGAAGCGGTAAAAGCGCGTACCTCGAAATCTGCGTCCTGACCGTCCTTCGCCCGATTCCACGGCGCAACGACACCAACTCGCAGGCCGGAAAGGACAGCAAAATCTGGCCGTAGCGCCAGAACCTCACCCCTTGTGCGCAGGAGCACGGCTACCCAACCGGGTCCGTTATCCACCCAATTCGAATGAACGATAGCACCGGGGTCAAGATGCAGTCCTTTAATGATCTGCGCCAGAACCTCAGGTTCCACCTGGCCAGCACGGCGTAAGTCGGGAGCTGCAAAGGAGAGCCGGTCGTTGTCGCGACGTATGCGAATAAGCCCTGCTTCGCATTCCTGTATGATCTCGTTGCCACGAGGCTTTCCGCCGGAAGCCAGCCATACGTGACAGCTTCCCAAAGTTGGGTGGCCAGCAAAGGGTAGCTCTCGGACGGGTGTAAAAATTCGGACGCGATAATCGGCGTCGGTCGCCCTCGGTTGCAGAAGAAAGGTCGTCTCGCTGAGATTTGTCCAGTTAGCGAACGCGGCCATTTCGGATTCGGTCAATGCGTCTGCGCCAACGACAACGGCTAGCGGATTGCCGCGCAAGGGCTGCGAGGCGAAAACATCAACCTGTTGGAATGAAAATTTTGACGGACTCTGGCTCAATATCGTAGTCTTTCCGTTTCGGGTCAGGTTATCCTGATGATCTCTCGCGTCAGTTTTGGCGACACTGCAAAACATGCATTCTGTGGCGACGGAATGTTTGATGTGCCGGGAATATCCTTCACAATCAACGGCTGATAGCAAGGTGAGGCGATAGCAAGTCCTTGCTTGTCCAGACTGTTAGAGGGTTGTTCGTTTTCCGCCATAACCGCTTCTGGCGCAATCTGGACGAGGTCGCCTGTCGGCCCACAAGCGGACGCTTGAAGAGTTCCTCTTCAATGGGTTTAGGAGCCACGCAACTGGGCTGTGGCCGCTCTTGGTCATTACCGGTCAATTCGGCCTGGAGGAACTCGGCACAGGCTTCCGCGATTCGATATTCTTGATCGTGAAGTTCCTGTTGGGCTATAGAGCTTCAGATGCGCATTGTGATCACAGGTAGCTCCGGACGGGTTGGCCGTGCAATTTTCAGCGTCTTGGCTGAACTGCACGAAGTCGTTGGAATTGATCGCTTGCCCTTTTCGACCACTCATCTCGTCGGGGACTTCGCGAACGGAGTAATGCTTCGCTCGGCTCTAAGGGGCGCGGATATTGTAGTTCATACGGCAGCACTCCATGCCCCGCATGTCGGCGCAGTCGCGGATGAAGAGTTCCAACGTATAAACGTCGAAGGAACACGTCTCATTGCCGAAGAGGCGATTGCCGCAGGCGTGAAACGGATGATATTCACAAGCACGACGGCCCTATATGGCCATGCCGCTTCTCCCAGTGCTTGCGCGTGGATAGATGAAGATACAGCTCCTCGACCGAGGAGTATCTATCATCGAACCAAACTCGAAGCCGAATATATTTTGGAAAGCCTGGCCTGCGCGGAGTTTGTTGTGCGGGTTTTGCGCATGTCGCGGAGCTTCCCAGAGCCCGCTGATGTGATGGCCGCTTACCGGCTGCATCGTGGTGTTGACGTTCGAGACGTGGCCGATGCTCACCTTGCAGCCTTGACGAATGACGGACCGCATTTCCAGCGCTACATCATCTCGGCCGCCACCCCGTTCATCGTGGACGATTGCCAAAGCCTTAAGACGACGGCGGCTTCTGTAATCAGGCTACGGGCACCAGCCCTCGCCAACGAATTCGATCTCAGGGGATGGAACCTCCCAAGCTCAATTGATCGCGTGTATCATTCTGGCAAGGCGGAGTGCGCACTTGGATGGCGTCCTCGCTTTGGCTTTGATGAGGTGCTTGCACAACTGGATCGGCGCAGCCTGGAAGTCTTGCCGCCGGGCTCACTTATCAACAGGAAATCTGAGTAGATTTTGCGGCATGCTCGCTTCGGGCCGAGAGGCGACGATGATAGCCGGAAGCGCAAGTAAACCGTCCGAGCCGAGCAGATTTGCTCATTAAGAATTGCAATCAATCGAACAGGTCGACGTGAGTGCCGTCTGGATTGCGCCAGGAGCGGACTAAGCTCGATAGAAAGCCGAATGATAAACGACGACACCTCGCCGTTCGTCATCGCCAAAATCCAGACGCTGGAAATACTATGGCGTCGAATCCGTTTCCGGGCGACGGTCCAATGCAGAATTCAGCCGAAGGAGATCAAACGCGCCAACGGGTCCCGATCCCTGGTGCAGGTTGTTGCCAAGTCATCGGGCCTCAATTATAAACATAAAATGACGCTTCCTCATATGCCAGTCGCCGTGATTTTCGACATGGACGGGCTAATTTTCGATACAGAGACACTCTACCAACAGGCGTTTCTGGCTGCAGCAGCTGTTGGGGGGCATGACCTACCAACAGCGGTCATTCACCGGACCATCGGCGTGCCGTGGACCCAGAGCAGAATACTGATCCTGGAGCAAATGGGATCAGCTTTTCCTGTCGATCAATATTTCGAACAGATGACCGAGCATTTCGAGTTGCTGGCCGCGACGCAACTCCGGCTTAAGCCCGGTGTCGTCGAACTTCTCGACGTTCTTGACCAACTTGAGATGCCTCGATGTATCGCAACTTCGTCGGCCCACTCTACTGTGCAGAGTCATCTCTCCGCCCATGGCTTGGCCGACCGATTCCATGCGGTCATCGGCCACGGAGATTATGTCGCCAGCAAGCCCTCGCCTGACCCGTTCCTGACAGCTGCGAAATGTCTCGGTGTGGACCCCGCTCTATGCCTGGCTCTGGAAGATTCCTACAACGGGGTTCGCTCTGCCTCAGCTGCCGGAATGATGACTTTTATGGTTCCCGATCTTCTTAGCCCAACGCCAGAAATCCAGTCCCTATGTACGGGCGTTGTCAGTGACCTGCATGCCGTCCGCAAGCTGATCCTGACCGCGTCGGCTGCGGACATCGCTGGATGACAGCTTATAGCGCGGCCGCTGCCACTCAACGCGGTCCTTCAGGGTCTGCTGACCGGAAACAGATGGCCGCGCTGATGCTGGAACTCGTCGCCAAACCTCCCGCCGTACGTGCCGAAAAGTCATGATATCTGCGACATAGGCCTAAAGCGAGAGAGGCTAGTTTGGCTCTTCTTTGGAAGAATTGGCAAGTTTGTTTCAGCGGTGTATGTACTCGCCTTTAGGCGAGGTGCATTGCATGCCGAAATCGAAAACAGAGATCATTCGCAAACAGCTTGTTTTTCTGGCCGAGTTAGATCGACTGAAGTCGATTATTCGTCAGTCTCCATTAATCAATCGTTCACGGCGAGAAAACTCCGCCGAGCACTCATGGCATTTGGCATTGTTCGCCTTGATTCTATCCGAGCACGCTGACGACGTTGATCCGCTGCACGTGGTAAAGCTCCTGCTCTTGCACGATGTCGTTGAAATCGACGCGGGAGATGCGCCCATACATAATTCTGGCATAGACGGGGCGGCTTTGGCGAAGCAGGAACACGCGGCGGCCGACCGCATATTTGGCCTTTTGCCGAGAAACCAAGCTGAAGAAATGCGTGCCCTTTGGCTTGAATTTGAGGAAGGGCAAACGCCCCACGCTCGCTTCGCCAAGGCCCTCGACCGCCTTCAACCGCTGCTTCTTAATACCCTCACCGACGGCGGCACATGGACTGAAAGCGGCGTTTCAAAACAACAAGTTCTGGAGCGTTATGGTCCAACCATTGAGGGCGGTTCTCCCCTCCTATGGCAAGAAGCAATGGCATTAGTTCATCAGCACTTCGAACGAAAGACGTTGCCAATAGAACCAACAACTACCGATTAAGGCAATATCGACGTTTGTTGCGAGGTATCTGCCATGTTTGGCATTACGCTAGCCACGCAATCTACAGCGGAGCCGTTTTGGGCGTTGGTTGACAAGGCTTCGGCTTTCGAAAGCTCGCCATCAATTCGGACCTTAGGCTACGTGCCCCACATCACGCTCAGTCTGTATGCTGCGATTGCTGTCGACGATCTCGTCGCGAAAATCGATGCATTCGCGGGTGAGGAGACGTTCGAGCTGACCTTTGACAAGATGTCCGCGTTCGATACCGATCCGGTCATTCTTTGGCTCGCCCCAAACCATGATCAACGCCTGGTCGATCTTCACGAGAGGCTGCAATCGTTCGTGAACCCCAGTTTGTGCGATCCGCACTACCGCCCTGATCTGTGGCGTCCGCATTTGACAGTGGCAATCGCAATCAGCAGCGAGCAGCGACAGGCTGCGTTGGCGTTCGCGGCGAGGCCAATCGAGCCGTTCAAAATCAGGTTTGAGCGGATCGACTTTGTTTCGTGGCCGCCGATCTCCGTTTTGAAAATGCAGGCTCTATCAGGACAAGGTAGTTTGAGGGAAACAGAATGGTAAATCTGGCGCTCTATGCTTTGGATTCGCAATGGTTCAGTCAGCCAGGTGCGCGAACGGGCGCTCGCCGATGTCTTTTGAGAGCTGCCCACCTCAATTCTATTTCGAGCAAATCCAGCCATGTTTGAAAACAACGTCAATGGACTACGGCGATCCGAAGCACGGCGCACAGATCGATTGTTGCTGAGGCCTCCCGCCGAGGCAGATCGCCAGTTCCTGACGGAGCTGTTTTCTCGCTTCGAGCTGGTTTCGCATCGACCCGACCCGAGACCGGACTCCCCTGAAGACAGTGCCGCCCGGCTCGCGCGTGACATTCGACACTGGAGCGATCAAGGATTTGGCCGTTGGGCGGTTGAGGTTGACGGAAAGCTCATCGGTTTTGGGGGCGTCACCGTTTCGAAGGATTTCGAAGGCCTGAACCTAATATCACCTGCATCCTGAAAGCTGGGGCAATGGCTATGCCACCGAGTTGGTGAACGCGGCCCTGGCATTCTCCTTCAACGACCTGCAGGCGATCAGAGTGACTGGATTGGTTCGCGCGGCCAATGCCGCCTCCCAACGGGTCCTTGAAAAATGTGGATTTGGTTTTGAACGGGAGGTGATGCTGCACGGTGCACCAACCAATATGTACGTCCTGACTCGGGGTACAACTGATTAAATTGGCTTGGCGCATTTCGGGCCGAAAAGTCAGGATTTCTTTAAACGAGCCGTTCATAGTCGCGCGACCAAGTGCGGGACCGCAGACGCAATCATTGCCACTCCAGAAAGGGTCAGTAGTCCGAGCACAATTCGGCGAAAGGTCGTTTCGCTAATGCCCATGTAGAGGCGAGCGCCCATCAGTGTTGGCAACAGCATTGCCGGTGCAACGATCAAAAACATAGGGACCATTTTTGCCGTGACAATTCCCGTAGCCACATAGGTCAGCATCGTGAAGGCGAGTGTTGCCAGATTGAAATTCTGGATAACATTGCGTTGGACGTCTTTTTCCATCTGCCGCAATGTGGTCCAGAGGGTAGGGATCGGGCCAGAAAATCCTCCCAACCCTGCCATCACTCCACCGATCAACCCGGCCGCACTATCGGCGATCTTCCCTCCGAAACGAACGGGAGGGAGTTGACGCGAGAACAACATGATCGGACACCAAAATGCCAAGAGCGAACCGAGAATAGCCTTGAAAAAATACGTATCGAGTGATGGCAAGATGGCGACGCCAATCGGGATACCTACAATGCCGCCCAAGAGAAAAGGCGCGAGAATCGGGAGAGCGAAGCCTCTCCGAACCGACACTATCCCGATGATTTGACCAGTCAGTGCACCGAAAACGACAAGGACGGCGGCTAGCTGCGGTTCTATAGTCCATACCCAGAACGACATCGCTACGAGGCCGAAGGCAAAGCCAGATAACCCTTGAACGAAACCTGCGACGACGGCTCCCAAGGCAACAATCCATATGGATTCCGACAAAAGTAGTTTCCCTTTCAACAAGTTCCAGCCCTACCAGATCACCTTGGACAGTTCGGAAAAGATACCCAGGCCACGCTGAAGGGCCGTCGGCCTTTACAGTCCAGGATCATTGAGCGCCAAGGTGTTTCAACTCGGCCGTTGCCCCTTCATATTCCATGAATGTCTTGGGGCAGGACGACAAGGTATTCCGGAATTCCGGTACTGCCTTCTGGTTGTCTTTGCGCCAAAGATGCCATTCGCCCGTATAGAAGGTGGCCTCGCAGCGCTGATCGCTGCCTGCCGCTCTGACCAGCACGTCTTCGGGCGTCAATTCGCCAAGAAAAAGGCCATAAACCGGATAGGGCCATTTCGTCTGGTCCACCTTGGCGGCATTGGCCCGTAGACCGGCAACCGCTTGTGTGTTGGTGAGATGCGTTTCGGCGAGGAATTGCCAGAGGAAATAATAGGAAACATTCTCGTCGCCCGCTTGGGCCTTCGCGGCAAACCCTTTGGCCGCTTGCTCGTACAGACCTGCGGAATAACTATCCATCGGGTCAGCGGCAATTGTCGCTTCGCGCAGCTCGCTGATCGGCAATAGGGACCCAGCAGCGACTGCGAGGAAAACGGCGCTGATGGCTGCCATTGATTTGCTGAAACGGGGGTAGGGGCGCTGTCGCGGCCACAGGCCCAGCATAGCGAGCGCCAGGATCACGCCTGCTATCGCGCCGCCTAAATGCGCAGCATAGTCGATGTTTTCGCCGTTCCTGACGGTCGATAGAAATGGAAGCAGGGAAGGGACAACGATTTGCACCGCCCTTATCCTTAAAGCATATGCGATTCTCGATGACTGAAAATGGAAGCTGGCTGCAAGCGCGGCAGCAAACAATCCCACAATTCCGCCAGACGCACCCACGCCGACAATGTTGGGAGCGTTGAGGAAAACTGAAGCGAGGGAACCGCCAAGAGCACTGACGAAAAAGATGCCTGCAAACCAGCGCCATCCGATCAGGCGTTCGAGCATCGAACCAGCCAACCACAGGGCGAAGCAATTGAAGGCCAGATGTGGGATGCTGCCATGCATCAAAGGTGCGGTGAACAGCCGCCACCATTGCCCCCCGTCGACAACGGCCTGCCTCAGAGTTCCACCGAGAATGAACAGGGTTTGTATGCTCGGCGTGCCAGAATTTGCGGCGTGGACACCGAACGTCAGTTCACCAAAATAGATCGCGGCGAGCAAGGCAATGAGGGTGTAGGTAAATAGAGGTTTCCCACTCTTCGACGCCGGGGCCTCAGTCGGGTCATCAGCGAGCGAAGGCGGCAAGCCACTTTCGGCTAAAGCAATGCGTTGCGCTTCGCGAGCCGTGGTCAGAGCGTCGGTGCATCTTCTGAATATCGTGTCAGGATCGCCCTGCATCAAATTTAGAGGAATCGTAGCTTTGCTCTGGGAACCTTGAAGCGCCATCTGAAGGTACTCGCGCACGCGGCTCTTCCTCAACGATTTCGCTACCGTCGGATCAACGCGTATTGCGATATATTCGAAGCGTTTATTCTGTATCCGCTGCAAGTTTCTTATGGCAAGCCAGGGCACCATTTCGGATGCGAAATTTGGCAAAAGGACGCCAGCGGGCGAGATGACGAGCGCTGGCGCGTTCGAAAGAAGCTTATGCAATGTCGCCAGCGCGAGGCTGCCGAAAAACACCGCACATATCCACCAAAGGACTTGGTGGTTATTCCCGGCCTTGTCGGGGGTGAATATTGCCCAAAGCGCCCCAACGACAATGACGACTAAAATTAGGAAATTCCGGAGGAGCTTCGACTTATCGTACCAATATACTGTATTGCCTTGCTCTTCCGACTTCATTTTGAAAGCTTACCCCACGCGACGAATAAAATTTAGCTAGCGCTAGCAGCTGCCAGCCATCTTCATTGGTTTTTGAGCCGACTTCTTGCTCTGATAGAAATAAATAAGTGTTGCTCGTTAAATATTCCTCTATTGGTTGGCCAAATATGATGTCAAACACGACCTAAACGCTAGCCGGATTGGAAGGCCGCCGACTTCCGCTGTAGGTCGTCGAAGACGGTCTGCTGCGGTTTTAGTCTACGCGCAACCGCAGACCAGACTTCACTACGTTAAAGTTGTGCCAACCATTTGGGGCAAAAGCGCGAGACAGTGCGATGCTTGCCAGCTATCCTAACTATGTCGCAGAGGAGGCTCGAATTGCGCTTTACAACAAGACAATTTACTACCGTTTCGATTGTTTTTGGCGGATTTTTGGGATGGCTTGCTTCATTAGATCACGGTGAAGCACTGTCCAATTTGATCGGCCCGGTAGCGTTCTCCTGGTTGCTACGAGCCGGGGCGGCGCTGATAATGGTTCTCGTGGTCTGGGCCTGGAGATCGAGCTGGAAGCAAGACCGGCGCGTTGAGCGCCTAACGCAATTCCATGCCTCTATCGAACCAGAGAAGCGCGTTGAATTCCAGGCTACGGGCAACGATCCGACCAATCGTCTTCGCAGAGAGTGAGACGGCTTAAGGCCAAATGCTGTCATCGAAGTTGACTGCTCAGCGCCACAAGTCGTCATGCTTCTGGTCCTCGAACTCAAGCTAAAACGGCCCAGAAGAACTCTGAATACTTCTCACGGAGAATTGCGGGTCAGAACAAATCTACCAACGTTGGATGCCGAACTTTAATTTCTGCGTTGTATCGACTCTATCATCACTCTAGCAGGGATAGAAAGGTTCACGGGGGATGACTGCATTGGCAACCAGAAAAACCGGAGGTGTACCATCAAATTACGCTATCCTATTGGCTGGACTGTTCTTTTTCCCGGTTCAGATCGTCGCAATGCTTTTCTCAAAGAGAAGGCGCTACGAAGCAGATGCATGGGAAATAACCCACTATGAAATGCAATATCGCACGGCGGCAGTCTATTTCATCGTACAAGCGGCTTTGTTCGCAATCGGTGCCATCGCCCTTTTCCTCATGCGCGAACAGCGTCCCGAGACGATGAGTTTTCGAACTTTGTGGCCATTCCTGAGTGCGGTCGGCTATCTGCCGATAACTTGGCTGGTTGTACGTTGTGTACGGGGCCTGTTCCTTTCAGGAGGCAAGAAGCCGTTGAATAACCCGCGATCCTATACCGTTTGGCCGCGTTGATGACCGCAATGGGCCGCTGCAGTGGCCCCAGAGCCCAGGCCACCTGCTTCAGAGCAGCTCCACCCCGCTTCGACACTCGCTGCGGTATATATGGGTTCTTGGACGGGGTTATAGACCGAGCCCACTACGCCGTCCGGCTGCTCTACTTGTTTCCGATCATCGGTTTCACTCGATTTCCATTGTCCATCCGCGAGAGAAGATGATTCAGGATAATTCCATGTCCTTTCCAGCCTGCTCCGCTTCGAGCTTGACGCTTTGACGTGTTTGTCCCCATAAGCAACACAACCCAGCGCACGTATCAGCCCGGAGGCTGTTCGGGTGCCCGTAGCCTGCGATGCTGAGTCAGGAGAACATTATATTCATGCGTGTTTTTGACTTATCGGACGTCTCTCCTGGCAGCCCATACAAGCAGTTCGATGCTGACGAAGCCATGCGGCGTCTCAGCACCAAACGAGTGGAAGCCGTCGGCTGTGCCACTTCCAGTTTGGTTTGCTGTGAACCCAACCATGCATTTGCTGAAGCTGCACGCCGCGCCTTCTATGATCATCATCCCTTGATCATACGACCGGACGATATCTGGTTCTGCATTGCTCAAGGTCTTGCAACTCACGTTTCGCTGAATAGCGAGGAGCTACGTTCGCAGTTTGTCGCGCACGAAGGTCAGAAGGTACTTCGGGTTTGGCGTCCGGATTTCTTTCTTGGGCAGGACAATCCATGGCCGGAACTGTTCTCGGCATTTTCGGCACAGATCGCTGGGAGCATTCCGCAGCTAGGGGATGTTTTAGGCGTTCGCTTTTCAACGACGACGGCCATGGAAGCGGCGGCGTTTGATCTGTGCTGGATGGACGCCTTCAAAGACTACTTCCAATACGAGGCACGATGTGGTTGCGGTATTCCACAGATTATCCTGCACGGAACGGCCGAAGATTGGAATTCGATGATTCCTCGTCTGCAACAAATGGCGCGGTACGGATTGGAGGAATGGTGTGCAACCCTCAGCCCCGTGCTGGCGAAAATCGCGGATACGGCGGCGGGCAACGTAGATCGTGAATTCTGGCTTTCGTTTTTTCGCTACCTCGCGGGTTCTGGTCCAGCCGAACTCACTGGCTGGATCGTCACTTTGTTCCCTTATCTGGTGGTAAACCGGAACACCGGTGCGTTGGGGCCGAACGAGTATCTGTCGGCATGGCGCGAGCGTCTCGAACGGTCGGTGGTTCGCGGCAGGCTTGACTGGATGACGAAGACGGAGGGGCCTGGCCTCGGTGCGCTTCCACAATCCTTGGCGAGCGCTCCACTGCGCTTCGTTGACGTTCGCGATGAACGCCGAACGAATTTACGGCTGGTGGCGGGGATGTTCGGTGTTGCCCAGGCACCTGAGAACAATGCCTTGTCTGCGTCGTTTGGCTGGTCTGTGGTCTATGATGACGCGTGAGGTTCTGACCATACGGGACTACATCTCAACAGATGCAGACGCGACCATAGACATTTTCCTGAGAGCAATCCGCGACGTGGCCTCGAAGGACTACACGCCCGCTCAGGTCGATGCCTGGGCCAAGGTCGAAGATCGGGATGCCTGGGCGAAGCGAAGGGCGAGCAGGCCGGGTTGGATTGTCCAGCGCGAGGCTGTGCCGATTGGATTTGCCGATCTGGAGCCTAACGGACTTCTGGATATGATGTTTGTTCACCCCGATCATCAGGGCATCGGCGCAGCCAGTTTGCTCCTTGCTACGGTGGAGGCCGAAGTTAGGAACCAAGGGCTCACACGTATTTCTACCGAAGCGAGCCTTACTGCCAGACCCTTCTTTGAACGACGAGGGTTCATCGTGCTAACCCGCCAAAGTGTCGAAAAGCGCGGCCAGATACTTGAGAATTTCCGCATGGAAAAATCTCTTTGATAGACCGCCGCTGTGCGCTGTGCGGCGGAGTTGCAATGCCCGCAACGCCTCGATTGTCCAACGTCGCAAAATTGATGGTGCAGTAGAACGTCGCGGATTGACATAAAATTGGCCCCGCCTGTTCATAAGGCATACTTGCAGCCCACACCGTCCAGTTTGCAAAGGTCGCCGATGCAAGAGCTTCGATTTCGGTCGGATTATGCCCATTCCGCAGAGGGCCTAAGGGAACTAACGAAGCTCATATACGAAGTATTTGAAGTTGATGTTTCGCCTTTGAATCGGCTGGGGCACGATCCGAGCATCGTCGCGTTTGGCTGGTGGCGCAATGACGAGTTGGTCGCGAACGTCAGCATTTATGAACGGCGGCTATGGCTGTTGGGCAAGCAGGTAACGGCTTTCGGAGTTCAATCCGTTGCAGTCAGACCCGCTTGGCGAGGCAGAGGGCTATTTCGTGACTTGATTAGTCGGGCACTCGAATATGCCGACGCTAGGGTGGACCTCATTATCCTCGCTACAGGAATTCCAAGCCTCTATATGCCATTCGGCTTTCGCCAAGTTCAAGAACGAACGTTCAGTGGGGTATCGGCCCACCAGCGCATTCGCCGGAAGTGCCGTCGATTGTCCTTGAATGATGACGAAGATGTCGCATTGCTTCGCGATCTTTTCGCTCGTCGGAGCCCAACTTCACTCGTTGCTTCGGCCTGCGACCACCCTGCCTTGTTCCTGTTGAAGGCCATCGAGATGCCTGAAATAGAATTGGTGCATCTTCCGGACCTCGATGCGGTTGTCGCAATAAAAGGGGCAAATCAACCGTCCATAACCTTGCTCGACATCATCGCCCCATCCATTCCTTCGTTGGAAGAGGTCGTTTCCGCGTTAGGTTACGAGGGGAAACGAATCCAAGTCCACTTGACGCCGGACCGCCTCTCATGGACGCCCGAGAAAGAAATGCTCGTCGACAATGGGTATATGGTGCGGGGTGCGTTCCCGCCTGAAGGGCAAGCGTTCATGTTGTCCGACATGAGAATATAAAGGCGAGGTTCCTCTTTGGGGTCGACAGGTGAAATCGTCCGGATCGCCCCACAAGCGACCATCGCATCATCAAAAATGTGCGGGGTCGAAAAATCCAGGGGCATTTGGCGGATCAACCAAACGAGCCTTGAAACATCGTGCGTGGGCGAACCAAACCTGCCATTTGCCATCCGATGTCTCGGCGGTGATGCTCAGAGGGTCAGGGGATATTGGTTCTACGCCTTGCCCACAGAAGCAACACGGCCCCCATTCAGCTTCTTTGCGCTCGTCGGTCATTCCGCGCCTCTCTAAGGAACCCGTGGATTACCATGTTGAAGGATTATCCTGAAGTTCAGGCCCTACGCAATCAACGGATTCAAAACGACGGGCGAAGAAGGCCTCGGACGCAACGCGGACTGCGGTCATTGCTATGGCAATCGGACACGGCACCTATGGAATTCATAAGGATCACCATCGGCAACAAGTTTCCCTTCCTCAAGCAGCACTGCAACCCGTACTATCAACGTGACATAGCTCATTTGCATATATGGTTCGCTATTCAAACCGAGCACGTCGGCAACGACATGAGCAAACCTTTCGCCATTCAAAACCCGAGTGCGACAAGATCAAATGGTCGAAGCAGTCTTCTGGCGCAGAGACAAGGCCGGTAGGCCCGATGATACGGAAGGGAGCGTCTTCCGACATCAGCTTGAGCCAATGCCCCCGATATCTGGCCTCCTCATCAATTGATGCTTCTCGTTCGCCGTCAAAAAGAGTTGTCAGTCCAGTTGACGGTATAATCGAAACTGCCTGAGCTGACTCAATTACACCGTCAGTGCCGTTTCCCCATTTGACCGGAATACGCAGTCCGGTGACGTCAACGACATGATACGGTCGTTGAACAACTCGCCATGCCCAAGCGTGTCGAAATGCCAGCTCTGTCGCGGAGTGGCGGCCAAACCAGAGGACCAACTTTCCTTCTGACGCATCTACCTTGGTCCAAAATGACCGAATGTTTTCCTCGATCCCCGGCAAGCCGTACTCTTCCTTCCACCAATCCGCTCGCTCAACGGGGTCTCCAGACGTGATTGGGCCGCAACTGAGATCATCGCCGAACACGAGCAACCCGTCGTCGCGCCCTGTGCTACGAAGGGCTTCGAGCAATGATCCGGCGGCCGAGTCGCCAGGCACGATATGCGTTGTCTTCATCTGAAAAATGAACCCTTGGATTATGCCTCAACTTACGAAGCGACAAATGCGTAGTCAAATCTGGCTCGATAAGTGCAGCGTATGACTGAAAAGCGCTAGCCGCGAACATTGCGATCACCTGCGGAACGGCTAAAGATGGCCGGTGTCATGGTCAGCGGGAGGGTTTCGTCAATGTCGAAAGTGTTCGAAATTCTGAAACGTCTGGATGATGCCAAGGTCCATTATTTCATCGGCAGATATCGTCCTGACACGATAGACATTACGGCCACGGTAGTTGGAGAGCGTGTCGAGATTTCTGTCTTCGACGACGACCATATTGAGATATCGCGTTTCCTGGGCAGTGAAAACGTTTTGGATGAAGGTGTTTTGGACGAAATTTTGAAAGGGGACGAGTGATGGCTTAGGGCTAGCAGCCGTTGCCCAGCTCCCCCTTCGCGCCAATAGCTGTCATTTGTCATGCTGATCGTACGAGCTGTAGAAGCTCGGGTCTTTCTCGAAAACCTCGTGGTTGTCGTCTGATTTGGTGATCCGTCTGTTGGTGGACTTGCCACGAAAAGCGAAGAGGAATACCCCAACCAGCAAAGCCACACCGCATGCGACGCCAAGAAGCACAGAAACGAAGGTCGTCATGACAGCCAGCCCCTAACCGAAATGTGGAAGACTTCCGGTCGCAAACGATGGCCTTCCGCGACCGATTTTGCGGCAGGAATTTGTGGGAAAGTTCAACATTAACTTCGTCCCGGAAGTCAAGAATTCTGCGAGAGCAGGACCTTACGCATCTTAATGCATGCCATCGGCACTCCGCCACTTAGCAAGTGCTGCTCATACCCAAGGGCCACATATCCACGGGATCGGTAAAAGCCCTCGGCCGTCAAAGAGGAGTCCAGACTCAGGGACATCAAGCCGGACGCAACGGCGATGCGCTCAAGTTCTAGGAGTAAGGTTGAGCCCACTCCTTTTCGTCCGGCAACTGGATGGACATAGCAAGCTCGCAGCTCCGAGTTCTTTGCAACGAGGGCACCGATGCCGACGGCCAAGCCGTCGATCTCGGCAATTAAACGGTGTTCGCCATCCGGATTAGAAACGACGCGTTGAACGCTCCTATCGGTAATTGGGAGGGGTGCCCACGCCTCGATCACGGCGGCAGAATAATCATGCGCAGCGCTTCCACGGACGGCGGCGTGATGAATTTCGAGAAACGCTCGCGCATCCGTCTGTCGTAGCTCTCGAATGGTCAATTGCATTCGGTGACCCGTAATCTTTCGCACAGAGAGCGTCGCAAAGTTCTCAAGTTTTGATTCGGTTCTGCACTCGACCTTACAAACTAGAATGCTTCAGGGAGATTTTTTCAGCAACATAAATTGCTCGGAACGTCCGCGCGGCAAGCGGACCCGGCATCAATCGTTCCTTGGATTCCACATTTCGGTTACTGGCTGGGTCATGACAGAGCCCTCATCTTTGAAATAAAGGTTGGCGAAGACCGCTGAGCCGCGACAGACCTGAAAGCGACAAATTCGGCCATTGATTGTGTCAGTGAAGTTCATAAGCTTACTTGCAGCTGTGATTTTTGCAATTAACTCAAGGTCACCATGCTCATTATCTTCGGCGGTCTTCCTGGCAGTGGCAAGACGACAATTGCTCGCGCCTTGGCGCAGCGGCTCAGTGCCACCTACGTGCGCGTCGACACAATCGAGCAGGCGATACGCGCTTCCGGAGTAGCTGATGACGTCGGGCCTGCGGGGTATATCGTGGCTTATGGCGTTGCCGGAGACAATCTAGCGCTTGGCAGGACAGTCATAGCGGATTCGGTGAATGCGCTGCAGATCACGCGGGACGCTTGGCTTGCTGTTGCTCGAACGGCCGGGGTCCGGGCTGTGGAGGTCGAGGTCTTGTGCTCGGACAAAACAGAACATCGTCGGCGAGTTGAAACACGGGCCACCGATGTCGAAGGACTCGTAAAGCCGACATGGCGAGAGATTTCCGAGAGGGCATACGACGATTGGCAGGGCCGCCAGGTC
This sequence comes from Rhizobium sp. 2YAF20, assembly GCF_052114685.1. NCBI lineage: Bacteria > Pseudomonadati > Pseudomonadota > Alphaproteobacteria > Hyphomicrobiales > Rhizobiaceae > Rhizobium > Rhizobium sp. 2YAF20. Next base: position 592 of record NZ_JBFRFF010000062.1, on the reverse strand, counting down.
GTTGTCGACACGGCTTCGAAAACAGTCGATGCAGCCATTGACGAACTGCTTGTGCGACTGAACGTTGATCCTGTCATCGACGACTCTTCAACGAGCCAGAACTGAGAGCAAGGAGAGAGGGTGGCCGTGCCGAAACTCGATTCGGCCGCCAGGAGCTTAGCTATCGAGCCGGAAGCAGTGATCAAGCGGGCGAGGGCGCTGGCCCGAAGCTGCCGTCTCGTGCGAACGCGGAGCTGTTTCGTCTCCGCGATGTCAATTGCCGCGCTAGTCACGGCGTTCCCAGCGAATGAACATGAAGGGATCGGTTCAGGCTGGGGGCCGAATGGCACCTAAGAAGGTTCCATGCAAACATTCACGGTCAGGTCACGACCTTTGAATGGGCGGTCGGATGATCCATGCAGACCATAGCCAACATTCCACGAGTTGGGCCACCGAACATTTTCAATTCCCGTTGCCGTGGCGGCTTTGAATGAGGTCCATACGGTTTCTCCGTGGTTCCGAAAGAGAATACCCCCTGGCCCCATCCCTGGATAAAGAGCGACATGGAAGTCGAAGTCGAAATCAGCGGGTAAATCAGGACCAAACCAATATG
>NZ_JBFRFF010000061.1:0-22502 GCF_052114685.1 Rhizobium sp. 2YAF20 | reverse complement strand
TCCGACGACGGGAGCGGATCATGAAGCGCTTCAAATCAGCGCGACAGCTTCAGCGTTTCGTTTCCATCCACGACCCGATCGCCAACCTCTTTAACGTTCCCCGCCACGATATTCCATCCGCCCACCATCGCCAACTGCGAGCAGCAGCCTTGGATACTTGGCGAGACGTCGCCCGCCTTCAAGCTGCCTGATCGCAGCAAATGTCGCACTTCTTTGGCCTTGGCACGTTAAGATTACGATGGCCCTCTGGGCGAAAATTGCCCGAGCATGACCGACGAACTCGGCCGGCGCCATGGTTTGCGCTCGTTGCCGTTAAGTTTACGATGCCGGTACGCTCATTCGCCGCGCAACAGACGGAAGTCGCTATCGGCTGCTCCAGCCTCAATCGAATGCTGGCATGCGCGCGCCCTAAATCCGTCCGGTGCGTGACAGCCGCCGCATAGACACAGCATCAAAGACTGGAATCCGTTCATTCATCGACCGATGCACCAACGCCCCTCCGAGGAGCTGGCGATGAATTTCGGTAGGCCTTTCCGGGCCGAGCTAGTCGGCACGAAAGATATCTGGATCGTGGATGCGGACGGAGCCTTCGTGACCCAGTTCCCGCGAACGTCGGATGACATTGCGGCCGATCTGAAAAGAGCGAAGGCCGTGGCGAAATCCGACAAAGGCAAAGACTTTTAACGGGCGTGTCGCGAAGTTTTGCTGTTAACGCCGCAGGTCTTCATTGAACTTATGTGGCATCAAAAATATCCAAGGATCGACGTAATAACGCCCCGCCTGGGCAGCAGGCCGGCATGTCAGAGCGACGCCAACCATTCCGCCAGCTCCGCTTCGGCCCGCTCCAACGCACTGTAGTTCAGAAGCTTTCTCAGCATCGCGACGGTCACGGCCCGGGCTCGCAGGTTGAACCGCCCATCCTCATGGTCCTCGGCGGTGTTCTGGTAGACCTCCAGCTTCTCATAGAGCTGCTGCAGGCGATTCTGGACGCTGCGCAGAGACAGGTTGCGTCGCCGGGCAATTGTCCGGTCGGTCAGGCCGAGCGCGATGTCGACGAGGATCTCGTACTCGGTGTCGCTGAAGCCCTTCGCCTGGCCCAGGCTTTTCTGCTGCATGCCCCGCACTTCGCGGTCGATCACGCATTGCGCCTCAATAAAGATGCTGCGCAGTGCCAGCCTGAGGCGTTCGTCAGACGCCGATTTCAACACATATCCATAGGCTGCGCCGTCGGGAACGATGCGAGACACGCCGCGCACATAGGCTTCGTCGGAGTAGTTCGACCAGAACAGGATGCGGGTGTCCGGCCGCTCGTTCCAGATGGTCCGCGCCGCCTCGATGCCGTTGCGGCTGTTCATCTGTAGGTCCATGACGACATGCGCCGACTTGTTTTCCCGTGCCAGCTTTTCCCCCTCCTTGCCGTTCTGGGCCTCCAGAATGGTCTCGCACTCCGGCAGCGACGCGCCGATGGCCTCGTGGAGGTAGGAGCGGTGCAAGGGATCGTCTTCGACAATGAGAACCTTCATGCATCTATCCTCGTCTGGTTGTCGCGGGGCGACGCCTGCTCAGCCAGAGGCAGGTGGATGGCGACGACCGAACCTCGGGTCCCGCGCCCGTCCGTGATGGTGAACCTGGCGGAAATTAGCCGCGCGCGCGTCTTCATGTTGTCGATCCCGGCGCCGGCGCGGCGGCGTGGCTTCTGGATGCCAATGCCGTCATCGCGGACCTCGATGGAGATGCCGTCCGGCTGGCCGGTTAGCGTCACGGTGATATGGTCGGCCTGGGCATGGCGGACGGCGTTGTTGATCGCCTCCTGCGTGATCCTGAACAGCGCGATGCTGACCGTCGGCTCCAGCCGGTCGATAACGCCGCCGGTATCGTCGACCAGCTTCTGCGCAATCGACAGGCCGCTATCGCGGATCGAACGGTCGAGCTGGTTTTCGACCGCCTGGGCAAATCCGAACAGCTGCAGTACGGAGGGCTTGGCCTCCTCGATGATCTGGCGAAGGTCCTGCATGCAGTGCTGCAGGCTGCGCGCAAGAGGCTCCAGCGTTTCCCCCGAGACATCCTGTTCGTGCGTCAGTCGCTCAAGCCGACGCGACAGACGGGTGAGATCGGCCAGCGTCTGGTCGTGCAGGTCCATGCCGATCCGCTGGCGCTCGGATTCCAGCGCCTCGGTCAGCTTCAGCGCGCCAAGGCGCAGGCCTTCCTCCCGCGCTCTCGCTTCGGCTTCGACAATCGCCCATTGCTGGGCCTGCTCGGCGGCCCGCAGCGCGAAAAAATAGGGCGACAGCAGGTCCGCGATCGATCGCGCATTGGCAACGTCGTCGAGGCCGTAAAGCCCCGCGGTGTGAGCGGAGCAGCTGAGCGCGCCGATGACGTCGCCCTCGACCTTGAGCGGCACGTGCAGGCGGCTGCGCAGGGACTGGTCGAAGATGGGTCGAAAGAAAGCGCCTTTGAAATTGAAGCGTGGATCGACAAGCGCGTCGTCGGTCAGGAGAAAGGCCACTTCGCCCCAGAGAAGGCTGCGAATGGGGCTGCCGGAGACGAGCGCCGGTGGGTGGTTTCCCCAGGCGGTTTCGAGGCCGGTCTCGTAGGCCGTGTGGTACTTGCCGCCATGCATGATGATGCACACGTCCAGATGATCGTGCGGGATGATGTGGGAAATCTCTGCCGCCACGGCGCGGATGGCAGAACGGAATTCCAACTGTCCCGCCAGCAGGCGGGAAATCCCCAGATAATGGTCGAGAAGCGCCGATGGCGCCAACTTGAGCATGGTCTCCTCCTCCCGCCGAGCCCTCCCAGGTGGCGGTCATGCATTCTGCGTCCAGTAAGCGCCAGCTGGCGTCCCGCGTCTTGCAGGATCCCGCAGCATTTGCGGGAAGTCCCGCAAACGCGGTGCCGCATTGTTACTATACAACCTTCCCAATCTATAACATCCTGCCGATGTCGAGGGGAGGAACTCGACTTTTACACATCGCATCCGCCCGGGAGGGGACTACGGGTCAACAGGGAGAGAGACAATGAAATTCAGAAATCTGCTTCTGACATCGGTGACGCTTGCCTGCGTGGCGCTGCCCATCGCTGCCATGGCCGACACGGCCGCCAAGAAGATCGCGCTGTCCAACAACTACGCCGGCAACTCGTGGCGCCAGGCGATGCTGACAAGCTGGGAAAAGGTCACCGGCGACGCCGTGAAATCCGGCGTGGTCGCTGCCGCCGATCCCTTCACTACCTCTGAAAACCAGGCGACCGAGCAAGCCGCGCAGATCCAGAACATGATCCTGCAGGGCTACAACGCCATCGTCATCGATGCGGCGTCGCCGACGGCCCTGAACGGCGCCATCAAGGAAGCCTGCGATGCCGGCATCGTCGTCGTGTCCTTCGATGGCATCGTGACCGAGCCCTGCGCCTGGCGGATTGCCGTCGACTTCAAGGGCATGGGCGAAAGCCAGGTCGAGTATCTTGCCAAGAAAATTCCGGCCGGTGGCAATCTGCTGGAAATCCGCGGTCTCGCCGGCGTGTCGGTCGACGACGAAATCTCGGCCGGCATCCATGCGGGCGCCGCCAAATTCCCGCAGTTCAAGATTGTCGGCTCGGTCCACGGCGATTGGGCCCAGGATGTCGCGCAGAAGGCCGTCGCCGGCATCCTGCCGAGCCTGCCCGAGATTGCAGCCGTGGTGACACAGGGTGGCGACGGCTATGGCGCAGCGCAGGCATTCGAGGCGGCAAAGCGCCCGACACCGACGATCGTCATGGGCAACCGCCAGGATGAACTCGTCTGGTGGAAGAAGCAGAAGGACGCCAGCAAGTACGAAACCATGTCCGTGTCCATCGCGCCGGGCGTTTCGACACTGGCCTTCTGGGTGGCGCAGCAGATCCTCGATGGCAAGACGGTCAAGAAGGACCTCGTCGTGCCGTTCCTGAAAATCAACCAGGACAACCTCGAGACCAATCTCGCCAACACGCCGTCCGGCGGCGTCGCCAATGTCGACTATTCGCTGGCCGATACCCAAAAAGTCATCGCCGACAGCAAGTAACAGCTCCTCCCAACGCGTTGCTCCGCCCGGCGACAGTGCCGGGCGGTCCTTATTACAGGGAGATTCCATCATGGGCGTGGAAGCGCAAAATCCGGCTGTCGTCGAGGTCACGGACGCCAAGGTGCATTTCGGCGCAGTGAAGGCGCTCGACGGCGTGACGATCCGGATTGCCGCCGGCGAGTCTGTCGGACTGGTCGGTCACAACGGGGCTGGCAAATCCACCATCGTCAACATCATCAACGGTGGGCTAACGCCGCATTCGGGCTCCGTCAGCTGCGGCGGGGCGCGGGTCGAGCGCTACGGCATCGCCGCCGCGCGCGCCCATGGGGTTCGCTGCGTCTTCCAGGAACTGTCGCTCTGCCCCAATCTGACGGTCATTGAAAATACCCGCGTCATGCATCGCGGACTGCAGGGCTTCGGCTGGCGCAGGCGCGCCGCCGAGGTGATCAGCAGGTCGCTCGACGCAATCTTTCCCGGCCACACGATCGAGCCGGACGCCACGATCGGGGACCTGTCGATCGCCGAGCGGCAGATGGTCGAGATCGCCACGGCCTTCTCCACCATCTCGACCCCGGTCAAGCTGGTGATCCTCGACGAGCCGACATCGTCCCTAGATGCGACGCTCGCCGCGCAGCTGCTCGCCTACGTCCGGGTCTTCGTCGAGAGCGGCGGCTCGATCATCCTGATTTCGCACATTCTCGGCGAGATCCTCTCGGCGACCGACCGGATCATCGTCATGAAGGATGGCAAGGTCGTCACCGAAAGACCTTCCAGGGCGTTCGACCACCACAGCCTGGTTGCGGCCATGGGCAACGTCGTCAAGGCGCGCGATGCGGCACCGGCACGGGTGAGGGCGGACCAGGCCACGCCCTTGCTGAGCGCGCCGCCGCGCCGGGGCAAGGGGCTGCCGTTCAACGCCTATGCGGGCGAGCTGGTCGGGCTGGCGGGGCTTGGCGGCCACGGCCAGACCGATATCCTGCTCGATCTCTATCTGTCGAAGACCGGCAACTGGATGCGCCACGCCAACGCCGCGGTGACCTTCGTTGCCGGCGACCGCTCGCTGAACGGCGTGTTCCCGCTGTGGAGCATCCTGAAGAATCTGACCATTGCCAACCTCAGCGCTCTGTCGCCACGCGGCATGGTCAATGACAGGCGCGAAGAGGCGCTCGGCACTTCCTGGAAGGAGCGGATCGAAATCCGCACCAAGGACATGGACAATCGCATCCTCTCACTTTCGGGCGGCAACCAGCAGAAGGTGCTGTTCGCGCGTGCCCTGGCGACAAGCGCGCCCGTTGTACTGATGGACGACCCGATGCGCGGCGTCGACGTCGGAACCAAGCAGGAGGTCTACACCATCATCCGTGCGGAAGCGGCAAAGGGCCGGACCTTCGTCTGGTACTCCACGGAAATTGAGGAGGTCAGCCTGTGCGACCGGGTGTTCGTCTTCAGCGAGGGCGTCATCATACGGGAACTGGCAGGTACCGATGTCACCGAGGAGAACATCCTGGCGGCGTCCTTCACAGGAGTGGCCGCATGAAGCATCGCCTGTCCTCGGATACGATCCGCCTCATCATTCCAGCCCTGTCGCTGACCATCCTCCTCATTTCGGTTTTCTATCTCCAGCCGCGCGCCATGGGCTACCTGGGGCTGAACCTCCTGTTCAACCTCGCGGTCCCGATCGCGCTGGCGACGATCGCGCAGATGCTGATCATGACAGTCAACGACCTCGATCTGTCGATGGGGTCCTTCGTCAGTTTCATCGCCTGCGTCACCGCCACCTTCCTGCAATCTGATCCGGCGATCGGCGTCGCCATCCTCCTTCTGGCCATCGCGGTCTATGCCGGGTTGGGCGTCCTGATTCATGTTCGTGATCTTCCCTCGATCGTCGTCACGCTCGGCATGAGCTTCGTGTGGAGCGGGCTGGCCATCCTCCTGCTGCCGGCACCCGGCGGCCACGCGCCGGAATGGGCGCGGGCGGTGATGACATCGCGGCCGCCGCTGGTGCCGATGGCGATCGTCGCCAGCGTCATCATCGCGCTGTTCTCGCATTTCCTCATCATGCGGTCGTCCTTCGGCGTCATCTTGCGCGGGGTCGGCGGCAATGCCCGGTCGGTCGAGCGTGCCGGCTGGTCGATCCTTGCCGCGCGGGCGGCGACCTATGCCCTTGCAGCCTTCTTCGCCATCCTGGCAGGCATTGCGCTGGTCGGGCTCACGACCTCCGCCGATGCCAATATCGCCCTGCGGTACACCCTGCTGTCGATCGCCGCCGTGATCCTCGGCGGCGGCGAGTTCACCGGTGGACGGGTTTCGCCGATCGGCGCGGTCATCGGCGCGCTGACACTGACACTCGCAGGCTCGTTCCTGTCGTTCCTGCGCATCTCGTCGGACTGGCAGATCGGTGCGCAGGGGGCGATCCTGATCGTCGTGCTCGGCCTGCGACTGCTGCTGAATCGGATGGAAAAGAGGGAGAAGCGCGCATGACGACCCTGACGGCGCTGACACGCAAACCGTGGATCTGGTCCTTCGTCGCGGCCTTCCTCGTGTGGTTCGTGACGATCCTGTTCACCGGCGGCGCCAGCACGCTCGGCCTCAGCCAGGCGGCGCTGACCTTTGCCGCCTTCTCGATCGTCGTCGGCATCGGGCAGATGTTCGTCATCACCCTCGGACCGGGCAATATCGATCTCTGCGTGCCGGCAACGATGACACTCGCCGGCACCGTCTCGCTGAAATTCATGGACGGCCAGGACTCGATGATCGTTTTCGGCCTGCTGGTCGCGATCGCCGTCGGTGTCGCCGTAGGGATAGGGAACTACGCGCTGATCAAGCTGTTGCGGATACCGCCGATCATCGCGACCCTGTCGATGAGCTTCATCGTGCAGTCGACCGCCATCTGGACGAACCGCGGCCTGCGGATCAAGCCGCCGGAAATCCTGGCAAGCTTCACGACCCAGACCACGCTCGGATTACCGAATGTCGCCATTCTTGCGCTGATCCTGTCGCTCCTCGCCTATGTCCTGCTGCAGAGGACCGTCTACGGCCGCTGGGCAGCGGCGATCGGCCAGAGCATCAACGCCGCGCGCATGGCCGGCATACCGGTCGATGGCGTCCGGTTCGCGACCTACGTGCTCTGCGCCGTTCTGGCGGCTATCTGCGGCTATCTGCTGGCAAGCTTCTCCGGCGGCGCGGCGCTCAACATGGGCCAGGAGTACCTGCTGATGTCGATTGCCGTCGTCGTCATCGGCGGCACGGCGGTTGCCGGGGGCGATTCCAACGTCGCCGGCATCTGGGGCGCATCGCTGTTCATGTTCCTGGTCGTCTCGATGCTCAACACCTACGGTTTTGGTGCCGGCATCCGCCTTGTCATGACCGGACTTATCATCATCGGCGTCATCGTCGTCGCCGGTGGACGCAGCTTTAGAAATCACTGAACACGGTTTGTCCTATGGCCGACTCATCACCTTTCGAAATTCACGATCCGCGCTTCACAGCCCTGTTTGTCGGCAGCGCACGACTGGATGAGCTTCACAACGGCTGCCGCTGGGCAGAAGGACCTGTCTGGTTCGACGACGCCCAGCAACTTCTGTGGAGCGATATTCCCAACCAGAGGATGATGCGCTGGACCCCGGAGGGCGGCGTCTCGGTGTTCCGCCACGCGTCGAATTTCAGCAACGGCAACACGCGCGACCGCCAGGGCCGGCTGGTGTCCTGCGAGCACGGCACGCGCCGCGTCACCCGGACCGAAGCCGACGGCACCATCACCGTGCTTGCCGAAAGCTACCAGGGCAAGCGCCTGAATTCCCCCAACGACGTCGTCGTGCGCTCCGACGGCACCGTCTGGTTCACCGACCCGACCTACGGCATCCTCTCGGACTACGAAGGCTACAAAGCCGATCCGGAGCAGGGCCAGCGCAATGTCTTCCGCCTGGATCCAGAAACCGGCGACCTGACCGCTGTCGTCAGCGACTTCCTGCAGCCCAACGGACTGGCCTTCTCGCCCGACGAGACGAAGCTCTACATCGCCGACAGCGGCGCCAGCCACGATGAAAGCGCGCCGCGCCATATCCGCGTCTTCGACGTGGTCGATGGCAGGACGCTGAGCAACCCGAGAGTGTTTTGCCACATCGACAGTGGTATTCCCGATGGCATCAGGTTCGATACGGCGGGTAACCTCTGGTCCAGCGCCAGGGATGGCGTCCACTGCTTTTCGCCTGATGGCACCCTACTCGGGAAGATCAAGATTCCGCAAACCGTTGCCAACCTGACATTCGGCGGACCGCGTCGAAACCGGCTCTTCATTACCGCCACAACATCCTTATATGCCATATACCTGACAACCAACGGCGCGCAGCGCCCCTGACACGCACCGGGCGTCCGCTGCCGGTTCTCTGGCGCGGGCGGGCGTCCCGATGGCGCCGGCATCGAGCTACAGCGGCGCGCCGCCTATCAATGACACATCACCCTGGGAGAACACCATGTCCAATTCGAACGCGCCGGTGATCCTGCTCAACACGATCGATGACGTCGCCGTGGCCCGGAGCATGGTCAGGGCCGGCGAGCAGACCGGCATCGACAGGCTGGTTGCCGCCAACCAGATCCCGCGCGGCCACAAGATCGCGGTGCGCGATATTGCAGCAGGGCAGGAGGTCCACAAATTCGGCCAGTCGATCGGCGTTGCCACCATGTTCATCCCCAAAGGGTCGCATGTTCATCTCCAGAACCTCGCCGTCATCACCTCCGAACACCAGCACCAGTTCAGCATCGACATCGAGGAAAAAGGCATGCTACCGCTTGCCGAGCGGCGGACGTTCATGGGCTTTGATCGCGGCACCGGCGGCGTCGGAACTCGCAATTTCATCGGCATCATCACCACGGTGAACTGTTCCGCCACTGTCTCGAAATACATTGCAGAGCACTTCAAACGCAGCGGCGGCCTCGAGGGCTTCGACAATGTCGATGGCGTCGTTGCCCTTACCCATGGCGGCGGCTGCGCCATCAATACCGCAAGCGAGGGGTATCGCCTGTTGACGCGCACCCTGCAGGGCTACGCCCGCCATCCCAATTTCGGCGGCATTCTGATGATCGGGCTCGGTTGCGAGACCAACCAGATCGCGCCGATCCTGGAGCACTACAAGCTTGAGGAGGGCAAGCGCCTGCGCACCATGACGATCCAGGGTCTTGGCGGAACCCGCAAGACGATCGAGGCGGCAAGCGAGATGATCCGCGACATGCTGCCCGAGGTAAACAGCGCCCGGCGCACCGAGCAGCCTTTGTCCGGCCTCAAGGTGGCGCTCGAATGCGGCGGCTCGGATGGCTATTCCGGCTTCACCGCGAATCCGGCGCTTGGACATGCGTCGGATCTCATCGTGCGCAACGGCGGCACCTCGGTGCTGGCGGAGACGCCGGAGATCTACGGCGCCGAGCATCTGTTGACCCGTCGCGCCGCAACACCGGCCATCGCCGAGAAGCTGCTGTCGCGGATTGAATGGTGGCGCGACTACACCGAGCGCAATGGTGCCGAGCTCAACAACAATCCCTCCTATGGCAACAAGCTCGGCGGCCTGACGACGATCCTGGAAAAGTCCCTCGGTGCAGTGGCCAAGGGTGGCACCATGCCGCTGAAGGCGGTCTACGAATATGCCGAGATCGTCACCGAGCCCGGCTTCGTCTTCATGGACACGCCGGGCTACGATCCTGTCGCGGTGACAGGACAGGTGGCCGGCGGTTGCAACATCATCTGCTTTACGACCGGCCGCGGCTCGGTCTCCGGCTTCAAGCCGGCGCCCTGCATCAAGATCGCCACGAACACCCAGATGTACGAGCACATGCAGGAAGACATGGACATCAACTGCGGCGAGATCGTCACCGGCAACGACACCATCGAAGCCGCTGGAAACCGGATCTTCGAAGACATCATCGCCGTCGCCTCGGGTAAGAAGACGTTGAGCGAGATCTACGACTACGGCGACAGCGAATTCGTCCCCTGGCAGGTCGGCGCCGTCACCTGAGGCACGGTATTCGGTGGAGAAGTTCCATAATAGTGACTTACGCCACAGCAAAGGTATAGCGTCTGCTTCAAAGACAGAAAGCCGCTCCCCTTGTGACCCATGCACCAACGCCATGATACATGCCTTCAAAGCGAACGACTTTTTGCCGGCCCGTAAACGTTCGAGCCAAACGAAGCGCATAGATTACGGCTTCGGTGCCGGTATTGCACAGACGCACCTGATCGACGCTAGGGATCGCGGCGATGATCTTAGCGGCAAGGGCGGTCTCGTCCTCATGCGGCAAGGCGAACACTGTGCCGCGTTGCTCAATCATGTTGACAACAGCTTGGGTGACTTTTGGCGGCCTGTGCCCCAGGATCATTGGCCCTAGACCCAACAGATAGTCGATATATTCGTTGCAATCGACATCGAAAACGCGACTTAAATGTCAAATCGTAGGTCTTGGCTGGACTCGAGAGGGTCTAAATGGTTCGAAGAAGGAGCCCGTTACCAAGTGTAGCTACGCAAATGGCCCTTTCGTCAAACCTTGATCGGGTTTGAAATCATGTTGTTTTACTAAGTATGGCTGAGCGAAACAGTGGAAAGCTAAACCAACTTGAACGAAAGCTGCCGGAAGGCCTGCTGGCCGATGCGGCGTGGATGGAGAGGCATGGTTACTCCACGAGCCTGCGCAGCCAGTATGTTGCTGCGGGCTGGCTGGTGCAGCCGGTGCGCGGCACATACAAGCACCCGCTTGGCGAACTGGATTGGCAGAAGACTGTCGTTTCTCTGCAGAAGCTGATGGGGCGCGCCCTCGCAGTCGGTGGGCGAACCGCACTCGACTTACAAGGCTTCAGCCACTACCTATCGGCAACCGGTCCTTCCTCAATCCATCTGTACGGAAACGAGCCTCCCCCCGGTTGGCTAGCCAAGCTTCCTCTGAAGGAGACGTTCCGGTTTCACCGGTCACAAGTCCTGTTCAACGCCCTCGCGGCTAAGTCAGAAACCCTGCAGGCAGGGACCTTGCGCGAACTGCCGGGACCGTCTGACTGGCCGCTCATAGCTTCCACACCGGAGCGTGCGCTGCTCGAAATGCTCGATGGCCTACCGCGCCACGAAAGCTTTCATCAGGTCGATATGATGGTGGAAGGGCTGCGAACCTTGAGCCCAAGACGGCTGCAGGCGCTGCTCACCGATTGCCGCAGCGTCAAGGTCAAACGGCTCTTTTTCTGGTTCGCGGATCGCCACCAGCCGGCATGGCTGGAACAGATAGACCGCACGACCATCAGCCTTGGCACCGGCAAACGCATGCTCGTCAAAGACGGCAGGCTTGACTCCAAGTATCTCATAACTGTTCCGGAGGATCTCGGTGCCCCTGTCTGAACGCTAGCGCCAAGTTGCGCTATTGGTCGATGTAATTCCATTCGTCGCTGAAGAGAAGGATTTCGCCTTGAAAGGCGGAACCGCCATCAACCTATTCGTTCGTGACATGCCGCGCTTGTCCGTTGATATCGACCTGACCTACCTGCCAGTGGCGCCACGCCCGGAGTCGCTGGCCGCGATCGATGAGGCCATGAAGCGGACAGCGGTAAAAATTCGACCAGGAATGCGCGGTGTGCGAGTCACTGAAGTGCTCAAAGCCCGCGAGCAAATCGTCACCAAGCTGACCGTTCAGCGGCCGGATGCACAGATCAAAATCGAGGTTACGCCGGTCCTGCGTGGCTGCGTTTTCGAGCCCGAGATGCGATCAGTCTCGCCCGGGGTAGAGGATGCCTTTGGCTTCGCGGAAATCCAGGTTGTTTCGTTCGCCGACTTGTACGCCGGAAAGATCATGGCCGCGCTCGATCGCCAGCATCCGCGCGATCTTTTTGACGTGCGCGACCTGCTTGCGAATGAAGGTATCACCGACGACCTGCGCCGGGCCTTTATCGTCTATTTGACTAGCCACGACAGGCCGATTTCGGAGGTGCTTGTACCGCGCCGCAAGGACATTGCGAGGAATTTGCGCAAGGGTTCGACGGCATGACCGCAGAGCCAATTGCATTAGATGAACTTCTGGCCGCTCGCGAGGCGTTGATAGCAGCTATAGCCGGCGGTATGCCAAACGCACACAAGGAGTTTCTCGTGCGGTTCAAGCGCGGCGAGCCCGATTGGACCCTGTTGGGAGTTCCTGGCGTGTCTGCTCTGCCAGCCGTCAAATGGAAGCAACTCAATCTTGATAAGTTGTCGAAAGAAGCGCGTTCACGTTTGATCGAGCAGTTGGAAACCGTTCTCAGTGATGGGCGGAACTACGGATGAAAAAAGGCGATGAAGGCTCGGATGCGCTATCGCCATCCAGTGGAGGAATGGCCTTCGAGGGCTATTTTTATCAGCTGGATGTTTCCATCCTCATAGCCCTCGACCTCGTGCTGGCCAAGAAAGTGGCCTCACAAGTTACCTTGGAGCCCGCCACGGAAGAAGATCTCCAAGCAGAGATCGAGGACGAGCCTACGTGAACTCATCTCTCAGTTTAGTCTCGGGGCCAGTGGTAGCACCTCATCGTCGGTGACTGCGCTTCGCCCGACCGCGTCTGGGAAGAGCTCTCCGGTCCAGGCATTCCGAGATCATAGGCCGGTTAGCTCCCCCGCCCGTAAAATGGTCGCAGATGTCGCCAGGGTCTATGGCGCCACGGCAGTCGCGGCGCAGGAAAACTTGGAGGAGTTTTGATGAACGCGGCTTATCAACATGCCCAACGTAGTGGTGAGACGTTGGAAATCCTCGCCTTCCGGCTCAACGACCAGGAGTTCTGCGTCAAGACGATCGCCATCCGCGAAATTCGCGGATGGGGAATTTCAACACCGATACCCCACGCACCGGCGGATGTTGTTGGTATGATGAACCTGCGCGGTGCCGTAATCCCGATCGTCGATCTCGCCTTGAAACTCGGCATGAAAAGTACCACGCCAACCGAACGCAGTGCCATCGTCGTCGCCGAGATCAATGGCGTGGCGATGGGGCTCGTGGTCGATAGTGTCTCAGACATACTGACGATCGATGCAGCTTTGCTCCAACCCGTACCCAACATGAACGTGCCCGGTGGCACCACCTATTGCGACGGCATCATCGCCCAACAAGATGGCATGATCTGCTTTTTGAACCTCGAACGGATGTTCGAGCGGGAAAGTGAGGCAGTTCTCGCCGCATAGGGGCTCGGGATAGGACGACTGTTTCATGACCCCTGCGGGTATCATTTCAGTGTGAAGCCGCACCACATGCTGCCCCCTGCCAGGATCGCCGCGCCGAGCAAGCCGCCACAGGCAATGTTTGCTCCAGTCGGGGCACGAGAACGCAAATCGCCTTCGAGTGAGTGGGCAACCCCATCGGAACGGCGCATATCAATTCTGGCCTCGTACAGTTTTATGTGCATTTGAGGATTCCGTAGAACTTCATGTCGTCATTGAACTATAACCAAGGTTATTCTAGTGGTTGATTTTCAATCTTATCTCAGGATACCGACAGCATTGCTTACACAGTAGAATTTTTTGTTGAAATTTTCTGTTAAGAAGTGCACATTGTACGGGAACATTAGAGCGTGGTACTAGTATTTCCCTGGGAGCCTGGCAAATGGCTGCGCCCTTGTGCATGAGGAGAGCCTATAGTGAGCGTCAAATTACCAAACCCGATCGACGCCTATGTCGGCTCCCGTGTCCGGATGCGTCGCCTGATGCTGGGCATGAGCCAGGAACGACTTGCCGACCAGATCGGCGTGACCTTCCAGCAAGTTCAGAAATATGAGAGAGGCATGAACCGCATCGGTGCGAGCCGTCTGCAGACCATCGCCACAGTGCTTGCCATTCCGGTAAGCTTCTTCTTTCAGCAGGACGCCTCCCAACCCTTGACGACTGAGGGGCTGGGTCATCTTGCGGGACTCGAGGATCTCTCTGATTTTCTGGCCTCGAAGGAAGGCTTGGGGTTGAACAAGGCCTTCATGAAGATTGCCAATAGGGGTGTTCGTGAATCGGTTTTGCGTCTGGTGACATCGCTTGCCAATGCCACCGAATGCATCCTGGCTCGCTCGCAGGCTGTCACTGATATCCATTCCGACCAGAGGAATTGAGCGCCGCCCAGCTTGTCGACTTCGTCCAGATGCCAGATATCTTTTCGCGACGGCTTCTTACTGACTAACTGCTTTGCGTATGCCGGGCGATGATCTGCGGCGGAAAGCGGTGGTTCTTGTAGCTTATCGCGGGCTTGCCAATCTCAGACCCATTATCCGCGAACAGTTAAGCCGCAGACAACGTGACATCGCCGTCAGCGTCATTTCACAACGCCGAACGGGTTCTGGATTTGGCCGATCTACCAGTCTGGTGCAATCTCCACGAGCGGTTGCTCCGGGCTTGTTGCTAAGGCGTCCAGTAGCTCCAATTCACCACTGATCACCGCGCGTTTGGGCTGAGGCGCGTCCCGCCAACGGTCCCAACTCGAAGTCTCGCGACCGTTCAGCACATAATGGTCCCGCAGCACGTTGATTTTCACGAGCCACAGACCAGTAACGTTGCCATGGCCGAAGGAAGTTGGGTCTGCTTTCGCTCGCCGGCATTCCAGCCATGCTTCTCCCGCCGACATAAAGGACTGGCGTGGAACGTTGGCCGGAGCGAACAAGATTTGGCTCCTCTGCCGCAGCATCTGATCGATTTGCGGATCGCACAGGCACCATTCTCCAGCGCTAGAGTCCCAGTATTCACATACCCAGTGATCTTCCCATCCATTGGAGAAATAAGCTGCAAAACCACAGCGCACACGGGCGGGAACGCCTCTGCATCGCAGAAAGGCGCAGAGCATCAGAGCGTAGTCGCGGCAGGTTCCTACAGACCGCTTGTCGGCTGACCGCTGGACGTTGAGAGGCCGTGGATCCCTTATTAAGACGTCGTCTAAACGCTCCGCTATCGGCAGTGTCGTGCGCGCCGTCGAATTCAGCGCCGTCTCGTCAAGGCCATACTCCTTTACCCAATCAGAATGAACCAAGATGCCTTGAATGATTTGGATTAGAGCGCCAACCTCGGTCGGAAGTGCAGCGATTGCACTGGCGTGACGACCTGGATTGGTCATCGCGCTATATGGAATCCAGCGATCGACGCCTTCCATGTGTCTCTCCATCGCACTGATTGGAGCACACACTGAGTTGATTTTTACGTCATCAGCAAGGTCGGTAGCGGCTCGATCCAGCACCTCGCTCAAATTTTTCTAATAATCTCGCCATCCGGTCCGACCAAACTAGAGGTGGCTCGGTTTGTCTAAACAGTTTCGAGCGTTTGGCTAAGTAGATTTCCGCCGCGATTAAGCCGCTGCCGTCATTGGCACCAGCGTGTTGAAGTAAGCCTGCTCCGGGGCTGCCACGCTCGCGAGGCTGCTTGCACACGGTCGCCATCGCACGGGAGCTTTGGCACGTTGACTGAAATAGCAATTTATGGAGATATTTCTTTTTAAATCAAATACTTAAGTTCCATAATTGCGGTTACGGCCCGCTCGTGTGTGCGTCCGCCTCCCCGAATATGCGTTCCCGGTCTGTGCTCATAGCGTCGCATAAGGTCTCGTCTGGGACTGCATCCTCAAAGCGCTGCATTCTCTGGTCTTCGGTTCGAATCCTCTTGTAAGCGTGGAGCTTTTTAAAAGTGGGCCGCGGGTTCCGATCCCTTCAAGGCGACCTGACTTAGAACGGTACTCATGCCATTTCATTCGTCTTGCGGTGTTGGCCGACCGCTAACTGACGCGGGTTGTCTCACGGAGCAGGCCCTGGTTTGTTTGGGGCTGCGATCTCATCGTGGGCCTGGGCTGGGCCGACGGGCAAGATACGGCACATCCCGGCCCTGAAAATATTCAGAAATTCCAGCATCCATGGAGAGAGCGGCGACAACCGGGGCTCACTGGTTCAGTTCTTTCAGGATTTCTTCGGTGATGTCGCGGCCACGCGCGAACACGCCGAGGATCAGCACATCATCGCCCCGTACCGAGAACGCCACGCTAACGCTGCGTTTGTAGCCGATGATCCGCAAGCCGGGAATCGGGCTTTCTGCCACGCTGTGGAAATGCTTCCAGGCCCTCAATGAAGGTCATCACGCCGTCCACGTATTTGCCGGCAATGCGGTCGCCTACCTCCGTGGCGATATCTGCATACAGGGCGTCGAGTTCAGCTTCCGCCCGCGGGTGATAGATAATGCGATACGCCATGCCTATCTGGCGTTCGTCGCATTTCGGCGTTTAGCCTCAAAACGGTCGCGGACCGTTTCGGCCGAGACGCCCATCGTGGGATCCGTTATCAGCTGATCATAGCGACGTGGGATCTCCTCGTTCAGCCAACGTTCGCGGGCTGCGTCGTTGTCCTCCAGGAGCCGCAGAGCGGCCCGGACGACTTCGCTGGCATTGCTATAACGGCCAGATTCCAGCTGTTTCTTGACGAATTCCTCGTAGTGTTTTCCGAGCGCGACGTTTGGCATAAACGGTCTCTCCTTTGCTTTTGCAGTATGGCGCAGCTCATCTATTATGGCAATAGATGTCAATCTTGGACATTATGCCGCCATTAGCGGACAGCGAATTACGCCGCCCCAGCTAACCAACTTTGACATGGAAAGGTTGATCCCGAGCCTTCGAAAGGCAACGCCCACGGTGGCAAAGCCGCTATTGCCAGTCGCGAAGGCGCGGGTTTGGTCGTGACGATCACTGTCCCTGTCAAGGGAGATGCGCGTTGAGCGTTTCTAGCGTGCGTGAAGACATGGTGTCCGTATGGCATCGTCAACTTAACGGAATGTGGAATTCGATGTGTGATGAAGGTTCATGACAGACCGTGATCCACTATATCGCCGACATCGCTTTCCCGCTGAAGTCATTGCCCACGCCGTGTGGCTCTATTTCCGTTTCCCTCTGAGCCTGCGAATGGTCGAGGACTTGCTGGCTGCCCGTGGGATCATTGTCTCGCACCAGACCGTCCGGCTGTGGGCGGAGAAATTCGGCAGCACCTTTGCCAACGAGATCCGTCGTCGATCATCCGGTCGGCTTGGGGACAAGTGGCACCTCGATGAGGCCGTTGTTTTAATCCGCGGCAAGAAGCATTGGCTGTGGCGCGCAGTTGATCAGGACGGTTTCGTCTTGGAGGTTCTTGTGCAAAGCCGCCGAAATGCCAAGGCGGCCAAGCGCCTGATGCGCAAACCCTTGAAGGGCCAGGGCCGAGCGCCGCGGGTGATGATCACCGATAAGCTGCGGTCCTACGGCGCAGCAAGGCGAGAGATCATGCCGAGTGTATAGCATCGCTCCCACAAAGGGTTGAATAATCGGGCGGAGAATTCTCACCAACCAGTCCGGCGGCGAGAGCGGATCATGAAGCGCTTCAAGTCACAGCGACATCTACAACGCTTCGTCTCCATCCATGATCCGATCGCCAACCTATTTCAAATCCCGCGCCACGACATCTCCTCCGGCCACCATCGCGAACTGCGCACGGCGGCGATGAGCCTGTGGGCGAAAATTGCCCGAGCATGGGAGATATCTGCGGATGGCGTCTTTCGCTGGCCTTTCATCCGTTAAGTTTACGATGCCCGATTAGCCAACGCCGGTTCGATCCCGTTCAAGGCGACCACTATAAGCCATGATTTAGCTTCGAAAAGCGAATGGCTGCTCGCGACGCCAACGAACTGATGCTGTCGCTGAAATCCCCATTCTGCGGCCGCGCAGATGTTGGGCAAAAGCCGAGCCAGAACGCGGATGTCCGCAATTAGGTAGCAACTGCCACCAGTCTCATCTGCCTCGGATTTAGCATTAAACCACCGCAACCTGGACTTTCTTGCCGATCCGCTGAACCATCTCGATGAGCGTATCTACGGTAAATTTCGCGACCTTTTTGTTGACCACGTCGGAAACACGCGGGCGAGAGACGTGAAGCTTCTCTGCGGCTTCCGCCTGCTTTAAATGGCTGGCAGCAATCCAGTCGGCGATTTCCGTCATCAAATTTTCTTTGATTTCGATCATGCCGGCGATCTGGGCGTCGGACTCCGCCTGAAGAGATGCCGCCTCTTGAGGATCAAACCCAAGCTCTTCAAAAATATTGACACCGGCGAGAGTGACGTGACTGATAGCATCATCCTTCGGCTTCATTTCTTTTTCCTTTTCTCGTTCAATTGCTTTTTCATTGCCTTATAGCGGTTTTTGCCTACATCGATGTCATGCTGCGATGTCTTCTGAGTGGTCTTCGAAAAGCAGTGCAAAACGAAAATTCCGTCCTCAAACTTTGCAACATAGAATACTCGATACAGGTTTCCTTCGTCCTTTATCCTAATCTCCGCGGTACCTGGCCCGACCGTAGTGAAAGATTTCCAGTCCTTGGGAGGCAACCCGGCCTTAATGCGATTCAGGTCGCTACCAGCTTGCTTGCGCGCATTCTTCGGAAACTCCTTGATGTCATCGAATGACGATCCCATCCAAATAATTTCTTTGGTCACTCAAAACTCCGTACAAGTACTTATACATTTCGATCTGGAAGTCAAGCTTTTATAGCCCCACCAAGGTATACAAGTCGCTACGGATCGGATGAAGATTTAGTAGCAATCCGGCAATCCAAGAGCCTCAATTGGTGTCTCCCAACCGTTCTTGAATACCGATCGACTGCTGCCGATCCCCCTGGTATGGTCCGCCGCATGTTCAGGATCATACGAATACGACAACGCTGACCTTCCGCTCGCCGCACCTGGCGAGATCCCGTCGTATCGCGTGTCATCCAGAGAACTGAACATGGTCTCCGACAACCTGCCGTCCGTCATTCCGCAGCCTCGCAAAGCCGCACCCGATCTGGAGGTCCTCCGGAGGGTAGAAATATTGGGGCAACCAGCACTTCCTGCTCTCGCCCTACTGCCGGACGTTCACGCTTAGCCATCTTCGCTCGTTCGACGATGCCAAGTCGTACAAGGCCTTCTGCCTCATCCGCTGGCCGGAGACCGAAGGACGGCCAACCTGCGTCCGCTGCTCGCACGAAAACTGCTGGGAAATCCGGCGTCGCCGCTTCAAGTGCCAGGCTTGTCGCCGGGAGTTCTCGGTCACCACCGGAACGGGTCTTTGCCTTTCGCAAAATGAGCTTCCAAGACATCCTGGCGGGGCTGTGGTTCTCGGTGAACTCGGTGAAGGGCAAGAGTGCCCTGCAGCTCTCTCGCGAGCTGGGCGTCCAGTATAAGACCGCCTGGGTGCTGCTCATGAAGATGCGCGAGGCCGTTGCCAGCCGGCGCTTCCGGATGATGCTCGAGGGCGAGATCCACATCGACGGCAAGTACGCAGGCGGCCACATCAAGCAGAAGAACCGCAAGGAGGATCGCGTCGACCGACGCCGGGCCGAGTACCGGAACTTCAAGCGCCTGACGATCCTGACGCTCCGGGAGAAGACGCCGTTCGGCCGAGGACGCGAACGGACGCTCACCCGCGTCGTGCGCAGCGAGGATCCGAACGAGGCTTGGGAGTTCGTCAAGAAGCATGTCCGCAAGGGGTCGCGCATCCACGCCGACGAGCACTTCTCGTACGACGACTTGGCTGGCCTGCAGGATCTGTTCCGGGTCAACCACAGCAAGGAGTACCAGACGAAGGGCGGGGTCAACACGAACCACGTCGAGAGCTTCTTCAGCCGCATCCAGCGGGCATACGTTGGCATCCACCATCGCTTCTCGGTGCGCTATTTTGACTGGTACGCGGCAGAGATCGCCTGGCGAGAGGACAACCGTCACGTCGACAACGGCATGCTACTCTGGGGAATGATCCACATGGCGGTGTCGCGGAAGACGTCGCGGAACCTGTGCGGCTACTGGCAGGGGCGGCATCCGCCCGACCTGGTCTGGGAGGACGGCGAGAACCCGAATCCCTACGCCGCCACTTCCCAGAGGTAGCGATAACCGTCGGCCTTTCCGGCCCTGCGGACGCGGTTCGTCTTGGCGAGCTGGTCGAGTGTTTGGGAAAGTCGATTTGCGACCTGTCCGAGCCGGGCGTCGTCTTCGGCCAGCCCGGTCTCGCGTGCGAATGCCTGGGCGCACTCCGCTGTCGTGATCGGGCGTCCGGCTTCGCGTAGCGTGCGCAGGACGAAGCCCCGACGATCGATGTCTTTCAGCAGCTCTGAAACTGCATCGACGCCTTGCCGCTTGCGGCGGGTGGTGGCTCGAGGTGTTCCGGCTGGCGCGTATTCCGGCTCATAGGCATGGATGACAACGTCGAACGCAGCCTGCTGTCGTTCCAGCGATACGATCTGCGCCCGCAGCTCCTCGATTTTGGTGTCGATCTCGGCCCGTTTCCGTTTCAATTCATCTGCTACAAGAACCATACGCAACCACTCCATAGGATCGCGGCGATCCTATGCGTTCTGTCGGCTCCGAGTCTGGTGGCAGTTGCTACCTAATTGCGTGGATGTCTTCCGACAATCCTCGTGCTTGAACACCTCCGCCAAAAGCCTGGTCCCCATATCGGCTTCCGGCGCAGAGAGCCCCGAAAACCCGAGCAGTAATCTGGATGTGTCCGACGAGACGATATTCATTCGGGATAGGGGCATGACGACGACGCCCTTCCACGATGATCCGGGGGAAGTTTTCAATGACCAAAGCGTGCTGGTGTGGAAGTCAGAGCCTCCGAGAGGGTGTCAGCTCGCGTGTTGCGCCACCGATTTTGCTTCACGGTCCCTCACAAAGCGATCGCCTGACAGCGTCAGCAGCTCTTTTGAAGTCTGCGGCTTCCCGAAATAATATCCCTGCCCATACTGGCATCCGACCAGGGCCAGCATTTCCCACGCAAGCTCCGTCTCAATTCCTTCCGCAACAATGGCTAGGCCGAGGGAATGGGCCAAGGAACTTACCGCTTGCACAATAGCTTGGCTCCCTGGGTCAGACGTCATCATTTTGATGAACGACTGGTCGATCTTGATCTTGTCCAGGGGGAAACTCGCGACATAGCTCAGTGAAGAATAACCCGTTCCGAAGTCGTCGAGGGCAATACCGATACCTTTTTCTCTGAAGCCGGTGAGGCTTCGAATAAGCTGATCGGTACGCGATACAAAGGCTGATTCTGTGATCTCCAGGTGAAGCCTATGCGCTTCCAGCCCGGCCGCCTCGATTGCGGTATAGACATCGGAGACGATATCCGACTTTGCAAACTGGATGGACGAGACATTGACAGCAACGCTCATGTTGCGCGGCCAAGCCGCAGCCTCCATACAAGCTTCCAACAGGACGAACCTTCCGATATCGCAGATGAGCCCGTTTGCCTCGGCGATAGAGATGAATTCGAGGGGGGAGACAAGCCCCAATTCCGGATGTTGCCATCGAACCAGCGCTTCGGCACCAATGACCGTGCCAGAACGCAGGTCCACTAGACGATCGATTCCATGAAAGCGGCCTTTGATGGAACCTGAAGTGTGTTCGTGGATTCCTCGTTTGAGATTATTCAACCGAGGAGTTTCATCATGGCACCAAGGCGGCGCGTAATCGAGCTGGCGATGAGCGAGCAAGAGACTGAAACGTTGACGGCACTTTCGCGGTCTCGAAGCGARCCGGCGAGCCGAGTATCGCGGGCCGCYATGCTGYTGGCCTACCGTGACAACCCGTCGTTCTTTGCCGTTGCGCGAAGACTTGGCGTCCATCATCAGACTGTTCAGCGTTGCATTGAGCGCGCCGAAAGCTATGGCCCGCTTGCAGCWTTAGACGACCGGCCGCGGCCGGGCAARGAGCCGGTGATCACGCCGGAGGCGAAAGCCTGGCTGGTGTCTTTGGCGTGCGACAAGGCCARGGAYCATGGCTATCCRCACGAACTGTGGACGACGCGGCTTTTGGCCCGCCATGCGCGCGAGCACGGACCGGRRGCCGGACATCCCTGTCTGGCCCGTCTGGTTCAGGGCACGGTGAGCAAGCTTCTGAGCCAGGAGGAAATCAAACCGCACAAGATGCGCTACTATCTGGAACGTCGCGATGGCGAGTTCGAGCAGAAGATGGCGGAGGTCTTGTGTGTCTATCGCCAGGTGCAGGTCYTGAAAAAGGCCGCAGCCGGATCGAACAAATCGGCTAAGCAGGTSGCGATCGTCTCTTACGACGAGAAACCTGGGATCCAGRCGATCGCGACGACGGCACCGGATTTGCCGCCCGTGCCAGGCGTCTATCCGACCTTTGCGCGTGATTTTGAATATAAGCGTCATGGCACGCTCAGCCTGTTGGCTGGAATTGACCTGCTGACAGGCAAGGTCCACGCGCTCGTCAAGGACCGCCACCGCAGCCGCGAGTTCATCGAATTCCTCAAGCTGCTCGATGCCGCCTATCCGGCCGGCACCGCGATCAGGTTGATCCTCGACAATCATTCCGCACACATCTCGAAAGAAACCAAAGCCTGGCTCGATAAACAACCGGCAGGCCGCTTCGAATTTACCTTCACCCCTAAACACGGCTCCTGGCTTAACCTCATCGAGGGCTTCTTCTCCAAGTTCGCCCGCTCCGTCCCGTCC
>NZ_JBFRFF010000060.1:0-22562 GCF_052114685.1 Rhizobium sp. 2YAF20 | reverse complement strand
ACCCTGGGTCGAACGAATGGCGGTGCACAGGTTGGTCTTGCGCGACAGGCAGGAGGGGCACTGGCGGCATTCCGGCGTATAGAGCGGAATGACGTGATCGCCCTTCTTGACGGAGGTGACGCCGGGGCCGACGTCAACGACGATGCCGGCGCCCTCATGGCCGAGAATGGCGGGGAAAAGCCCTTCGGGATCGGCACCGGACAGGGTGAAGTCATCGGTGTGGCAGATCCCGGTCGCCTTGACCTCGATCAGCACTTCGCCGGCACGAGGGCCTTCGAGCTGAACCGTCATGATCTCCAGCGGTTTTCCTGCCTGAACGGCAACGGCGGCGCGTACGTCCATTATGGACTCCTCCTTCAGTTCTTCGAATCGGCGATCGTCGGGATCGACTGCGCCAACTTCACCCTGTGCCAAGCAATGACGTCCATGAGCTCCGGAGAAAAGGCGTCGTAAGCGGGGATCGAAAGTCCTCGCAGTTGTCTGCGAATTGCGTGCATCGAAGACGGAGATGTTCCGCTTTCCACAAGAGAGGAGGCGAACGCTGCAAACTCGATCGGTGGCTGCGCCCCATTGTCTGCAAGTTCCGGGTGGATGAACTCCAGGCCATAGAAATGATGCTCCTTGTCCGTCACCCGGCCAACAATATGGGCGCCGCATTCACGACAAGCGTACCGCTCGATCTTCTGCATCGCGTCGACGATGGAGAGCTTTTCTACGTTCTGTTTCTCCTCGACCGACCCAGCTGGTGTGACCGCGACTTGGGCGAAGAGCGATCCTTCTGGTTTCCAGCATTTCGAGCATCCACAAAGGTGATTGTGATATGTTGGGCCACTGACGGTGACCTCGACGGGATCGCGTTGGCAGCGGCAACGCAGCAGACTGCAGGCAATTTTCGAACTCGCATCCTTACCCGTCGCCGGATGGAGTAGCAGCGCCTCCCGTCCGAGTTCTTCAGCGCGCGCTTTCAACAACCTGTTGAACTTTTCATACGCGGCACGGGTGTTGCGATCTATATTCGGCCAGCGTTCATCGGCGACGGGGCCACCAAAAACCTCGTTGTGCAACAGACGGGTGGTGCCATCCTCGGTCGGCTCGAGAATAAAAATGTGTTCAGCGGAAAATACGCCGCCAGGAGCCTCGCTCAGCCATCTAAGTTCCCGAGCACCCACGATGCGGGTCAGAACGGGATTTATCGGTATGTCCGGAGTATTGTCCTGTTTCAGTGTGCCGGAAACGCGTTCTCCGACGATAGTGCAACCCTTGAGATCCGGGATGATTTCGTTCCACTCTGGATATCTCTCCAAGTCGTCGAGAGCGCTCCAAACAAGTTGTGCGGACGCATTGATGATGACTGTGGTTTCGAGTGTCGGCATTGGTCCATCCCTTCGACGATCGCGTTTGTGCCTCGTTCTGGTCCGCGCCGCATTCGGGAGGCCGGCTTCCTGAGAAGGAAGCGTGCCGAAACTCTGGTTGCCTGGCCCGAGAGCTTGAGGTGCGCTGCGAAAATGCGGTTGTACCGAATCCTATGCCGCCACCGACGGCATGTTCAGAGCGGCCAGTGCAGGGCCAAGAACGGAAGATTCGGCTTTCTCGGTTTCACACATCCCTCATGTCACGCTGCAGACCGCGATCATTTAACATACCACTTTGAATTTGCATACCGAAAAGTATCTGAATCTGTCAGATTCTTTAATGGCGGGCCTCCTTGGCATTCCAACGCACGACCCGTCGTGCCGCAGGTGCCACGGTGTCTCGGCTGGCGTGCGGCTTCGCGATCATCGAGAGGCGGAAGGGAGTGCCGAACTTGGCGAGATGCCGTCTCGATTCCACTTGGGAGAACAATCCGAGCAGAAGACCGGCTCTCGATGTGCGACGCCTGGCGGTCTAGGTTGGCAGCGAGGCCGTTCACTCGCCGCGGAGCGGCGACCGGGTTTGTGAACGACCGAAAAAAGGCACCGCCGCACGCTAACGGCGATGCCTGCCTCGAGAGCGAAATCTTTTATCCATTAATCAGGTGGCCGACTATCCCTGATGCTCGCGTCCCTCGACCTGAATGACCAGGTCAACCTCGTCGCCGATCATTCCCAGCGCCGCCTTCATGCCGAAATCGCTGCGCTTGATCTTGGTTGCGGCACTGAAGCCAACGACGTGGCTCTTGTCCCACGGGTTCTGGCCTTCCTTGTTGAACGTGACGTCAAGAGTTGTCGATTTGGTGACGCCAGCAATCGTAAGATCACCCATGATCTCTCCCGATGTGTCGGTTGATTTCTTGAACTCCTTGCCAACGAAAGTGATGTCCGGGAACTCGGTAGCGTTGAACCAGTCAGCGCCCTGGATGTCGCCATCGCGCTGCTTATTGTTGGTGGATATCGCAGCGACGCTTACCTTGACGCCAAGGCTGCTCGTCTCTGGTTTGGTCGCATCAAAATCGAAGGAACCAGAAAATTCCCTCGCCACGCCGATCACCCGGGAAAAGCCCAGATGATCGATATAGAAGGCGATGCCGGAGTGCACGGGGTCGATGTCGAACTTCGCGGCCCAGGCGGGGTATATCGACCCTGCCAGGAAAGATGCCGCAAGAACCAGTCCTGTCAGTCTGCTGTTCATTTCATTCTCCTCCTTTGTTAAATGGGAAAACTCGAGCCGTAGTTTACAAATGCCACGAGGACCGCGGCAGCGGCTGGCAGGATCGCCAGTCCAAAATAGACGATCAGACGAGCCAACCGCCCCGAAATCCCAAGCGCGCGGCAGGCCATGTTCGAAACAAGCCGTGGCATCACCACGCTCAAACCGAGTACCAACGCGGCGACAAGGTCGGCTTTGCGTGTGATGAGCACGACAGTGTCGACGACGGCCACTAGGCCGCCCCAGGCCCCTAAAATCGATGCACCCCCGAAGCGGAAAGCCGGCTTGGTTATCACGTGCACGACAAGGATCCCGAAGTTCGCGGCTGCAAAGAGTAGGCAGAGCTGAAATGTGGACGACGAGGCTCCAAGTAGCGCCAACGGGGCGAAACCAAGGCTGACGACAACAACGAGACCACCGCGTTTTATGTCGGCTTCACCGTCGGCTTCGGTTGTGCTGAATAGCAAAAGGGCGACCGCCAGCCCAGCGAGCGCCGCCAACACGACCTCCCAGATCGCAACGCCTAAACGGGGCTGACCGATGTAGACGGCTGCGACGACGGGCTGGATCAGCGCCAGGGCACGGGAGATGACATGCCACCTCAAAAGTTCGACAGCTGCTCCGAGCAATGTGCCCAGCAGTGCGAGATAGAACACCTTGTTCACGGCTCCGACAGGAGGGAATGCCGGTATCTTGTTATAGACGAGAACATAGGCCGCCAGGAAGGCGGTAGCCGGCAGCAGGTCCGTTGGGGCAACAGACCCTCGCCAGCGCAGAATTGCCGATAGTGCAAGCGCAACAATCATGACCGCGAGTGCGGACACGATCAGCACCTCCTGTGGGGAGTCGCCAAGTCCGGACATGAATAATTTCCGATTTTACAGAGAAACGAAATCGTGCGTCGCTTCAAAAGCATGCGCGATCACAAGTACGGTCTCGCTTTCGTGGCCTAGTTCGCCGTAAAGCAAGTCAATCCTGAATTTCTTTCGATCTGGTTTTATGCAAGGAAGCCCCCCTTTCCCGGCTGCTCCTCAACAGCGCTACAGCCTATCGGCCGCTAGATACCAGTCAATATTCACATACCAATTGGATTTCAGATACAAGTTAGTCTTTGAGTTTCTTCCTGTCAAGCCTCTTCCATCTCCACGATTTTCGCCTGCGTGTCGGACCGCCAACAGTTCGATCGTCCGGGAAGGAGCCGATTGGGCGGCCTTTTTTACGAGCTCACCCGTCGTTGACCGTCATCTCCAAGGCTGCACGAGCCAGCCGGGCAAGAGAGCCGGCTATGGTTGGAGCGGCAGTTCTCGCGCCTCGTCGTGCCCTTGCAAGCGCTAGTGCATCAAAAGAAGGATTGGGTGTCGTCTGGTTTTGCAGCAACAATAAGGGTCATTCGGTGTGAAGTCCCGTGCAAGGAAAGCTGACGTGGAACAAGTGACTGATAAGGCCCAACGTTCCTGGTTCACTGGCCTTGTTTGAACTTGGCCGGCCAGTCTCGCCGTTGAGCGCACCCACCTCCCAAGCGGAAACAGGGCTCTTGCCGTTTTGAATATCAGAATTCGGCTACTGCCTTGGCGCTGCGCGAAGCGCGATACATGTCTCCGAGAACAATCCTAACCATGTCGCCGGGCGCCCCGTCTTTCAGAAAACTGGAGATACCACCATATGTGAGTTCCAACACGATACCGCCGATGTAGAAAGGGCTGGCAGGTGGCTGCACCGCCAGATCCAACTTGTGGATCAGGATTTGCCCAACGCCCTCCCACTGGTCGCGGAAGAGCTTGATGTGGCGATCTCCAAGCGTATGGTCATGTTGCGCCCGGCGCAGGAGTTCAATCGCCAGCATGCCCCATCTGCGATCATCTCCGCGATTGTTCGCCCAGTTTGCCAACACATCGATTAATTGCGCCGGCTCATCGCATTCCCCCAAAAGCTTCGCCAGTTCGACAACGTCGCCACCTGCGTTTCCTGCGAGGAGTTGGAGGAAAATATCCTCCTTGTTGGCAAAATTCGAGTAGAACGCGCCCTTCGAAAACCCCGCCTCCTCTGCGATTCTCTCGATCGACGCTCCAGCGTAGCCGAAGCGCGCCATCACCTCGTAGGCCGATTCAAGAAGTTTCCCTCTCGTAAGAGCCTGACTTTGCTCACGTGTCAGCCGTGCCATTCGCTTATCCCGTCAATGCCGTATCCAGACACTGAGGCGTACCTCAAAAACCATTTGTCACACAATAGCCGTGAGCAAACAAATCAACGCCCAGAAGATCGGATACTCCGGACCCATCTTCTGCCAACGCCAATTGGGTCCGTTAATTTTGACGACGGCATATCCCGCCCCCAACAAGACGAGCGCGCCAACGGCCGCCGCTATTCGCGGATAGATGGAGAACGTCAAGCCGATTGCGGCAGCGGCCTCCATTGCCATGGTGATGCAGACGAACAGGTTTCCAGGTTTGAAGCCGGCGGCGTCGAACGTGAGGGCGGCTCTGTCGTAGTGCAATCCCTTGCCGATGAGATGGGGGACGAGCCAAATCCCGCACAGGATGCGCAGCCAATCAACCAGAACCAGATGCATCGTTTCCTCCTCATATGTCCGTCGGCAGCTCATCGCGTTCGATGAAAATACTCGACTCGGGCTTGCCTTTCCAGATACTGTACGGTATTCGTAGTCGATATAGAATGTCAATACGAAGCAATCTTTGAAAACGTGGGAGGAAAACATGACGCATTTGATGCGCGCCGCTCGCTTGCACGCAGTCGGCCATCCGATGTCAATCGACAAGGTCGAACGTCCAGTCGCGATGGGTTCGGATGTCGTTGTCGAGGTGAAGGCCTGCGGGATGGTGCCCAACCTCGCCAACGTCCTTGCGAACTGGGAAACTTGGTATCCACAGATGCCGTTGCCGCCGCGCCCGGCGATACATGGCCTTGATCCCAGTGGCATCGTCCATCAGGTCGGGCCGCAGGTCGTCAACCTCAAGCCCGGCGACCGCGTCTATGTGAACCCGGGACGGTTCTGTGGTGCGTGCCATCACTGCTCGTCCGGCAGGCCGCAAGCGTGTGAACATTGGACCTTGGGGGGATATTTCGGTTACAACCCTAAAAGCTTGGAGATGTTTGCCCGCTACCCATATGGAGGGTTCGCAGAGTTCATGCTCGCACCGCAAGCCCAGGTCATCAAAATTCCTGACAATATGAGTTTCGTCCAAGGCTCTCGAATGGGTTACCTGGGCACCTCGTATGCAGCCTTGAAGAAGTGCGGCGCCCTAATGGGCAAAACGCTGATCATAAACGGGGCAACCGGCACGCTGGGGCTCGGGGCAACGCTCTTTGCTCTGGCGATGGGCATCGGGAAAATCTATGCCGTGGCGAGAGGCGAACGTCTTTTGGAGCGATTGAAGGCTCTCGCCCCGGATAGGATCGTGACATTTTCCAATACGCTGGGATCGTCAGGGGCATTCGTGAAAGAGCAAACTGGCGGCAGAGGGGCTGACCTCATGCTCGACACCCTCGGTGCGAAAGCACCCCTCGATTCCATGTTGGATGCCATGGGCGGTGTTAAGCGAGGCGGCCGCATCGTCAATATCGGCGGCACCTCCGGCCCCCTGCCTGTCGATGTGAAATGGTGGATGGACGAGCAAATGGAACTCATCGGTTCGGTTTGGTTCACTGCGGCCGAAGGTATGGAAATCGCCGCAATGATCGGCTCCGGCATAATCGACATGTCGGTGATGACGGCGATGGTTTGGTCACTCGAAAAGGTCAATGAGGCGATCTCCGGCGTCGGAAAAAGCGATGGCGGATTCACCTACTACGCCCTCGAAATCTGAGCTTGGTCCGTAGTGTGCATATACGCATATGCCTGCCGCCGGCGATCGTCTCGCCCGAAACCACCTGACCTCATCCCCGCCCTATTAGCCAACCGCGCGTGCTGGCCGGTTGGCAATTGTTCTGCGCTGCCAAACGCTCGTGTGTCAGATCATGTACAGGAATAGAGCTATAAAACAGAAGGACCTTCATTGTTCGACAGCCGTACCGCCGCATGCGGCAGTTCTTCTCTGGATCACACTTGAAGCACGATGTCTGGCGCACGGAAGCCTGAAGCTGCTAGTTGGCGGTTTTTCGGGACTCTTGGCCTTCCGCCTGCACTGGCAGTTTTCACAATCGCAGCGGAGCTCATCTTTTCGTTTCGTTGAAACTCAGCAAATCGACTTGCTTTGGGACATCGCTTTCACCGAGAGGTGAGAAGGTGTCTCGTCATCATCAGGATGAATGAGACTGGGCGAATTTACCCAGCCATGGGGTGGACAACCGCCATGAAATCGCACTGGATCGGGGAGGGGCCTTCGACCATTAAGAGCTGTAACGCTCAGGCTCTTCTTGATGTTATGCCATCATCATGATCATCAGATACCGCAAGCCCAATCAGGCATCAAAAGCGAGTTGCACTTTCAGCGTCTGCTCCGGATGTTTCTCGACAAGCTCGAAGGCCTGACGAGCGTCGGCCGCCGCGAATGTCTGGGTAATCATGTCCATCGGCTTCAGCTGGCCCGCTTCCAGCCATTGCACGACCTCGGGGATGAAACGCCTGTTCAAGCGCGAGCCGACGAGGCTGAGCTCCTTGCGGACGATTTCCTGCTGGCTGACATTGCATGGTGCCGTCGAGAAACCGAGAAGCCCAATGCGCCCTGCAGGTCCGGCAATGCGGCAGGCCTCGTCCAGCAGTGCCGGTATTCCCGCACCATCGATGACGACCGATGGCCCCAGACCATCCATCTCGCCAGCCACTTCGGCGGGCACCGATTTATCCCTCGAGTTGATGACGACATCGGCGCCAAATTCCAGGGCCCGCTCCAGGCGCTGCGGGTCGATATCAGCAATGATACAGCGTGCGCCGCGCATTTTTGCTACTTGAAGTACCGTAATTCCGACGGTCCCGGCGCCATAGATCATCACAACATCATCCGCGGTACATTCCGTTCGCCAGAGAACGTTCGAGGCGACTGCCAACGGCTCGGCCAGCGCCGCGAGGCCGAATCCCAGCGCTGGCGATATCTTGACCGCATTTTCCTGTGGGACAGTCGCAACCGAGCGGAAGCCGCCGTCGCGATGGACGCCGATAACCTGCAGTTTGGCGCATACATTCGAACGGCCGATCCGGCATGGGTGGCATTCTCCGCAGGATATCACGGGGTCGGCGACCACATGATCGCCGATCGCAAGATGAGAGACGTCGCGACCAACCGCTGTGACGATGCCAGCGAACTCGTGGCCTATGATCCGAGGATAGGTGACAAAGGGATTTGAACCATGGAGAATATGCATATCCGAGCCGCAGATGCCGGCCCTGATGACCTGGATGGCGACCTCGCCTTCGGCTGGCGGCTGTGCCTCGCGCTGATCTACGGCGAGCTTATGGGGTTCCAGTACCGATATCGTGACCATGATTTCTCCGCTGTTGGTTTGCCTGGCGCAGGACTCCGCGAGAGTTCGCCCAGGAATATCGTTTATTCTGCCTGAATGGTTTTCAGATGCGAACGGACGCGATGGTGCCAGGCGTGATCCGTCTTGAGTGCTGGTGGGAAAAGGCCGGGAAGATCGAAAAACGGCGCCAGATTGCCACCGTTCTCCGTCGTTTGGCTGGCCGCCTCGGACAGCTCAACCGCTCGCGGATCATCGACCTTTTCAGCACGCAGGACATAACCGATCCAGAGGGCCGTTGCGTAGGCAAAGGTATCGGCGTCATGTCCAGCCGCCAGTGCATCGGAAGCCGGAGCAAAGATGCGCTGCGGCAGTTTCTGCGTGCCGTCCATCGCAATCTGCGCCGTGCGGTGAGCAATAGCTGGATTTGCGAACCGGGCAATCAACTGGTCGATGTAGGCAGCTAGGTCGATGCCGGGCACAGGATCCAGCGTCGGCAGCGCCGCCAGCATATGACGGCGGACGATCTGCTGATAGTCGGCGTCAGCCATGACGTCACGTACATACTCCAGCCCACGCAGCTGGCCCAGATAGGCGATCAAAGAGTGTGAGCCGTTGAGAAGCCTGAGTTTCATCTTCTCATAAGGTTCGACTGCATCGACGAGGAGTGCGCCACCCGCCTCCCAAAGCGGGCGACCGGAGACGAAACTGTCTTCGATCACCCATTGCGTGAACGGTTCCGTCTCAAGCGCCAGTTCGTCCCGTGCTCCAGTGATGCCAGCCGCACGCTCCCGCGTCGCAGCGGTTGCTGCCGGCACGATGCGGTCCACCATGCTTGACGGGAAGCGGCCTTCGGTCTCGATCCATTTGCTGAGATCCGTATCGCGGCGAGTGGCCATTTCGAGCACCAGCCGACGGACGATGTGGCCGTTGCCCGGAAGGTTGTCACAGCAAAGCACCGTGAACGGCTGATGCCCCTGCTCATGCCGTCGCGCCAGGCCCTCGGTCAGAAAGCCGATTGCGCCCACCGGCTCCCGCGGACAGGACAGGTCGTGGGCGACGGCGGAATGGGTGATATCAAGACCTCCGGTCTGGGCGTCGAGCCCGTAGGCCTTTTCGCTCACCGTCAGCATGACAATCCTGATCGCCGGATCGGAAAGGTAAGACAGCAGTGCCTCGGGATCTTCTGTTGCTGCGATCGCCTTGACGGTTGAGCCAACAATCCGGGCGCTGTCGCCAGAGCGGTCGCGGGTGATGACGCTGTGGAGACAATCCTGCTCCCTCAGTGCTTGCACGATCCCGGTCGACCGCAGGCTTGCCCCGACGATCCCCCAGTCACCAAACTCTTGCGCAAGCGCATCATCGGTGTAGACGGCCTGATGTGCTCGATGAAATGCGCCAATACCGATGTGGACGATGCCGGGCTTCAGCGCCGATCGATCGTAACCGGGCGCCTGAACGCCCTCCGGTATAGTTGTTCGTGCGTTCAAGCGGTCCATGGTTATGCCAGCCCATAGGTCTTGTGCGCGAGCGTCCGTTCGATACCGCGCAATTCCGCTAGCCCCTTGAGCCGACCGATTGCCGGATATCCAGGCTGGGCGCCGCGCGTCAGATCGTCCAGGATTTCCTGACCGTGGTCGGGGCGCATGAAGATCTGGTGGTCACTGCGGCCCTCCACCTTGCGGCGATTTTCCTCCGAAACAATCGCGGCGATAACAGCAACCATGTCGGTGTTGCCTCCCAGATGCTCGTCTTCGAAGAAGGAGCAGGGTGTGGTTTCCTCTTCACGTCGAACATTACGCAGATGCACGAAGTGAACGCGAGAGGCGAGACGCTTCACCATTGCTGGCAGATCGTTGTCAGCACGCACGCCGAGCGATCCCGTGCAGAAGGTGACACCGTTAGCAACACTGTCCACGGCTCCAAGCACTTCGAGATAATCCGCCTCTGTCGACAATACCCGCGGCAATCCAAGCAACGGCCATGGCGGATCATCGCCGTGGGCACACAGGCGCATTCCCAACTCCTCGGCAACCGGCACCACTTCCGAAAGGAAGGTGATCAGGTTGGCACGCAATGTACTGGCATCGACGGCGGCATAGCGCGCCAGCGCCTGGCGCAATTCGCCGATGCTGTAGCCGTCGGAAGAGCCCGGGAGCCCGGCACCGATATTGCGCGAGAGTGCGGCGATCTTGTCCGCCGACATCGTCTTGTATCGCCGATCCGCTTGCATGATCACTTCAGCCGAATAATCCGCAGCAGCGGCAGGCCGCCGAAGAACATGAATGTCAAACGCCACGAAATCGATCAGGTCGAACCGCATGGCCCGTGCGCCGTTGGGTGTTTCCCAGCGAAGATCGGTGCGCGTCCAGTCGAGGACCGGCATGAAATTGTAACAGACGGTGAAAATTCCGGCGCTCGCCACGGCACGAAGGCTCTGCTTCCATGCCTCGATATGGACCTTCCAATCGTCGGACATCGTTTTGATGCTCTCGGAGATCGGTATGCTCTCCACGAGTTCCCATTCCAGACCGCCGGTACGGATCTCGCTTTGCCGCTTGGCGATCTCCTCGACCGTCCATGCCGTTCCGGTTGGCACATGGTGAAGCGCGCTGACGATACCCTGGGCTCCCGCTTGGGCAGCATCTCGCACACTTACCTTGTCGACAGGCCCGAACCAGCGCCACGTATGTCTCATGCCTTACCTCTTGAATTCACGTCTGCCTGCGATGAGGCAGCAGCCATTTGATTGGGTGCCGTTGGCGATCTGACCAATGCAACCGCCCGAGCCGGAGCACCCGACCCGCCGGCGATAGCCAGCGGCATCGCGGCCAGAAAGCAGTAGGGCGGCACCTGCCCGAGATTGGCGAAGTTTTCGCCGATCAGGACATCCGAACCGAGAAGGATATTGTGGGCTGGGAAGTCGGTGCTACCGTAGCGATCGATTGAAAGACAATCAGAGCCCACGATGCGGACGTCTTTGTCCAGGAGGTATTCGCTGGCGGCTTGTGACAGGCCAGGCCAATCCTTGAGAAAGCGATCCTGATGCAAAGCATCGTTCCAAAAGCGGTCCCAACCAAAATGGAAAAATACCGCATCGTCTGTCTCGATCGGCCCATGAAGGTCTTCAAAATCCAGAATTCTGTCGACACCGACGGCCTCACAGGGCGCGCAATCCTGTGCGCTGATCGTCGCCATGCGGCCAAAAAATTGTTGAAGAGGAATATCGGCAATGGACTTGGCGCCTTTTATGAAATGCAGAGGCGCATCGAAATGCGTGCCGGAATGCTCGCTGAGGCATAGTGAATGATTGCAGGCGAGATCGCCGTCGTCGTAGCTCTCGATCACGTCCTGGCAGAATGGCGGATGTGTCCGCCAGACCGGCATTCCTTCCTTCATCGGATGCGTCAGATCGATGAAGCTGAATTGGTCATTGCCGAAAAGCTTTGCGAGCGCGTTGATTTCAGCCATGTCAGGCAACCCGCGGCCGCGGCGCGATCGCCACGATGAGGATGATCAAGGCGCCGGTCAGCACAAAGCGGAAGCCCGCCTGCATCTGGAATGTGTTCAGCATCGTCGCCATCAGATTGAAGAACAGCGCCGCACCCCAGATGCCGACCGCATTGGCCTGGCCACCAGCGACGCTTGTGCCGCCAAGAACCACGACCGCAATTGACTCCAGCAGATAGACATCGCCCATGTTCAAGGCTGCCCCACCCGAGAAACCGGACAAGAGGAACCCGGCGAGACCGCCTGCGGCGCCGCAAAGACTGTAGGCAATCAACCGGACGCGCCCAGCCGAGATGCCGGCAAGTCGCGCTGCAGGCTCGCTCTGGCCCACGGCAAGTAGACG
Organism: Rhizobium sp. 2YAF20; assembly: GCF_052114685.1. Taxonomy (NCBI): domain Bacteria; kingdom Pseudomonadati; phylum Pseudomonadota; class Alphaproteobacteria; order Hyphomicrobiales; family Rhizobiaceae; genus Rhizobium; species Rhizobium sp. 2YAF20. The sequence goes on along the minus strand of NZ_JBFRFF010000060.1, from coordinate 10,669 downwards.
ACGACCCCACACGCCACGGGCGAGAATTAGCATGGTGACTGCGGTCAGGAGCATGATGGCGAACGGCATAAGTGGAATACCACCCATCCGCCATTGGGTAAACGCTGCAACCATCGCCGGTGGCTTCAGTGTCGCCTCGCCGCCGAGATTGAAGGCGAAGGACTGGAAGACGAAGCTCCAAGCCAGCGTTGCGATGATCGGTGGCAGCCGCAGAAGTGTGATAGCCAGGAAATTGAGCATGCCGGCGACCGCACCCACCCCGATCGCGGTGACGAGCCCAGCCAACAACATGCTGTCCTGCGCTTTCATCACCAACATCGACACGTAGGCCGCGAGGGTCAGCACCGACGGTACCGAAAGATCGATGTTGCCTGGCCCGGAGGCGATGACCAGCATCTGCCCAGTGCCGACCAGCACGCTAAAGGCACCGAAGGTCAGTGCGGCGGTCAATGTCGCCTCGGCGCTGCCCAAGCCCGCATAGGCTGTCGTGGCGATCCACATCACGAGAGCGACGATGAAGCCGTAAGTCCATGGCGCAAGCGATAAACGAGAGGTCATGACTTTTTCTCCGACAGGAGCACGCGTCCGGCAAGGACGAGAAAGAGGATCCCGCCTTGTGCCCCGATCTGCCAGGTCGGCGGCACTTGCAGGAAGCTCAGCAGGGATCCGGCCAGGGAGAGGGTTAGCGCACCGATGACCGTGCCGACCGGCGATACGACGCCGCCGTTGAACGAGCCGCCGCCCAAGATGACTGCACCGACGCCGAGGAGCGTATAGGCCGGCGCTACATTTGGATCGCCTGATGTCGTCAGGCCCGTCAGCGAAATCCCGGCCAGGCAGGCAAGCACGCCCGCCGCCGTATAAACGAGGACGCGGATGCGGGTCGTGGACCAGCCGGCGCGCTCGATCGCCCGCGGGTTGGCGCCCGCACCACGCAGCACTGCGCCGTAGGACGATCGCGTTATGACAAGATGGCCCACCGCAGCGGCGATCACCGCAAGCAGGATAGGTAACGGGATGAATGGCGGCCGCCAGCTCATAAAGCCCGCGAGCCATGCCGGCGCCATACCACCGGGCGATGGCAGCACGATAATGGCAATACCGAGCCAGATGAACGACATGCCAAGCGTGACGATGATCGAGGGCAGCTGCCGAATGTGGATCAGCAGACCGATCCCCGCGTAGACGGCAATGGTCACGAAGTAGAGGAGGATTGCCAGCAGAGGATTGGCGTCAAGGTTCAGCGCGGTAATGCAGGTGATGAGGCCGACGAAAGCGCCGTTCGATAGATCAATATCACCCAGCATGATAATCAGCATCTGCGCCAAAGCCGCAAATACCAGCGGCGTCGCCAGCTTGAACAGCAGCGTGAAGCCGAAATAGCTCATTGCCGACGGCCGTATCCAGAAGATCACGGCCAGCATGAGAACCAGCGTTACAGCCGGCAGCCCAACGTGCAGGGCTGTGGTCAGCCGGGCCGGACGGCTCGATGTCGTGGGTCGGATCATGACGTCAGCCATGAGCGCCTCCAAAGGACGCTTCGAGAATGCGACCAGGATCGATGGCAGATCCCTCGATCTCCTCCACAGCCCGCCCCTCGCGGAACACGTAGAGCCGGTCGCAATTGTTGAGCTCCTCCATCTCCGTCGTGTACCAGATGAAGGTTCGGCCTCGCTCGGCTTCGCTGCGGATCAATTGATAGACCTCCTGCTTGGTGCCGACATCGACGCCACGCATCGGATCATCGAGAAAAATAACACTGGCATCGGAGGCGAGCGCGCGGGCGAAAAGCACCTTCTGCTGATTGCCGCCACTCAGCGACAGGATCGGCGTATCGATGGACGCCGCCTTGACCTTGAGGCGCGCCGACCATTTACCGGCCAGTCCCCTTGCTGCGGCGTTCGAAACAAAGCCGTACTGCTGCAAGGCATTGAGACTGCGGATGGTCAGATTATCGGCGATCGACCACAATCCGAACACGCCTTCGAGACCACGGTCGCCGGCGACATAGGCCGAGCGCATCTTGCCGCCCTTTTCGATTGCCGTAAAAATAGCCCGCATCCTCTCGCGCTGGCCGTGGCCGTCGAGACCTGCGAATCCGATGATCTCGCCGGCGGCGGCCTGGACCGGACGATCGACGGCATCCAAACCCGGATGATCAATCTGACGGGCGCCGTAGGTGCGCGGCTGCTGATTTTGCCTATGGTCATGGGTCGTCTCGATGCTCCCCATCATCTCAACCAGATTGGAACGCGACAGGCCCATCGTCGCGCGCTCGGCGACGATCTTGCCGTCGACCATGACGACGGCGCGATTGCAGACCGCGATGATTTCGTTCAGCCGATGCGTGATCAGGATGCAGGCCACCCCCTGCGACGCTGCTTTGCGGATATAGGCAAGCAGCTGCTCTGTCGCCTGGTGGCCAAGAGACGATGTCGGCTCGTCGAGAATGACGCAGCGCACGGTAATATCTGTTTCGGTGAAAGCACGGGCGATTTCCACCATCTGCCGCGAGCCTATCGACAGCTCCGAAATCTTTGCGTCCGGATCGATGCCGTGGCTGGGGAAAATCTCGTCCAGCGATCTAGTGATAAGATCACGCGCCCGCCTACGCCAGCCGAAGCCGCGCAGTTGCAGGTGAACGATACGGGAATTCTCGGCCGCGGAAAGATTTGCGCAAAGCGATAGTTCCTGGAAGATGCAGCGCAAACCAACCGATTGAGCGTGCGCTGCATTCCAGATGTCGATATCGTTCCCGGCATAGCGAAAGCTGCCTGCCGTGCGCTGGACAGCGCCCGACAGAACATTCATCAGAGTCGATTTACCGGCGCCGTTATGACCGACCAAGCCAACCACTTCGCCGGAGCGGAGATGGAAGTCGACGCCGCCGAGCGCATGCACCGCGCCGTAGCTTTTACGGACATCGCGCACGTCGATCAGCGTTTCCGCCGCCTCCGGAGCCGACAAGGGAGTTGCGAGGTCATTCATCTGTTACGTCTCACTTCGGTGCTGGAACAGCCGGAAGAGCGGTCTTGTCGGCATTGGCGTCGATAATCTTGCCAACGAGATCCTGCGGGTACTGCGCATTGACCACGCCACCTTCTGGCACCGTCTTCAGCCAGGCATCGAGATCCGGCTGATTGATCTGTAGCAAGGGCACTTCGACAAATTTCGGCACCTTCTTGCCGGCCAGAATCTGCTGCGCAACCCAGAAAGCCACCTGCGAGACCGAGGGGGTTGCACCGAGCGAGAAGGTCTCGTATCCGGAAGCGTCATGCTCCTGCTTCCAGAGCGCCAGTTCGTCCTGGCGATTGCCCATGATGATGATCGGCAGATCGCGCTTTGCCGCCTTGAAGGCCTGCGCCGCGCCATAGCCATCACCGCCCTGGGTCAGAACTGCATCGACCTTCGGCAGAGATGGTAGAATGCCGGAGACTTCCTTCTGCGCGACCGTTGCGGTCCACTGACCGTAGACTTCACCGACGCTCTTGTAGGTCGGGTGCGCGGCCAGCGCCTTGATGACACCATCATGCAGGCGCTTGTCGAAGCCATCACCCGCCATGCCGCGGATTTCAAGGATATTCGCCGGCTTGTCGCCCTGCTTGCCCTTGATGAAATCAAGCTCGGCCTTGGCATAGGAATCGAGGTTGTAGTCGACCACGTAAGCGCAAGGTTCGGTCACACCGCTGGCAAAGGCCACGACAACGATACCGGCATCGCAGGCGTCCTTGATCGCACCGTTGAGTGCCGTATCGGAGCCTGCGAGAACGATGATCGCGTCATAGCCTTGCAGGATCAGGTTCTGGATCTGCGAGGCCTGCTCGGTAACCGAGTTGTTGGCGCTGACGACCGCCGTATCGGCGATCTTTCCATCGGCCTTCGCCTTGGCACCCATCTCCTCGAAGCTCTTGATCATCACCTGGCGAAATGAGTTGCCGGCATAGGAATTGCTGAATGCGATCTTCTTGCCAGCGGTATCGCCGGTCGCAACACCATCCGCTGCTCGTGCGAGACCGACCATAGAAGTCGTTGTCAAAAGTGCGACGCCAAGAGCAATGGCTGTCCTGTTGTAAATGTCATTCATGGGTTCTCTCTCCTCCAGCTCCCTGTTAGAAGGCCACGCTCCTGTTGAGACCTTAGGGTCGGCGGCAGATCGTTTAACGACTGGCTGCACAATGGCATCCGCCCAAGCGAAGCTCCTGACGGACCGTAGTCGACACTCCTCCGCTCCCACCAAACAAGATATACTGCCATGGTAGCATGTCAAGATCCGTGGTAGACTGCTTGGAACAGATATGCGATTTGCGAGTGATGGCGGCATTCGTCGCGCGGAGGATCGATTATGGCAAAGGGACGCCGTGTGGAAGAACCAGCAGGGGACGAGGGCACGGTGGTCTCCGGCATCGAGGGGCTCGAAGCAATCAACATTCGCCAGCCTATCGCACCGCAGGTTTACGAGCGTGTCCGACGGGCCATTACGACGCTTGCAATGCTGCCTTCCGAAGCGCTGAGTGAAAAGGATCTGTCACTGCAACTCGGGGTCAGCCGAACACCAGTCCGGGAAGCATTGATCCGTCTGGCCGACGAAGGACTGATCGACATATTGCCACAACGCGGAAGTTTCGTAGCGCCCATACGCCTCAAGGATGTAGAAGAGGCTCAGTTCATCCGCGAGTCGCTTGAGGTCGCAGTGGTGAAGCGGCTTGCCGGACAGTGTTCATCGCAGTTCTTGACCGACATTAAGGCAAATCTTGCCCGCCAGGAAATTGCTGTGGCAGATAGAAATGGCGACCTCTTCCTCGAGCTTGACGAAGCTTTTCACAAAAGCTTTTGCGAGGAAGCCGGCTTATCCAAAAGCTGGCGTGTCATTCAGACGGTGAAACTGCAGATGGATCGCGTCCGCTATCTAAGCCTCCCCGATCCTGCTCACTTGAAGACGCTTCTGGCACAGCACTGGGAGATCGTTCATGCAATCGAACGCCAGGAACCGGAGCACGCGAGTAGCGCCATGACGGCGCATTTACAGGAGGTGCTGCGCACAGCGCGGCGATTGAGCGTTCAGCGAGCCGACCTTATCGAGAGATGACTTGCGGTCGAGTAGGTGCGTAGCGATCCTCCTCCGAGGGAACCCATCGGATGGCCGATCATGTAGCTTCACTGCGGGTACTGGAGCTGGCTGTCGGCAACATCTCCGGCAATTTCTCAGGCGGTACCCTTTCGTTTGCACCCACCGAAATAAGATTATTTGACATACATGCCTTTGATCGCAGGCCGCGTCGGCGATTTGGATATTGCAGAACTAAGGTGTTTGCCTTGCCCTCGTATGCGAAGTTGACATAGTACCATGGTAGTATTACAACCTGCGCGCAGGAGAGTACTTTGGGCTGGTTAACTATCGGTCCGACGCGGTGAGAGGGAGAGATTCCGCCGATTTTTTTGGCCAAGCAGTCGTCGTTGAATGATATCCGCCACGCCGTACAGCTGGGAGCACGCGATGCTCCGGAGCATGTGCCGACGAGGCGGAGACGCAAGCCAGCAGCCGCCATCGATGCTGGCATCCAAGTCTTAAAACTTTGCACAGGGCCCCCGAAAAATACTTGCCGGCCGGTCGAAAGAGCCGGCTGCATCGAGGCCGATGTCGAAATTCCGGCGCTGTCTATGGGAGGAATTACCAGGGAAAGCGCCAGTTGCACCATACGATTAATTCTAAGGGAGGAACCCGTGATGATATCTCGCAGAACTTTTGGGGCACTTACGCTTGGGGCTGTAGCGAGCGCCCTTGCCAGTCCAAGTCTCTCGCTGGCAGCACCTAAAATAAGACTGCGATACGGCACCGCTTTCCCGGCAAGCCATCCCGGTGTTATCCGCATCATCGAAGCATCCAAGGCGATTGCTACCCGATCCGACGGGGCAATTGATCTCCAGGTTTACCCGAGCAGTCAGCTGGGCGGCGAATCCGATATGTTTACGCAGGTCCGTGGTGGAGCCCTTGACCTGATGTCGACATCGGGTGTCAACCAAACGGTTGTAGCTGTCGCGAGTATTAATGCGGTGGCGTTTGCATTTCCGACCTATGACCATGTCTGGAAAGCTATGGATGGGGAGCTCGGAGATCACGTCCGCAAAACATTTCTCGATGTTGGTCTGTTTGTATTCCCGAAGATGCTCGACAACGGATACCGAAACATCACCACCAGCGCCAAGCCGATCACAAAGCCTGAGGACCTCAATGGACTAAAGATTCGCGTCCCTGGCAACCAGCTCTGGGTTACGCTTTTCCAGACGCTCGGCGCAGCGCCCACACCGATCAATTTCGGTGAACTGTACGCGGCGCTCCAGACACATATCGTCGATGGGGAAGAAAATCCTCTGGCGCTTATCCAAAGCTCCAAACTTTACGAAGTGCAGAAATATGTCTCCCTGACTGGCCACATCTGGGATGGCCATCATATCTTCTGCAACAACCGGCGTTGGCAAGCGATACCAGCCGATGCACGAACTGTTATCACCGAGGAACTGACCACCGCGGCCATGAGCGAGCGTGCTGATGTCAAAGCCCTGAATGAGAAAGCGATCGTCGATATCAAGGCTGCTGGCGTCCAGTTCAACACGGTAGACACCGCTCCCTTCCGGGAGACACTCGCCAAGGCAGGGTTCTACTCGAAGTGGAAAGAAACCTTCGGTGCTGAAGCGTGGAGTTTGCTGGAAAAAGATGTCGGCACGCTCTGACGTAAAAGCAGCATAACGCGTGCGGGCGTTGCCGCATGCGTTATGCTGTCATTCAAAAAGACGCTACTTCTGCTTTCAATGCCGGCTTCCTCAAGTTCGAAGTCGTGTTGGTTGAGTCAGCGAATATTTCGAGGGATACGGATCATGACTTCGGCGGCCAAGGCAGAGACTCTCGCTCATGGCGGAGCACTTCGACGGGTTGACACGTTGTTGGGAAACTTTGTTGAGGCCGTCGCAGCAGCATTGGTGCTGGCCGAAGTTATTCTTCTCGGCTGTGCGACAACCGGTAGATACCTGCTCCACAGCCCCCTCGTCTGGTCGGACGAAGTGGCGACAATTCTCTTCATTTGGTTATCGATGTTCGGTTCCGTCGTTGCGCTCAGACGGGGCCAACATATGCGGCTTACCGCATTCGTTCGCAAGTTGTCTCCGGCATGGCAAAAACGAGCCGAAGCGCTGGCCACGGTGATCGTCTCAGCACTTCTTGCCGCTATGGTTGTGCCGACATGGCAGCATGTCGAGGAGCGCATCATCAGTCTCACGCCGGTCCTGCAAATCAGCGAAGCTTGGCGTGAGGCCGCGATGCTGGTGGGGATTGTATTGATGCTCGTCACAGCCGTCGACAGGATGCTGCGATCGACCACGGTTCTTAGAGTGATATCAAGCCTGGTCTTCCTTGCCATCATTTTTGCCGTTTTTCAGCTTGCTGCGCCCTGGTTCGACACTATCGGCAATTACAGCTTGCTGATCTTCTTCCTTGGTATTGTCCTTTGCGCCATCGTCCTTGGCGTGCCGATCGGGTTCGCATTCGTGCTCGCCACCCTCGCCTATCTGAATTTTGCAAGCTGGGTACCGCTCTCGATCATCCCGGGCAGGATGAGCGAGGGCATGTCGCCCATTATTCTGCTTGCCGTCCCGATGTTTGTATTCCTCGGCTCCATCATCGAAGCGGCAGGGTTGGCGCAGGCGATGATTGCCTTTCTCGTCTCGCTGATCGGCCACCTGCGGGGCGGATTGCAATATGTGCTGCTCGGGGCGGTTTATCTTGTTTCAGGGATATCCGGCGCCAAGGCCGCCGATATGGCTGCGGTGGTCCCTGCCCTTTTTCCTGAAATGAAAAGGCGCGGCAATCGCGAGAGCGATCTCGTCTCTCTGCTTTCCGCATCCGCGGTCATGTCGGAAACGATACCCCCGTCGATCGTGCTGATCACGGTAGGCTCAGTGACAGGCGTCTCCATCGCCGCTTTGTTTACAGCCGGCCTTCTTCCGGCATTTATCGGCATGCTGGCGCTTTGCGTCGTTGTCTTCATACAAACACGAGACGAAGACACTAGCCGTGCTCGCAAGACAGACGGAAAGACCAAGCTAAAGCTTTTTCTGGCCGCCATTCCTGGGCTCGGGCTTCCGATCGTCATCCGCACCGCCGTCGTAGAGGGTGTCGCCACCGCTACCGAGGTCGCCACGATCGGTATCATATACGCACTCCTCGTCGGCGCCCTCTTCTACCGGCAGTTGGACTGGCGCAAGATTTACCCAATGCTAGTCGATGCTTCGTGCCTATCCGGCTCAATTCTTCTTGTTGTAGGTGCTGCGACGGCGATGGGCTGGGCCCTCACACAATCTGGGTTTTCCCAGACTTTGGTGGATCTGGTGCAGGGCGTTCCGGGCGGAAAAATCGGTTTCCTGCTGATCTCCGCCTTGGGCTTCGTCATTTTGGGAAGTGTCCTCGAAGGTGTCCCCGCCATCGTTCTGTTCGGACCGCTGCTGTTTCCTGTTGCCCATTTTCTTGGCGTAAATGAAGTCCACTACGCCATCATCGCCGTCTTCGCGATGGGCTTCGGGCTCTTCTCGCCGCCATTCGGTGTCGGATTCTATCTCGCCTGCGCCATCGGACGCGTTTCACCAGACGATGTTATTGGAAAGGTGTGGCCGCATCTTCTGGCACTTTTTGGCGCATTGCTGCTGATAATTTTCGTGCCGTGGATTTCCACTGGCTTTCTTTCGAACCCATAGAATTCTTATGTTCATTTGCAAGCGGCGTGGCCACGACTGTTCTTCCAGCCAATAATGGCTGGTCCTGCATGTTGTAGCTAATGCGCAATGTAGGAGACAGGGCCTCAAGACGACGTTTGCAAACTCTTATACGCGGGTTGGATACCGCATTTCCGTGTGTACGCCTGGGGCTGCTTCTATCTAATCACGGGCATCGACGTAGTCGGCCACTCAATTCCATCGAAGGTTCCCCGACCGGGGCCTTGCCTCCAACATTGAGCATCAGCAGATGATCGATCTTGCCTCCTCTTTCTAATGCGCGCGATATGCGGTGCTGGGCTAAGCGTGGTCAGCTGGTTGCACGGCAACGTCAAGTTAACCGAACGTCGAATCAAGAAGTGGGATCTGGCGGCATGACCTCATTCGTCCGTGCCCCTCTCTATCGTCGTCACCGATTTCCAGCGGACGTGATTGCCCATGCCGTGTGGCTGTATTTCCGGTTTCCGCTCAGCCTGCGCATGGTCGAGGATTTGCTGGCAGCGCGTGGCATCAACGTCTCTCACCAGACCGTGAGGCTGTGGGCGGAAAAATTCGGCAGACACTTCGCCAATGATATCCGCAAGCGATCGGCCGGCAGGCTCGGCGATAAGTGGCACCTCGATGAGGTTGTCATTACCATCGCCGGTAAGAAACACTGGCTTTGGCGCGCTGTCGATCAGGATGGCTTCGTCCTTGACGTTCTGGTGCAAAGTCGCCGCAATGCCAAGGCTGCAAAGCGTTTGATGCGAAAGCTTCTGAAAGGACAAGGGCGTTCGCCGCGTGTGATGATCACTGACAAACTTCGATCCTACGGTGCGGCCAAGCGGGAGATCATGCCAGGCGTGAGCATCGCTCGCACAAGGGATTGAACAATCGAGCAGAAAACTCCCATCAGCCGATCCGAAGGCGAGAGCGGATCATGAAGCGCTTCAAATCAGCGCGACAGCTTCAGCGTTTCGTTTCCATCCACGACCCGATCACCAACCTTTTCCAAATTCCGCGTCACGACATTCCATCTCACCATTATCGCGAACTACGGGCCGCCGCGATGCAGACGTGGAGCGAGATCGCCCATCTCCAGGTAGCCTGATGCCACGTCTCCCGGCCATTCTTTGACCCGAGGCCGATAAGTTTACAGTACCCGCTGCACGTCTGTTGATAATGTAACCCAGACAAGGTGCTGCGCGCAAATCGGATGGTTATTGAAGTGTAGCGTTCGAGGGATATTCGGGTCTGCCAACTACTCGCAGACGACCTCCGCCTCACTAGTAGCGCGTTTTCTTGGTTCGAATCCTATCAAGCCTCGGCGAGCTTGTAGGACCAAGTATGGATGACGGGGTGGCTATTGACGTCGTCGATACCGGCCATGATGCGTTCCCTGAGCTCGTGCTTTGAACTCACCCGGATGTGGCGCAGGACGGAGCGGGCGAACTTGGAGAAGAAGCCCTCGATCAGGTTAAGCCAGGAGCCGTGTTTGGGGGTGAAGGTAAATTCGAAGCGGCCTGCCGGTTGTCTATCGAGCCAGGCTTTGGTTTCTTTCGAGATGTGTGCGGAATGATTGTCGAGGATCAACCTGATCGCGGTGCCGGCCGGATAGGCGGCATCGAGCAGCTTGAGGAATTCGATGAACTCGCGGCTGCGGTGGCGGTCCTTGACGAGCGCGTGGACCTTGCCTGTCAGCAGATCAATTCCAGCCAACAGGCTGAGCGTGCCATGACGCTTATATTCAAAATCGCGCGCAAAGGTCGGATGGACGCCTGGCACGGGCGGCAAATCCGGCGCCGTCGTCGCGATSGCCTGGATCCCAGGCTTCTCGTCGTAAGAGACGATCGCGACCTGCTTAGCCGATTTGTTCGATCCGGCTGCGGCCTTTTTCAAGACCTGCACCTGGCGATAGACACACAAGACC
>NZ_JBFRFF010000059.1:0-26423 GCF_052114685.1 Rhizobium sp. 2YAF20 | reverse complement strand
CAATCGCCGAAACACTCGCCCCAGGTTCCATGGCTTCGGCCACCGCCTGCGCCTTGAAATCGTCTGACCAACGACGGAACTGCCGCGGCGCACCCTCAAGGGGACTGGCCACAGCTTCGATCATATGGAATGTTCTATGTTCAGACATAGGCGCAGACATAGCAGTTCATACCAGAGCTCCCAATTTCTCAGGCACGAATAGAACCTCAGCAGCGCACTCGCCAGATGGGGTCTATGCATCGCTTACACTCCATGTCAAACAAACAGACGTTGTTGGAAAGGCTTGCCGACGTCCTCACATTCCCTGCATATTTCGGCTTCAACTGGGATGCATTGTTCGACGGCCTACGGGATTTCAGTTGGATTAATGAGCAGCTAGTGGTCCTGGTTCACACTAATTTGCCCGCCCTATCTGAATCGGAATTGAAGATATACGTGCGCTTGCTGCGAGATTCCGTGCTCGACTGGCGTCCAGGTGAGACTCATCGTTTTGAAGTTGCGTTTGCACAGTCGGACAGGGAGGCCGTGGAGCGTTTGCTCCGCGACTGATAGTTGATCGCTGCAAGACGAGGCGCCAAAAAGCCGGTTTTTTCAACAATATCGGCCAATAGCGGAAATTATTGCCGCTCGCCCGTCCTGTGGACTGATGCCCAAAGCCAGGGCACAAAGGTAGCATCCACGGTCGCTCGCGATGGAAAACAGAGGAAATTTCAAGGGCCATCTCGATAAGCCATTGAAATCATGTGAGAATCCAGGTTCCCCAGCCAATTCTCGCTAAATCCCTCTAATTCCTTGATTTTCCAGTCGTGCCGGATCCCGTTTTGGCATCAATGGCGACTTGATGCCCAGAACTGTAGCCCACAGGTGATGCCCACGCAGAAATGAATGCGCGGCGTCGCAGGTGGCAGGCAAGGGCAACACCCCATGGTGGTCCAGACGTCGAAAATCTCATTCGCCGCGGGGCACTATCTGGTAAACAATGCGATGGCATCTTGAATTCAGGAATTCCGGAGTGACTCTTCGCACAATCTTTGGGAATTCGCTATCAACGCTAAATGAGGTTTGTTTCGATGGCGTCAATTCGGTATCTAGTCGACAATGTCGAGACCAGTGTGGCTTTCTATGCAAAGCATCTTGGCTTCACGCTGCAGCAGCAGTTCGGCCCAGCGATGGCGATACTCACGCGCGATGACCTCTCTCTCTGGCTCGCCGGCCCGACGGCTTCTGCCGCCAAGCCGATGTTGGATGGTCGAAAACCCGAGCCCGGCGGTTGGAACCGATTTGTACTGGAAGTTCAGGACTTGCCCGGACTTGCCGCTTCCTTGCGTGAACAAGGCGTGCCCTTCCGCAATGACGTCATTGAGGGGCCGGGTGGGTGGCAAACTTTATGCGAGGACCCCTCGGGTAATTTAATCGAGCTGTTTGAGCCGAGAAAATAGTAAGAGTGATCCCTTCAGATTGCGTCACGTCATCCACTATTTTGATGTTTACTTGCGCTGTGCGAGCGGGCGTCCGTAGTGACTCGAATCTCGATGGTCGTTCTCAGGCGGCAAAACATCAAACTTTATTCATCACAGGGCATCGCCTTGACAAAATCGATGAAGGCGCGAAGCGGTGCCGGCACTAGCCGCCGGCCGGGATAGTACAGGAAAGGGCCGGAAAAACTCTGCCACCAGGGCTCCAGAACAGGTGCAAGCTGGCCGCTTTCGAAATGCGGCCTTAGCCAATCCTCGAAAAGCTGCACGATGCCTGTTCCCGCAATCGCGGCCGAAACTCCAAGGTCCGTGCCGCCCCCGGCCTGCACCACGAGCGGACCTGGTGGATCGATTTTGACGACTTCGCCCTCACGCTCGAATTCCCAGGCCGAGATGGCCCGGCCCGCAAAACGGCCTCGGATACATGCATGCGAAAGCAAGTCCCGCGGATGTTCCGGCCTGCCTTGGGCTGCAAGATACGCAGGCGAAGCGCCGCTGGCATAGCGCTGGATACGCGGGCCAATCGGCACCGCGATCATATCTTGTTCCAGCCGTTCGTCATAGCGGATGCCAGCATCGCACTCTGCAGCGATGATATCGACAAAACTTTCGTCGGTGACGATTTCGAGCTTTATGTCGGGATAGGCTGTGAGAAAGGATGGCACGATGCGCGGCAGAACCAGTCGCGCGGTACTGACGGGAACATTGAGCTTCAACGTCCCCGCCGCTCGATCGCGAAAGCTCCTCACATGTTGGAGCGCGGCATTGATCTCACCGAATGCAGGGCCGAGGCGCTCCATCAGGCCGCGGCCTGCTTCCGTTGGCACGACACTACGCGTGGTGCGGTTCAAAAGCCGAACACCAAGCTCCGCTTCGAGACGCCGAACCGCATCGCTGAGCGCCGATGAACTGATGTCGCCTGCTCGTGCAGCCTCGCGAAAACCTCCAGCCCTCGCCACTGCAAGGAAGGCGCTGACATCCCATATTTCCGGCTTACCCTGCTTCATGCTCTGGCCTCTATGCGATTGTCCGAAATGCCGGACAGCCCGTCCGGATTGTAGCCAATTGCCGAGACAATGTTAAAGGCCTATTTCCGCTGTGCCCTCAATTGGAGAGATTTCATGTCTTACGTTGGAAAATCGGGAACATTCAAACTCGGAGACCGCACGGTAAAACGGCTTGGCTACGGCGCGATGCAGCTTGCCGGCAAGGGCGTTTTTGGTCCACCAAAGGATCGCCGGGAGGCAATAGCAGTCCTGCGCGAAGCGGTGGAAAGTGGGGTCAATCACATCGACACCAGCGACTTCTATGGCCCGCATGTCACCAACCAGATTATCAAGGAAGCACTGCATCCATACAAGGACGATCTCGTGATTGTCACCAAGGTTGGCGCAACGCGCGGCGCGGACGCTTCCTGGAAGCCTGCCTTCTCGGCGGAAGCACTCACGCAGGCTATCCATGCCAATCTCAGAAACCTCGGGCTCGACGTGATCGAGGTGGTCAACCTGCGTTCGATGTTCGACGTTCACGGCCCTGCCGAGGGGTCACTTGATGAACCTCTCTCGGTTTTGGCCGACCTGCAGCGCCAGGGCCTCATCAAGCATATCGGCCTGTCGAATGTGACGGCAAAACAGATCGAAGATGGCCGCAAGATCACCGACATCGTATGCGTCCAGAATCAATATAATCTCGCTAACCGCGGTGATGATGCCCTAATCGATCGGCTTGTTGCCGAAGGGACTGCCTACGTCCCCTTCTTCCCGCTCGGCGGTTTCTCACCGCTGCAGTCCTCGACACTGTCAGGTGTCGCGGCCCGGTTTGGCGCGACACCGCTGCAGGTGGCGCTCGGTTGGCTCCTCAAACGTGCTCCAAACATCCTGCTGATCCCAGGCACCTCGTCGCGCGCCCACCTGAGAGAAAATCTCGCTGTAGCCGACATTATCCTTTCGGCGGAGGCGATGGCAGAACTCGACGGGGTAGCCGTCGCCTGAGGCGTCTAACGCTGGCGAATGGACATCGGAACGCGGGGAGGGCTCGCCGCGTTTGTGTGCTGGCGCACCGAGCCGTAGGTTTGGAAGCCATCGCCTGCCATATCGCTTGAGCGAGAGTCAGGGTCGCTTCCAGAAGTCCGGACTTCAGTTGCACGCCAACGGCAGTTCCCGCGCATATTCATTCGAGCCCGATTTGATCACATGACGCCATCAAGCGGGGGTCTCAAACGCGCCGAAAGCGGCGACTATGATCAACGATGGCAAGCATTGCCGGATAGAAAGTGCCTGAAAAACCCTTGCTAACGCATTGAAATCCGAGACGTTTGTGGTCGCACTCCCACAATCTAGATGGACAATCAGGAATCAGAGTTCGGCTGCTTTGGCAGCCATTGTGGCTTTTGCCCACCAGACCAGTTCGTCGAGCGCCGTATTGGCTGAAGGCAGAAGATTTGCCTCGATCTCTTCGATCGGCTTGTTGCCGCCCATGGGGAACACCGCCATGAAATCTCCGCCGCCGATATGAACGGCGGCGTGGGTCGACACCATCTGCAACTCGACCCCTATCCCGCGCAGGTGTTCGATAGCGCGCGACGCACCTGTACCGCCGTAGCCGATGGCAGTGAAGGGCTTCCGGTTCCACTCCTTATAAGCCTGATCGAGAGCGTTCTTCAGCACGCCGGTGATCGAGCGGTTGTATTCCGCCACCACGAAAATATAGCCGTCGAAGCGGCCGATGGTCTCCTGCCAACGGACAGCTTCGGGATTTTGGCTCGGCATCCACATGTTCGATGCCATCTCGCTGAAGAACGGCAGCGGATGGTCGCCCAGATCGACCAGTTCAACCTCGATGTCGTCGCGCGCCTGCGCCTGCTTCAACATCCATTGTGCCGGCTTGTCGGCAAAGCGCGTGGGGCGGGTCGAGCCGATGATGATGGCGATTTTTGGCTTCGGAACCATGGTATCCTCATGTATGTTGGTTTCGGTTCGTAACCATCTACATGAGGTTCGAGTGTCTCATCAAGAAAGCACTTTTAGGAAACCAGGTATCCACGAGGAAACCACGGCTTGCGAGCCCATCAGCCGCATGCTGGCTCGGATCAGTGATAAGTGGACGCTGCTAGTGGTACGAGCTTTGGGTGGTGGTCCTCTTCGGTTCAACGCGCTGAAGCGCGAGATCGGTGAGGTCAGTCAGAAAATGCTGGCATCCACCCTACGCGACCTTGAGGAGAATGGTTTTGTGACACGAACAGTCACCCCTGTGACGCCGCCACAAGTGGAATATGCTTTGACGGACCTCGGCCACGATTTTTGGCAGCCGGTTCAGGCACTTGCTGACTGGACCCATGCGAACTCACCTCGGATTGACGCAGCCCGCGCCGCTTACGCAGCGCGACGGGCAGCGCCGTAGGCCAGTATTAAACCAGGTGATGCCCACGCAAAGATGGATGCGCGGCGTCACAGGTGGTAGGCAAACCACTACACGAAGAAAGCAATCTTTTCCCTGGAAGTCAGCGATGCGGCTAGAAATGGGCGACCGCTACACTCCCAAAGGCGGCCAAAATGAATGGCGTCGATCCGCTCGCTCGGCTAAGCCTGACGCTGATGCGCATCGCAAATCGATGACAGGCTTCGGCGAAACTCGTTTTGGAAGATTGCGCGCGCTGGGCTGCGTCCCTCTTTGCGACATTCTCGAAGCGTCAACGCCAGTTTGCCAACGCGCTTGGCCCGACAACGGCCGGGCCAAGCGCAAAAAGATTACCGGCAAATCCGCTCTTCAGTGATAACCTTGTGCCCGTGGTGCCACTCTTTTACCGTCTTGGTGAAACAGTCGCGGTGATGCCGCTTTTGATCCCACTGGGCGTGCTCGTCGTAGTGATGACGGCGATGATAGTTTTGGCCATCGTAGTTGCCATCGTTGTTTCCGCCATCGGTCATGACCTCCACCGAGGCGGCATGGGATGGGAGGCTAGTTGCTGCAAGCGAAGCCAGAGCGATTGCAGAGGCGATAAAGAACTTGTTCACGGGATTCCTCCGATTGGCATTTGCGTGTCTACAACGTCCAGTAGCGACGTTGGTTCAAACTTAATCCTATGGGGATGAACCTAATCTGGCCTTGGCGTTAATGTGAGATTCATCTCGCCTTTTGCTGTTTGGGTCGAGATCTCGATCCGATTCTACGACCCTTTTGACACCATAGGGTTCGGCGTCGCGAGGTGAGTGCGCTCGAGAGACCTGACTTCCACGTTGGTGACCTGAGCCTTCCAAGGGTCGACCACGAGCCAGTGGCATATCATGGTCATAGGCTCACCATCTTGAACATTCACCATCGTCGCGAGTGGCGCCCTCCTTTTTGGCAGAAACCGCTCTCGAACGGCAAAGTTCTGCCAGCGATACCGGCTCGGCCAATCGCCGTTGGCGCCGATGACGTCAAGCAATCAAAAGGTCGTCAGCTAGCGATTTTGGAATCGGAAATTCAACATTCTCGAAAGTCGCATCGAGCAGTTCCTGCGCGTAGGCGATCGCCGAGTCGGCGTCCGCCACGCCCAGATGTATGTCGTTACATTTCGCCCGCATCGCCCTGCGGATGATCGAAAGCACATGCTGGGCGGCATGCTTGTCTCCATTCTTCAGCAAAAGTCCGAGCGACGTCGTCGCGATAACTTCAAGGACCGTGATCCGGCCCTCGATCGCACCCATCGACGGGATCGCATGGGATGCACCATTGCCTTCGCCGTCGCGTTTCGCGTTATACATGGTCCACTCCTGATGCTTGCGAGTAGATACAACTGCTGAGAAGAGAATTTGTTCATCGCATCATAAAATTGTTTTCGCTCGCCTTGCCACCGGATATCGAATGGCGCATGGTCGCGACATCGGCAGCTGTGATTTCCGGCGCCGCTGTTTAAGGGCGAATGCACCCTGGCCCCAAATGAAGGAGGACGTCATGTCTTCCCAATCCCCTGCCGTCCTGTCCGCCGCCGACCTGGATATGCTTCAAGAAGTTTGGAAGGAGGCAGGCTATGATGCCCCTGCCTCGCTGAGAAATGAGTCGGCTGCCAAGGAAGCTAAACATCTTCTCACGAAGATATTTCGAGAGGGTATGACTTCGAAAGCCGAGCTTGCAACCGAACTGGAGCGTCGACTGGGAAAGCGCATACACTTTTCGCAAGCGCTGGCTCCGGCACTTCACCGCTACGCGATGCAAGGCGTTCCTCAGGTGATCAAGGATGACCAGTTTGGCGCGCGGCACATACTAGTTTCGAAGCGCAATTTGAAGTCGGTCAACGTTCGAACAGTCAACGAAAAGGAAAAAGGCGAACATGGAACGACGAACGAAGACTGAGATCACATTCGCCTATCCCTTTGTATTGGGAGCAATCGCCAAGCCCTTTGAACCTGGCACCTACGTGGTGACCGTTGATGAAGAACCAATCGAGGGCCTCTCGTTGGCTGCTTTCCGCAAGACCGCGACGCATCTTGAGGTGCCGGCGATTGGAATCACAAATGCGAAAAGGCAATTTCTGGCGGTTTCCGGGCGCGACCTCGAGGAAGCAGTGGCCAGAGATCGGGCAAGAACAACTGTCGCCGGATGATCAATCCTGTCACCGACGCCAACTGTCGGCAGTTGGAATGGAATGACGACAACATTACCACGAAAAACGGATAACGCGGAATCTGAACGGGTATGTGCAGGCATCTAGTCACTGCGCCGTAGCGATGGATATGTCCAAGACAGATGCAGTTCCGGAACGTCAAAGACGCTCGCACAGGCCATCGTCAATAGGATCAGCGGCCCCCTCCTGGGTCTTAACAAACTCTTGTGCGTCCTGGCAGCCAGTAGATCTTTTATGAGGCCTTACAGGTCGAGGCGGATCGCAGGCAGGGCAGGTTGCTATTTTCCCTGGACGACGGCCACCGGACACCCCTGTCTTCCGGCCGGCCCTTGAACTGAAGCCGCGAAGGTTACGAACCTGCGCGGCCTCGGGGACTATGACTTTAAAAACGCCAGAAGGTCGGCGTTGAGCTTGTCCTTTTGGGTGACGATAAGACCGTGCGCGCCGCCCTCGTAGATGAGGAACTTGCCACCCTTCAGGATTTTCGCGCTTATATTCCCGGAGATTTCGATCGGCACGATCTGATCATCGCTGCCATGAACGATCAGGACGGGAACGGTGATCTTCTTCAGATCGTCTCTGAAGTCCGTTTCGGAAAACGCGCCGATAGCTTGGTAGGCTGCTACAATGCCCGTGGTCTGGCCCTGCCGCCAGTATTCCTCGCGCACACCTTGCGAGACCTTCGCCCCGGGGCGGTTGTAGTTGTAGTAGGGCATCGACACCTTCTTGTTCCATTGCGAACGGTCGGCCTGCACTGCCGCGCGGAAGGAATCGAAGACTTCGATTGGAGCGCCGTTGGGGTTGGTGTCCGTCCTGGCCAGGAAGGGTGTGACGGCCGCGACCAAAGCAACTTTGGCCACACGCTTTTCTCCGTGCCGACCGATGTACCGTGCCACTTCACCACCACCCATGGAATGTCCGATGAACGCGGCATCCTTCAGATCCAGTGCATCGACAAGCGTTGCGAGGTCGTCTGCAAAGGTGTCGTAGTCGTATCCATGGCCGGGCTGGCTCGATCTGCCGAAGCCGCGACGGTCGTGGGCGATAACGCGGAAGCCGTTCTGCGCCAGGAACATCATCTGGTTTTCCCAGGCATCCGATGAAAGCGGATAGCCATGGCTGAAGACCACGGCCGGACCGGTGCCCCAATCCTTGTAGTACAACACCGTTCCGTCCTTGGTCGTCACGGTGTTGGAGGTAAGCCTCGCGGTCGACGTGGTATTTTCCGGCGCGGCTTTCGCCTCGGCAGTCGGTAAAGCTGCCAGCAAGCCGGCACCTGCTGCGGCTGCCGCAACGCCAAACATCAGATTACGACGCGACGCGCCAATAGTGTCATACGACATGGGCTTATTCCTTAAAAACGATGTGCAGTTGGGAGAGGTGAGCGCTGACCGCAGCGCTCAGAAACCGAGACGGCGTAGATCGCCGATTTCGAAAGTCTGCCCGCTACGATGCTTGACACTGGGCAGTTCTGCCACGGCGGCGCGCCACATAAGCAGCGATGTCAAATCGTCGGGAATAACGATGCCTGCGGCATCGGCAAACATCAGGCCTGCAAATAGGGTGATATCAGCCATCGAGAAGCGTTCGCCTGCCACAAACGGCTGATCCCTCACGATGCCGTCGAAGTACCGCATCCCGCTGACCGCCTTGTCGCGATGCCGTTCACCCCACTCCTTGCGGCCGGCCCATTCAGGGCTTTTGTAAGCCTGCAGATCGGCACCGAGACCGGGAGTAGCGTGGTGGAAATAGATACCGACGGCGTCGAGGAGACCCTCCTCGGCGCGGCGCTGCATCATGTGGATGCGGCCCTTCTCGAGCGGGGTCTTCCCCGTCAAGGTCGGGTTGCCATCGAGATTGTCCAGATATTCGGTGATGGCAGTCGACTCTGAGAGGAACGTCCCGTCATCAAGTTCAAGGACTGGAAGAACGCCCGACGGATTCTTTGCAAGGAAGTCAGGCTGCTTATGTTCGGCACCGATCAGATCGACGGAAACAAACTCGACGTCTGCGTCCAATCCCTTTTCCGCGAGAACGATGCGGATACGGGCTGGGTTCGGAAAGCCGGCACGGTCATGGATTTTCATCATGGTGGCTCCTTATATATCTATCGATAGATAGATTACCTCCGCTACATTTACCTTTCCATTCCGGCTGTCAAGCGCTATCTATCGATTGATAGACAAATAGGAGAATGACCGTGACCACCACAGACACTCGCGAAGTCATAATGACCATCGCCCGGCCGATGATCCAGGCGCGCGGTTATAATGCTTTGAGCTTCCGCGATATCGCCAAGGAAGTGGGAGTTAAAAGTGCCAGCGTGCACTACCACTTCCCCACGAAGGGAGACCTGGGTGCTGCGCTGGCGAGCCGCTATGCCGACGAGGCCAAAGCGTTTCTGAATGGGCTGTCGGTAGAGCCGGTAGATTTCGACCAGACGATCAAGACATATACTGGGGCCTTCCGCTCGGCGTTGGCCAACGACAACCGTATGTGCCTTTGTGGGATCATGGCCGCCGAATATGACGGGCTGCCGACGGATGTCCGCACGCAAGTCGACAGGTTTACAGATGTCAATGTTGAATGGCTGATCAAGCTATTGACGCGACACAAACCAAAGGCGAAGGCGGACGCGATCCGCGAACAAGCCGTGGCGATTTTCGCGGCAATCGAGGGCGCGCAGCTCGTCGCGCGAGGCCGCGGAGAGATAGAGATTTTCGATCAATGCATCCATGCTTACAGAACAACCGGCCTTATACCCTGATCACTGACGGCGGATCGTGGCAAGGTGCTGTTTCACTGGACTTGGACAGCGAGGGGCCGCAATGGGTCAACCGTGGCAGGCGATAGAGTGTTGATTTTCTTTGAGAACCGACCCTTCACGCTCAATAAACTTTGATCTTTCTTATTATCCGAAATGAAACCATGAAAAGCTTTTGATCGAAAACTAATCCTTTTGGGCTATAAGGTTAAGGAGTGAACCCGCAAGGCGGTTCGCGCTTGCGTGAAAGCCTTGGTGCCAAAACGCAGAGATGCAGGAGCGCTCATCGCACAGAATTCCATTTTACCAGGCACAATAGGGGCGTTCGTGTCTCAATCAAAGGCAACGCAACCGAAGACCTTTCTTGTGGCGGTTCTTTTCTCATTGAGAAAGGCATTCCTCGGCATCGGCCTGACGAGCGCGGTTGTCAACGTCCTCGCGCTGACAGGATCTTTCTTCATGTTGCAGGTCTACGATCGGGTCATACCCGGCCGTAGTCTTCCAACGCTTGTCGGGCTTGGCGTGGTTGCTGCAACGCTCTTTGCTTTTCAGGGCATCCTGGAATTGATCCGATCGATGCTGTTGGTAAGAGTCGGCGCGGCGGTCGACGAACAATTCGGAGAGATGGTTTGCCGTTCTCTGATTGTTCTACCTTCTCGCTCGCAGACGCCCGGCGACGGATTGCAATCGGTACGCGATCTCGACAGTGTTCGGGGATTTCTGTCAGGACCTGGTCCAACGGCACTGTTCGATATTCCGTGGATGCCATTCTATTTGGCCCTATGCTTCCTGTTCCATGTCTGGATTGGAGCGATGGCGCTCGCGGGCGCGCTGATACTGGTCGGCCTGACCGCTCTGACTGAAATCAAGTCGAGGCAACCTGCAGCCGAGGCGGCCAAGATCGCGTCTGAGCGAAACGCACTTGCGGAGGCAACGCACCGCAATTCCGAAGCAATACTATCGATGGGCTTTGGTCATTCAATCGGGGAGCGTTGGGCGGAAATCAACCGGCGCTATCTTTCCAATCATCTGCAAGCATCGAACATCACGAGCACGCTCGCCACGACCTCCAGGATTGTCAGGATGATGTTGCAATCCGGCGTCCTGGCTGTTGGAGCAGTTCTCGTCATTCGCCAGGAAGCCACCGGCGGCATCATGATAGCAAGTTCAATACTGCTCAGTAGGGCGCTGGCTCCGGTCGAATTGGCAATAGGTCAATGGAAGGGCTTCGTCGCGGCGCGCGCCAGTTGGTCCCGCCTCACCAATCTCACCCAGCTGATGCCGGAGCATGTACACAAGGTCAATCTTCCTGCACCACGCGAAACACTACGAGTTGAAGGCGTTTATCTGTCTCCGCCGGGTCTTAAGGTTGCCACCGTACGTGGCGTTTCCTTCACCGTTTTGGCCGGCGAAGCGGTTGGGGTGATTGGACCGAGCGCTTCTGGAAAGTCTTCACTGGCGCGGGGCCTCGTGGGCGTATGGCAACCGATTTCGGGCACGGTACGGTTAGATCGCGCCTCCATTACACAGTGGAATCAACGAGAATTGGGGGGGCATATTGGTTATCTGCCGCAAGACGTATCGCTGTTCGATGGCTCGATAGCGCAAAATATAGCCAGGTTCGATCGAGACGCTCCATCGGAAAAGATCATCGCGGCGGCCAGGGCTGCAGGCATCTACGAATTGATCGTACAGCTTCCCGATGGTTTCGATACCGATATCGGCGACCGCGGCTCGGCTTTATCAGCCGGTCAACGGCAGCGCATCGCTTTGGCGCGAGCCCTCTATAACGATCCGTTTCTGGTCGTTCTGGACGAACCGAATTCCAATCTCGATGCAGAGGGCGAGGGTGCCCTGACGAACGCGATTTTGGGTATTCGGGCAAGGGGCGGGGTGGTGATCGTGATCGCTCATCGGCCAAGTGCTCTGGCTGCCGTCGATAAGGTGCTGATCTTGGCCAATGGCCAGCAACGGGCTTTCGGACCGAAGGACGAAATCTTGGGGAAGGCGACGAGGACTTCGGTGCCAGCGTCGGCCCCGATGCGGCTGATGATCGCCGGGGAGGATGCCGCCGAATGACAGGATACCCCGCACCTTTGGCCGAGGAGGCTATTCGCCGTCTGACACTGACTGCTCTTGCGACGGTCTTTCTGCTTGTGGGCGTGTTGGGTGGTCTCGCCGCAACGACACAAATCTCTGGCGCCGTAATCGCTTCGGGCACGCTGGTTGTCGACAGCTATGTCAAGCCTGTCCAGCATCTCAAGGGCGGGACGGTCGGTGAAATCTTCGTCAAGAATGGCGACCGCGTGCAGGCCGGCCAGATACTCATCCACCTTGACGACACCCAAACGCTTGCAAATCTTGCCATTGTCTCAAAAAGGCTGAGCGAGCTGGCCGCCAGATCGGCGAGATTGGAGTCGGAGCGCGACGTCAACAATGCGGTCGCGTTTCCGGCAGCACTGACCGCTGCAGGCCGATTGCCGGAAATTGCAGAGATGATGGCGGGTGAGACGCGATTGTTCGACGATCGGCAGGCGTCGAAGATCGGCCGGAAGGCTCAACTCAAAGAAAGAATTCATCAGCTTGCACAGGAGGTTGATGGGCTCAACGCTCAGCAGGATGGAAAACGGTCGGCAATCGAGATCATTGGCAAGGAACTTGCGACGCTGCAGCCATTGCTGCAGCAGGGTATAATTCCGGCAACACGGGTTTATTCCCTGCAGCGCGACGCGGCCGACCTCTCCGGTCAACTCGGGAGTCTGGTTGCATCGACAGCAGAAACCAAGGGAAAGATCGCCGAGACCGAGTTGCAAATCATCCAGGTGGATGACGACCAGCGAAGCGAGGTCTCTGATCAGCTTCGTCAGGCTCAAAGCGAAACCGGCGAATACTCAGAGCGGCTGATCGCGGCACAGGATGAATTGAAGCATATTGATATTCGCGCTCCTCAGGCGGGCATCGTGCATCAACTCGCGGTCCACGCGCCTGGCGCTGTCGTTGCGCCGGGCGAAGCAGTCATGCAGATCGTGCCAAGCCAGGATGCTCTGACGCCGGAGGTTAAAGTGTCTCCTCAGGACATCGACCAAGTGACGAGCGGCCAAAGCGTCGTCCTTCGCCTCTCCGCTTTCAGCCAACGGGATACGCGAGAGTTAAACGGCACCGTCATGAACGTATCGGCCGATCTGACGACGGATCAGCGAACCGGCCAAAGCTATTATAGCCTGCGCGTGAAGGTTCCTGATGAAGAGTGGATGAAGCTCGGCAATCTCGCGCCTGTCGCTGGCATGCCGGTGGAGGCTTTCATTCAGACGGGCAATCGTACCGCGCTTGCCTATTTGACAAAACCATTCACCGATCAGATGGCGCGGGCCTTCAAAGAAGAGTAGCTCCTTCGACCGGTCAATCGTCATGATTGGGACGCCTTCGCTCGGCTCACGAGCCGCATTTGAGATCGTTCACGATCTTGTTCAGCCGCAATAAAGAACGGGTCGCCTTGGGTGGCCCCGCAATGAAACATATCGCAGTCCCCATATGTCATCCGCCGAGCATACGTTAAACCTGTTGCCATTTTTGAGGGGATCTCTGGACGCATTGCCCCGTCTGGGGCGTTTGCCGTTCTCCGAAAGACGGAGGCAATGATAGACTTCGATCGTGAGAGCAGACATGTCAAACCGATGGGTGTTTCAATGAGTCAGACGGTCACCAACGCCTTGGGAATCGCGCTCCCCTACAGCGGAAGCTCGACAGGGTTCTTTTCTGCAACCGGTTCCGGTCCTCTCCTCTATGGCACGGCAGGAAACGATTCCATGTGGGGCGACAGTTCCGTCAACGTGACGATGAGCGGCGGCACTGGCGACGACATCTACTATCTGTATTCCAGTATCAATCACGCCTCGGAGTTGCCGGGACAGGGTGTCGACACGATCAATACCTGGATGAGCTATACCCTTCCGGACAACTTCGAGAACCTGACCGTTACCGGCAATGGAAGCTACGCCTTTGGAAATTCTGCCGACAACATCATAACCGGCGGCTCCGGCAGTCAGACGATCGATGGTGGTGCTGGAAACGATGTGCTGATCGGGGGCGGCGGAGCCGATACGTTTATATTCACTCGTGGCAATGGCAGCGACCTGATCACGGATTTTGGAAGCGATGACGTTGTCCGTCTCAACAAATACGGCTTTACCTCCTTCGACCAGGTAGTGCAGCACGTGACACAGCAAGGCGCGAATCTCAAGCTTGATCTCGGCGGTGGAGAAAGCCTTGTTTTTGCCAACAAGACTGCTGCGGATCTCCATGCCAACCAGTTCTCCCTGAGCCTTGACCGCTCTGCCCTGACGCAAACCTTTTCCGACGACTTCAACAGTCTCTCCCTGCATAGCGGGACCACCGGCACATGGGATGCGAAGTTCCCCTGGGCACCCGACAAGGGCAGCACTTTGCCGAACAATGGCGAGTTGCAATGGTACATCAATCCGGCCTATGCCCCGACACAGGCGGTCAATCCCTTTTCCGTCGCAAACGGCGTCCTGACGATATCGGCCGAACCAACGCCTGCTGCGATTAAAGGCTTGATCGACGGTTACAATTATACCTCCGGTATTCTAACGACGCATTCGTCCTTCGCTCAGACTTATGGATATTTCGAAATTCGCGCCGACATGCCCAATGACACGGGTGTCTGGCCCGCCTTTTGGCTCCTGCCACAAGATGGCTCATGGCCGCCTGAACTGGACGTTGTCGAGATGCGCGGCCAGGATCCCAATACTGTCAACGTTACCGCTCATTCGAACGCTACCGGGACGCATACAATGCAGTCGACGGCCGTGCACGTGCCAAGCACCGACGGATTTCACAACTACGGCGTCCTTTGGGACAAAGATCAGATTGTTTGGTATTTCGACGATGTAGCTGTGGCGCATGCGAACACGCCGAGCGACATGAATAAGCCCATGTATATGTTAGTAGATCTGGCTGTCGGAGGCGTCGCCGGAACGCCAACCAATGGTCTCGATCACGGTTCGCAGCTCAAGATAGACTATGTCCACGCCTATGCGCTCAATGATCATGCAACGACGACCGCACAACATGTTACGTCTGCCACCGACTGGCATAGCTGAGATCGAGTGGGGACGCGCGATCCTTCAGTGGGCCTGTTTGCCACCTTGCTGCTATTTCTTGGAGACATGTTTGATGGTGTTTCGGTGTCGACGAACGCGCGAGCCTGGGCTGGCGTTGCGCGTAAACCGCGAGTAATTACCCGTGCGCCTTGAAGCCTCCGGCCTGGAGGATCAACGCGCTGGATCACGCTTTCTGACTGAACTTGGTCGTCCGGAATTCGAGCGCGTTGCATGAGAAACGCAGGGGGTAGGGTTATATCGCGCCAAATTTGATCTCTGCAACAGTGCTGAAAAATCTGGCCGGCCTACATTGTGCCAGAGGCGCGGGCTTCCTAGTTCAAGCGATCAGCGTGATGCTGGCGTTTTCGAGCCATGCATCCTAATCGCGTCGCGGTCATCTGATCTCGCCACACAAGAGATCGGCAACGAAAATTGAACGCAGGCGGCTGGTAAGTCGCCCCGTCGGCAGGCTATTATGGTATTAGTCTTGACTAGATCGCCTTGGAGATTCCGAGATGCAGCAGGTAAAACGAATCCTGGTAACTGGGGGCGCGGGTTTTCTGGGATCGTTTTTGTGCGAGCGGCTGCTTGGTGAAGGTCACGAGGTTGCATGTGTCGACAATTTCTTCACCGGTAGCCGAAAAAACGTCTCCCATTTGCTCGACAACAGATCCTTCGAGATCATTCGCCATGATGTGACGTTTCCACTCTACGTAGAGGTTGATGAAATATACAACCTAGCCTGTCCGGCAAGCCCCGTCCACTATCAGTACGATCCGGTCCAGACGACGAAGACCAGCGTGCATGGAGCGATCAACATGCTGGGGCTCGCTAAGCGGGTTCGGGCAAAGATCCTTCAGGCGTCCACGTCCGAAGTTTACGGCGACCCTGAAGTTCACCCGCAGACCGAGGACTACTGGGGTAGGGTAAACCCAATAGGCCCCCGTTCATGTTACGATGAAGGGAAGCGATGTGCCGAAACCCTGTTTTTCGACTATTGGCGACAGCACATGCTGCGGATCAAGGTAGCGCGCATCTTCAACACATACGGTCCGAGGATGCGTCCGGACGACGGCCGCGTGGTTTCCAACTTCATCATGCAGGCACTGCAAAACGAGCCGATAACGGTATACGGCTCCGGCCAGCAGACACGTTCATTTTGCTATGTCGACGATCTGATCGACGGTCTGGTCCGCCTGATGCAAACGGGGGACGACGTTACCGGTCCGATCAACCTCGGCAATCCGGTCGAATTCACGATGCTCGAACTCGCCAATCTTGTGATCGAACTTACTGGAAGCCGGTCGAAGATCAGATTTCTGCCTTTGCCCGTCGACGACCCAAGGCAGCGACAGCCGGATATCGCAAGTGCCTTGCGTGAGCTCAATTGGAAGCCAAGAACCGCATTGCGCAACGGTCTTGCCAAGACAATTGCCTATTTCGAAGGCTTGGTCTCATCGGGGTATGTAAGGCCCACGGGTGCCGAATGAAGACAGTCTTGGTCACCGGTGGGGCCGGCTATATCGGATCACACTGTTGCAAGGCATTCGCCGAATCCGGTTGGTCGGTCATTGCGTATGACAATCTCTCGCGTGGTTGGCGCGACGCTGTCAAATGGGGACCGATTGTCGAAGGCGACATTTCCGACGCCGCAGCCGTGTCGGCGGCGCTACGACAATATCGGCCGGATGTCGTGGCGCACTTCGCCGCCTATGCCTATGTCGGCGAGTCTGTCGAGCACCCGGAACTCTACTACCGAAATAACAGTTTCGGATCGTTGGTTTTGCTCGAGGAAATGCTCAAGGCCGGTGTCGGCAAGCTGATCTTTTCCAGCACCTGCGCATCCTATGGCGTTCCAGTGCGCTCTCCGATTGACGAAATGCATCCGCAGTCTCCCATCAATCCCTATGGATGGTCGAAATTCATCATAGAGCGGATGGTGGACGATCTCTCGTATGCCCATGGCCTCAGCGCTGTCGTGCTTCGGTACTTCAATGCTGCCGGGTGCGATCCCGACGGCAAGATTGGCGAACGGCATGAGCCGGAAACACACGTCATTCCCCTCGCTATCGAGGCGGCGATCAGGCCGGGTCGGATTTTTACTATCAACGGCACCGATTTCCACACCCGCGATGGGACCGCAGTTCGGGACTATATCCATGTCGCCGATCTCGCGCGTGCTCACGTCCTGGCAGGGGAGAAGCTTCTCAGCGACAAGGGTGTCCACGTCTACAATCTCGGTACTGGAACTGGAACGACGGTGAAAGAGCTGGTGGATGCGGTGAGCCGGGCTTCGGGATCGCGCCTTCCTGTGGTTTACGGTCCGCGCCGGGCAGGCGACCCGCCAGCGCTCGTAGCCGCCGCCGGCAAGGCGAAGCGGGAACTCGGTTGGGTCCCTGAGCAATCCGGAATCGATAACATCGTCGGAACGGCACTAGCCTGGTATCGTCGCGAGTGATAGGTTCGCTGGCGGCTAGCCTACCCGTCTGTCATCGAGAGAGCAGCGACTGCGCCGAGCGAAAAACTCTTGATCTTGATTTGCCGCCCGCACCGGACCGAGTCGCTGGTGTCAGCCGTAAAGCCAATTGAAGAAATTAAGGCAGGGTTACCGCCCCTTACTCTCAGCCTCAGAGGCACATACAATTTCGTGCTGGTGATGTTGATACAGAGGAACAATGACAGAGGCGGGCCCTTGGCTGTTGACACTGCCGTTCTCTATCCAAATGACATTTGCGGCGTCACGCGCCGATTCGATGCGGTGCGTGATGAGCAAAATTGTCCTTTTGCCAAGCTGCCGATCAATCGCACGTCGCACCTGGTCCTCGAGCGCAGTATCGAGTGCGTTCATCGCCTCATCCAGGATCAGGAAGTCCGGATCGCGCAGTACAGCCCGCGCAAGGCCAATGCGCTGCCGCTGTCCGCCCGAAAATCGTAGCCCTTCCTGCCCGATCCAGGTATCATAGCGGTCGGGAAGGTCCTCGACGAACGCCGCGACGCCGGCACTGCGGGCGGCTGCAATGATCTCTTCTTCGGTCGCATCGGCTTTGGCCATTCGGATGTTGTCTGTCACCGTGCCCTCGACCAGGTCGACGTCCTGACCCGTTACGGCGATCTTGGAAAGCCAATCGTCCCGCCTGATGTCTTCCAACCGGGTGCCGTCAATCTTGATGTCCCCGGAGGTTGGTTCGTATAGCCGCAGGAGGAGGTTCACGATCGTAGTCTTGCCGGCGCCACTTGCGCCGATCAGTGCCGTAGTTACTCCCGTTGGAATCTCGAACGACAGGTCAGTGAGCACCGGCGTGTTTGGATCATACCCAAAGCTTACGTGCTCGAAGACGATACTCGCATTCAAATTCCTGAGCGCGATAGTTCCCTGCGATGGATATTCCTTGTCCTCGGACCGGATCATCTCTAGGACTGAGCGCAGTTGCGGTTGCACCTGCGCCAGAAACAGCAGGTTGCTTTCGAGCTCCTGCGTATGGGGCTGCAACCGATATAGCAGCGCGACAGCGGCCAGCGTCACCTCGAAGCTGATGTGCCACCACCCAGATACCAGGACGATAGAGCCCAACATCCCCAGATAGCCAATCTCGGTGGTCGGGCCGATCCACGACGCAAGGCGGATTAGGGACAACGAGGCGTTACGCGCCGCGGCCGACGATTGCACGAAGCGGCGTTGATGAAGTGTCTCCTGCCCATAGGCGCGGATGGTCCGCAACGCCTGGAGCGTCATGAGCATGTGCTCGCCGAGCGATTGATGGATCTTCTTCACCTGACGCCCCAGGTCACGCGCGGGCTGCGAAAAGATGCGCAAGATCGCCGAGATCGCAATTGAGCCGAGAGCTGCAATCAGCAGGATCTTCCAGGAGATCGTAAGCAGGAAGACGGCGAAAACGAAGATCGAGCAGCTGTTTATGATAAGTCGGGTGACAGCCCCATACGCTTGCGCGACCAACCAAGATTCGGTCCCGAGCACTTCCATGAGCTGCGATTGCTCGTGCCGTTGGATGGATCCGAATGCGACTCTTAAATATTGTTCGTGGACGAGGTTGCGCGCGCGTTCGCTGATCCGCTCGCCGATGCTGGAGCTTATCAATGAGTATGCCAGCGCCAGCGCTCCACGCGCGAGAATCAGCAGGAGGATTGCGAAGCCGAGTCGGGTAGCGCCACCAAACCAGGCCACTGCCATGCCCAGCGCTCGACCCTGAAAGCCACTTCCTGCCTCCGTGATCCGGTTGGACGCCAAATAAAGGAACAGTAGGATCAGAGTGATGCCCAGCGTCTCCGCCAGGGATGACAGAAAGCCCAGCGCGAGCAAAGCAGGGGTCGCCCAGCGTTGCTTCCCAACGATGCGAAGCAGGTGCGAAAGATCGCGCAACGAAGCTCGGACCGCACCGCGGCGTATGGCGTCTTTCGCTTCGTTCATTTCAGTTCCCCGGTTGGGAAGCGCGCTGTCACCTGCGGGCAGACCGGCCGGCGACGACGCACCAGCCTCGTCACGACGCGCTTGGCCAAATGCGTGCCGATCCGCGGCAGATCGACGGCGATTATCCGCATGGCGATTGCGGGATGATGGCGAAACAGCAGTGACAGGATCGGAAGGACATGGCGCGGTTGTCTCTGGCGCAAGGTCCGCTCCAGGAGCCACGCCGAATAGAAATGCAGGCCCTCGCGCAACGCAGGTGCAGCATTCGGGTGGCGACCGAGCATCTCGTCCACCACAAGCATCCAGGACCGCAACATGCGAGGCATGTTGCTCGACATATTTCCCGGCAGAAAGCGATACCCGACCAGCGGCTCTTCCACGACTTCGAAGTGATACCTTTCGGCGACGCGACAATAGAAGAGGAAATCCTCGCAACCCTGCGCGCCCGCCTCGCGCAGCCGACTCTCGAAACCGTTGGCGTCGATGAGTGCCTGCCGGCGCACCAGGGCGGCGCTGCCGTTGCCGACGAAATTGCCGTGGAAAAGCCGTTCAAGCACATCGCCCCGCCAGTTTGGCCGATGCTGATCATCAGTTACCGTGCTCTGGCCATCGATCACCAAATACCAGGAGTAGACAAGCCCCACTTTCTCGTCCGTCCGATCGAACACAGCCAGCTGCTGCTCGATCTTGGTCGGCGCCCAGAGATCGTCGGCATCGACGAATGCAATCAGATCGGATCGCGCCGCTCGCCAACCAGTATTGCGGGCGGCGGCCACGCCGGCGTTTGCCTGCTCGATCAGTCGCACCCGCGGGTCGATCGCCATGTGATGTCGGGCGATGGCGATAGTCTGGTCGCGCGATCCATCGTCGACGACAACAATCTCGAGCGCGCGGTGGGACTGCGAGCGAACGCTGCGGAGCGTCTCGTCGATTGTATCTTGCGCGTTGTGAGCGGGAATAATGACACTGACAAGTTCGCCCTTCATTCGAGCACGGCCTCTACAATGGCAACAAAGTCATCGAGCGAGCGATCCCCGCGGATCTCTATGCGGGGAAGGTCGATCGGATCGCAATCGAGGTTCGCTGGCCCGTGTCTGCCGCCGAAGCCGATTCTGTAGCCGCACTCCTTGGCCAGCCGGCCAAGCCGTCGGTCGGTGACAGAGAAAGGTGCCGCGAGCGCCATCGACGGCCGGCCGGTCCACCGCTCGATGAACATACGTGAGCGCAATAGCTCGGCGGCCAGGTCGGAACTCGATAGACCATCGATCGCGCGATGCGTCGCCAGATGGCTTCCGAAGAATGCACCTTCGGCGGCGAGGCGTCGCACCGTCCCGGCGTCCATGAGCGGCGTCGGCGATCCGCGATCGGCATCCCACATTGCACTTTCACCCACCAGGTCCGTCACCAGGAACACTTCCGCGGTCAGGTCGTTCGCGCGCAAGGTCGGCCAAGCATGGTCGGCAAAGTTCTGGAAGCCGTCGTCGAAGGTGATGAGCACCGGGCGGCCAACGAAAGGGTGACGGTTGGCGAAGAACCATTCCAGCTGCTCGGACATGATTGCGTGAAAGCCATTGGCGCGCAGCCATCTCATCTGGCTGTCGAACGCGGCGGGCGTGAACCGGTAACGGGCGAGCGTAGCCGGGCCGTCCTCGGAGACGCTGTGATACATGAGAACTGGAATACGCTGCCGCCGCTCGCGTGCGACATCGCGGCGCAGCGCCCGCGCGCCACCCCAGACGATGTTTCGCGCGACCTCTGTTTCGATTGGCGCGCGGATCGGGACATGTTCGACCGTCGGTTCCGTCGCCACATTTTGCGGTGACGGGCGGCGGAAGCGGTCTATGCGATAGAGATCGGTCTGGATAGATCGCTCAAGCACGAGGCCTTCGGTCGCCGCCAGCGTCTCTGAGATCACTTGTCCACCGAATTTGTTGTCCCAATCGAAGCCCGTCCGTTCCATATCGTCACAAAGCACGAACGCGTGTGCACTGATGAAACTGCCGCCGGGCGCTAGCGCCTCGACCAGTTTTGTGGCCAAGCGCTGCAACTCGGCGAGATCGTCCAGGAAATAGAGCACTTCCGAGCAGACGATGAGATCCATCCCACCTGGCAAGGTATCCGCGGAAAAATCGAGTACGCCGAACTCGACATTCAGCTGGTCCCTGCATCGCGCACGCGCTCGCTCGATCGCTACGGCGGAGATGTCGGTTGCGGTCAAATGGCCCACGCGCAGCGCCAGCTGCCGTGTGAAGTGGCCCTCCGCACAGGCAAGCTCAAGCGCTCGTCCTATAGGACCAGCCGGCAGAATTTCGAGCTGCCGCTCATATTTTTCCTGCTCGTAGGGCGAACCATAGTTCCAGGGATCCTCGGTCGCGAAATGGCGATCCCAGAATGACATGCGATCATTGTCGCGCTTATCCTCGGTCGATGCATGGCGCGGCGGTGCAGGAGGCTCTGTCGCTTCAGTGCTCGATCGCACCAGCCGCTGCGCTTCCTCTGCCAACCGCGCGAGTTTGCCGTAGTGGCTGTCCTGATCAGACCGGCGTCCTGCCATTGACAGCAATGCCTTTGCTGCAAACATCTTTGCCTTGTAGGCTCCGGCGCCCTGTTGCAACGCTGGTACCCGCGATCGGCTCTCGAGTCGCGCTGCACCCTTCCAGAAGCGGAACGCCAAGCGCTGATAACCGGAGAGAGCCTCCAACGGTGGCTCGAAATTCAGGATCAGTTCAATCCAATGACGCCTTGTCACTCTCCCGAGCACACCGAACTGCGCGAGGGCCTGTATCTGGCCATCTATCATTAGGTAGGCATAGATTTGATCGATCCCTTCCGGCAGCTCGGTCGAGGTCGGATTTTGAGCATCGACGCGAATTCCGAGCGTCCGCGCCAGCCGGCGCGGCGCGGCAAGGTCGTCGAAGTCGAGAAGCATTCGCTCGAGATGATATTGCACGCGGCGACCCGCGACGGGATCGCCCCAGACCTTGCCGAGTTCGATGATCAACTCGGTGAGGGGGCCGCCGAACCTGTCCCACCTGGCAGCCAATTGCGCAGGCACCGATAAACTTCCTACCATCAGGCCGTCAAAGATCACGTTAGCGACCTCACGCGCCCATTCATATCTGGATGGGAGCGCATGCAGGGTCTGCGGGTTGATCGAGCAGCGGCCGCTGTCGCAATCCGATGCGGCGTTCCAGAGTGCGAACCACGCGAGTGCTTCGGGCGCGGCGCGGCCGTCCTCAGAGGTCGCTCCATTGGCGTGTGCCGAAGCGGGGTGTTTGACCCTGGGGTCAGCAGAAAAGCCGCGGGCGATCACGATTGCCGCGTCTGCCAGCATCTGCGTCGAGTTGCGGGTGAGCGAGTTGGGGCTCGCCCGATAGAAAGCGAGCGGCTCGTCGACCATCACCCAACGTTTGCCTAGACGTCCGACGCGCTGCCACAAATCCCAGTCCTCACAGGTGCGCAGTGACACATCGAAACCGCCCAACTCGACAATTGTCGCCCGATCGATCAGCAATGCGTGAGTGCGGATGGCACACCGGCGCGCGAATGTCTCGAAGGGCTGGATCGCAACCTCCGTCGCGATACTCGACGGGGTGAGTCCGCCATCGGGCATCACTCGCCGCGAACCGCAATAGCCAGCCACCGGATCGGGAGCGGCTTCCAGGGCGGCCAGCATTTTCTCAAGGAAGCTGGCGTCCACCCAATCGTCCGCATCTAGGAACATGAGCCAGCGGCCGCGCGCCGTCGAAATCCCTTCATTGCGCGCGCCCGCGGCGCTATGGGCGCAAGAATTCACCGTCCGAAATCGGGCATCGCGCTCCACATAGCTGGCGATGATCGCGTCGGTACCGTCGGTCGAGCCATCATCGACGATGATCGCCTCCCAATCAGCAATGGACTGACCGAGGAGGCAATCGAGCGCTTGTCTCAGCGTCACCGCGGCGTTACGCGCAGGGACTACGATTGAAACCAAGGGATTATCCGCCACGCCGTCTTACTCGCGCCTGGTTCGGATGTAGAACAGGAGTCCCGAAATATAGCCGGCGATTTCCTGCCAGAGGAAACGATCCTCAGGGACGCGGCGTCCAAGCAGTGTCCTGCGAACTCTGCTGAGGTACCAAAGTGGCTTCCATTTGAAAGCTTGTTTCAAATTCGCCTTGACGCCAGTTCGCTCATGCTGGACGAGCAACGCGGCTGAGTGACCGCGCATATAGGAGTAGATCTGCTTGGCCAGACCTTCCATGGTTCGCCTGTGGAAATGAAATGCGACAGAGCTGGGCTGGTAATGGCAGTCATATCCATTGGCGAGCAGCCGATACCAATATTCGGAGTCGCCTGAACATCCGGCCTGACCGACGTCGAGGCGCTCGTCAAACAATCCGACGCGGTCAAAGACTTCGCTCCGGAACGCCATACTGGCGCCGGCACCGATTTTCCAGGCAGGGAACACCTCGTGCTTGCTGGCGGCAAAGTCGGCCGCGCGGAAAACCTGGGGTGCATAGCCCTGCCCGAAGCTCCAGAATGTCTCGAAATGACGCTGAGCTTCGGTCGCAATCTCGGCGGGCAGCACAAGACCCGTCACCGCGCCTATCGAAGGTCTGTCGAACGCAGCAACCAACTGCTCAAGCCAATGCGGATGAAGCAGAACGTCA
The DNA here is from genome assembly GCF_052114685.1 of Rhizobium sp. 2YAF20. Lineage (NCBI taxonomy): Bacteria > Pseudomonadati > Pseudomonadota > Alphaproteobacteria > Hyphomicrobiales > Rhizobiaceae > Rhizobium > Rhizobium sp. 2YAF20. Next base: position 2,378 of record NZ_JBFRFF010000059.1, on the reverse strand, counting down.
TCATCAGTGTATGCAACGATTGCCGAGGACGCTCTCTCAGCCCCCCGATTGCGAGCAATATCCAGGCCAGGCCGATCCTCGCGTAGGTAGATTGCGCCGGCGGCGAGCGCGACCTCGCGCGTTTCGTCGCCTCTCGATGCGTTGTCGACCACGATGACCTCTGCCGGTGGGAAGCTTTGCTGGGGAAGGGAGGAGAGGCAGCGCCGCAACTCGTTCGGCCTGTCGCGCGTGCAAATGACAACGCTAGCGCTCGGCAGGTTGAGAACCGGTGGGCTCGGTCTTGAGTCTTGAGCGGCGGCAATTGGGGTAACGCGGCAATGACCGTCGCTCCCCCTAAGCAAATGCCCGACAGGCAGCCGACCGCGCCACAAGACGATCATGCCGGCATCACAGTCTTCGGGAGCAACCTGGATGTCTAAATCCACATGGCGGACGCCTGCACACCCGGCCACGCCCAACGTCTTCCGCAGATCTGCTTCCAGCACGTTTGCAAGCCGGTTTGGTATGATTGACATCTTCACCAACTCATTTCGCTATAAAGAGGCCGAAATTCGGCGTCCTTGTTTAGCATCCGTTTCGCTCGAACTTTGATCCAGCGGGGGATCAATCTGGCCCGGCAGTACACGTTGACCATGTCAGGCAGACGAGAAATCGCGGTGCTTGGATCCAGGACGAAGGATTTCTTCAATAGGTCGCAGGCCGCGAAAAACCTCCCCTCAACCAAAGCTCTCACAGCCAGCCAATGGATCATGTCGACCAAATGTGCATCGAGATCGCCCCAGAATTGCGGATATTTTTCCCGAAACTCTGCAAGCACAATTTCACAGGAACGAAGCATCTGCAAGACATCGCTCGACATGTTGGTGTTCGTCATTCGGTAACCCACAAGGTGTTGAGGCACAACACGGAACTCGTAACGTTCCGCTATTCTGAGGCACATTAGTAGGTCCTCGCAGCCCTGTGCGTTCCTCGTCCTCAGGGAAGGATCGAATTGCCCCGCCTGCTCGAATGCGGAGCGACGGACAAGCATCGAACTTCCGTTACCGACAAAATTCTTTCTGCACATGCGCTGCAGCACGCCACCATCGGCATCGGGCTGGTTGTGCAATGAGAATACCCGACCGTCCTCGTCGATATGGGCAAACCAGCAATATGCAAGGCCTGCTGAAGAGCCACCGTCCTGCAGGACGCGCAGCTGCAGCGCGATCTTGGATGGAGCCCAAAGATCATCGGCGTCGACAAACGCCAGAAACGCCGCATCGGTAGCAGCCGCACCGCTGTTGCGAGCGTGCGCAACACCCGCGTTCGGCTGCCTTATAAGGCGTATACGCCGATCGTTCTTGGCATAGGAGGCCACGATTGACGCGGCTCGGTCCGTCGAACCATCATCCACCACGACAATGTCCAGTGCCTCGTGGCTCTGCTGGCAGATGCTGGTTAGGGTCGCACGAATGGTTCTCTCGGCATTGAACATCGGCACCACCACCCCTACCGTGGCTTTGTCCTGGATCATTCGGGCCTTCGTTTCATCGTAGTTGGCAAAAACGGGTGATGCATGCATTGCACTTCAACGATCGGGCGAATTCGAGGCAAATCAGGGCGGTCCTTCCTATCAGACTGGCCTGACGCAGCTGTCGTTTGGCACTTAATGTGAGAATGCGGCTGTTTTAATGTGAGAATGCGGCTGTTTCGAATTTCTTTGGCAGATAATTTGAGATTCTTGACGAAGAGAATCTCAAGCTAGTGCGCCGGGAGACCGGCAAGGAGTAGGTGGTGAGAGTCCACTACGATGAAGGAATAGCGATCCACATCGGCCCCGAGCCGTGCGCAGACATCCGCGAGGATGCCGTCGAAGCGTTGACAGGGGAAACCGGCAGGCAGGCCATTGAGCGTGTGCTGCAGAGACATGCAGACAGAAAGGAGATGGACGAGAGACATGTCGTAAAGCTGCGTGAAAGATGCGCGCAAATGGTGGTCAAACGGCTCATTGAACCGGAACTTGTTCAGATCTTTCGGCCAGATTCCTATGGCTACCGGCCGGGCAAATCTGCTCTGGACGCCATAGGGGTCACGCGTCAGCGGTGCTGGAAATACGATTGGGTTCTAGAGTTTGATATTAAAGGCCTATTGGATCCTGCTTCATACTGCCTCCAGGTTTATGTGGTCTGTTAAAAGAGAGTAGGCTGCGTGTCTATGAGTTTGATACGTAAGCCTATTTTGCCACCTTTGGTGACATGGGCAGCCTCAAGTTCGCCGCGTTTTACACGGTGCAACACGGTCTGGCGCGTGACGCCCAATGCCCGGGTGGCTTCCTGCATGGTGACGAAGCCGTCTGCGGCCACTGCGCTAAAGTGTGCTCTCTCAGTTCGTCGGTTACC
>NZ_JBFRFF010000058.1:0-26689 GCF_052114685.1 Rhizobium sp. 2YAF20 | reverse complement strand
GATGATGAAACCGTGGCGGCGCTGTCTGCCATCCAGTCCGTCCATGCAACGGGTACGAGAGAGCGGCTACCATCCGGCAGAACAACGAGAAGCAGCGAGACCCCTCTACGCGTCAGACCACCGATCACAATCAGCTGCAATCCTTCGAACGCATGCTTCTTGCGCGTTATCATAACAGTGTCAGGAAGGTCTCGGTGGTGGGTAGTGTGTCGGGTCTTCCTTTGACAACATATCGCACGAACTCTTGCTCAAGGCCGTCCACAAGCATGTGAAGTGCAAATGGGCGTTGCTCTATATCGAAAGATGGCTGACGGCGCCCTTGGAACAGGATGGACAAAGGATAGAGCGCGATTGCGGTACCCCGCAAGGGGGTGTGGCCCAGCGCTGGCAACAGCGTGAGGCCACCGGCGATATGATCATCGTGCGCTATGCCGATGATGTGGTCGTTGGTTTCGAGCGCGAGGAGGATGCTCGTCGCTTCCTCGATGCGATGCGCGCGAGGCTTGAGGAGTTTGCGCTGTCACTCCATCCGGACAAGACCCGCCTGATTGAGTTCGGCCGCTTCGCGGCGGTCGATCGCAAGAAGCGCGGGCTCGGCAAACCGGAGACCTTCACCTTCCTGGGGTTCACGTTCATCTGCGGGAAAACACGCAAAGGGCGCTTCCAGCTTCAGCGGAAGACCCGAAGCGACCGCATGCGGGCGAAGCTCAAGGACATCAAGGCGGAGTTGCGGCGGCGGATGCATTGGCCCATCCCCGAACAGGGGAAGTGGCTGAGGCAGGTCGTGACAGGTCATTTCGCCTATTATGCGGTCCCGACGAATGGCCGAAAGCTCTCGGCGTTCCGGCACCATGTGACCGACCTCTGGCGGCGGACGCTTCGGCGGCGCAGCCGGCGAGACGGTTTCACCTGGGCCCGCATGACGAAGCTGACTGACGACTGGCTCCCCAAACCGCGCATCCTTCACCCGTGGCCCAGTGACGCTTCGCCGTCAGCCACCCAAGGTAGGAGCCGAGTGCTCGAATCGGGCTCGCTCGGATCTGAGCGGCGGGCGCCCAGTAATGGGCGTCCCTACCGCGAAAGTGCAACTACGAAACGTTCGCGATTGGCTTGCGTGGTCCGCGATGTCGTTGAAAATGCTGCCAAAGCCATCATTGCTCTCGCCCGTAGGTCATTGTAGATGGATCGCTCATTGCAAAAACAGTCTGTCGACGACCAATTCTCACATCATATGTCAAAATCTGCATGAAAATCTCACGCATCGTATCGGACGCACCAAAGGCGGGTTGAACTCCAAGCTGCATGCTGCATGCGATGATCACGGGCGGTCACTGATCCTGCTCTTGAGCGAGGGGCAGATGAGCGATTGCAAAGGAGCCACGAAGATGCTCCACGCCTTTCCCAAGGCCAAGACGTTGCTGGCCGACAAGGGCTATGATGCAGACTGGTTTCGGAACCCCCTGGCGGAGCGCAAGATATCTGCCTGCATTCCGTCACGGGCAAACCGCAAGGTGGCCATCCCGCATGATCCGGCGCTCTACAAAAAGCGCCACGAGATCGAAAACATGTTTGGCAAGCTCAAGGACTGGCGCAGAATTCACACCCGATATGATCGCTGTGCCCACACCTTCTTCTCAAGCATATGCATCGCAGCAGCCGTCATCTTCTGGCTTTGATTTAAACAGTCCTAGCTGGGGCCGCTCCAAAGCGAGCTTATTCTGTGGAAAATCGAGGCTTAAGGCTGGAAGAATATCAACTTCCAACGATAACTAACAATCGAAAGTGAAGTATTCCGGCCGCTACTGGGGCCCCGTGACGGACCTAGCAGTTTTCATTCTTCATCTATAAATACTCCACACGGATGTGATTGTAGCCATTCTTTTAAATGTCCCGTCATATCTTGTGGCTTACACACGATATATCAGTCCCAAGGAGTGCCGAGAGATGTTTAGTAGAAATGGAACGAGGACTTGCTTCCATGTGGGCGAGGTCCGCCAAGTTAAACATAAAACAGCGTCTGCATTAAGTTCAGCGGTCGCAACACTGGCGGCTGCCATGGTCGTGGTTATTTGCTCAAGTACCGCGACGCCGGCAAAGGCGGCGGACGGATATTCGCATTCGCTGCTGAAGCCAGAAACGACATCAAAGAAACTGGCTAAAGGCAATGCCGTCAATCCTGAGACACCGGTAACAGCATCTTATCTCGGCCGGGCGCCCTATGTTTGCTCGCCAAGCGGATTTGGACGTACCTCAACTTGTTTTGCGAGATAGCTCTTTTCGTATTTTGCTCGGGCCGGCGCGACAAGGAAACAGCACAATTCATTGAGCCGAAGCCAGATTGCGCGCGGGCCCGAACCACAATGGCTATCCGACCTGCCACGGATATAAGTTCGTCAAATTGATGCGTTGAGCAATTTGCGCAAAGCCCGCCTATTGGCTTTGCGATAGCTTCGTGCGCATGCGATTAAATCGCGCGGTAACGTAGTCTCCAGGCCGGACGTTGCGATATTCATCGCCTCGTCTTGCCGGCATCGTTTTGAACGGATACCAATCGCCGTCTGGTTCTCGCTTTTGGAAAATAACATTGCCTTTTTGGCGATGACTAAAGCAAGTCAATGCCGAGGCTTTGCCCGTCTCTGCATACCATATTGCTTTGAAGCACAACTTTCCAGGGTCGGTTAGAAACCAGCGACCGAGCCCATACGACCCCTTCTTCTCTCCCGTCCAGGCGCTAAACTGGCGTTGCCTCACCGCGAAGTATCCGGCACCATCCTTCCAGATCCAGGAACGATTGTTATAAAGTTTGAATAGTTCCTCGTTGGTTAGCGGACGCGAATCCGCGGGAGGCTTCGTTGTTTTGCTCTGCGCGGCGTCGGCGCCGAATGAAATACTGCTTGCAGCGGCGACAATCGCACCCAGAAGCAGCAGCGCGCGAAATTTAGCCATTCTCGTTTCTCCTAAGGCCGGTGGTTTGGTGCTGTTTGCCTAATTGATGAGTTTGCTGACCACTCTCCAGTTGGGCAGCCCGTAAGGACGCGGCCAGGGATAGACCTCCTTGTCGTTAAAATAGATAACAGCCGTCAGTTTGGGAAATTCCGAATATTTTTTTGCGGCATTTTCAGCCCAGTTATGAACGTAAGCCGCATCACCGTCATAACCAAGCTCGGCCACAACAATTGGCTTTCCGAACACCTCGGCTTGCCGATATCCGGGCGCAAGCGCCTGGGAAAATGTCCTTTCGCCTCCAAATTTATCCTTATCGTATTGTTGGAGGCCGAATACAGAAAGCCCGATCATATCGACGACGTCGTTTCCGGGATAGAACGCGGCCAGTCCGGGATTGCCTTTCGGCGACCACATATAGCTGGCCGTCGCGTTGTGCTCGCGGCATACTTTGACCATACGCCGATATGCGGCAACGTAATCGCCGGGTTTCCAGTGTGACCATGTGAACTGGTTGTCGGTCTCGTCCATCTCCTGAGCCCAGCGAATGGTCACCGAACTCTTGAGCTTGGCGGCCTGCGAGCAAACAGTGGCCATGTTGTTGTCGTAGCTGCCGGCCAGGATGCCCTGGAGAAGTGCGGCAGATGTCATCCGCCACCCCACTGCCCACGACCATGGTTCCACCGTGATGAGAAGCTTGCGCCCACGTTTGAGCGCGTATTCGTCGGCAACAGCTAGGGATGAAAGATCAACGTCTTCCCACGGCAGGAATAGGTGTTCGATCTTCGAGTTCGGGTCGTTGTTAAAGTCACTATGGGGATCATAGGCACCAAAAACCACAGAATCCGGGCCGACGATCGGGCGCTTGTCGGTTGCTTGGGCCGATTGAGGCACGGCATTGGATGGAACGCCGCGGGGCGTGCTCGCGGCCAAGACTGAGCCTGTGAGTGCCAGGGTTGCAAATGAGACAGCAATTGCTGTCCTAATTCGGTTGTCGGTCATTGTCGTTTCCTTTCACCAGCAATGTCGGCAACGTGTGGCCGGCGGGTTGCTTCTGGTCCTTGATCTGGGCGCTGGCGGTCGCCAGGTCCGATGAGACGAGATTTTGTGTTGTGAGCTTTGCGAACTCGTCTTTTTGCGCAGACACGGCATGCTTGAAGATGTACCAAGCTCCGGTTGGCTCTTTGCGTTGATAGATAGTTCCGCGCTCCAGCCTGTGATCGAAGCAAGTTATGTTGGCGTGAACGCCGGAGGCCATGTGCCATTGGGCATCAATGCACATGCGACCATCATCGGTGACGATCCATCGTCCCTGAGCTGACGCAGCGGTGCTACCTGTACCGGTCCTGGCCGTGAAACGGCGCGACAAGTCGTCAAACCGTCCCGCGCCCTCGGACCACGCCCAGGACTTGTCGCGGTAAAGCATATAAAGTTCCACGGCGGTCATTGGCCGCGCTTGCGGCGACGGGGCGGCAATTTCATCTGCATGGGCAATGCCTGCCACGGACAGGCAACACGAAATGATGAGAAACCGGCGAAACGACCCGGCCGTGCCGGCCTTCCTGCGTTTGACCTTAGATGACGGCGTTGTCACCTCTGTCCCCAAAAATAAGGGTGTTCTATTTGTTGTTCTGTTCATCTTGTCTCGGTCTCCTTGAGCCCTTCGTTCAGTGACAGAATGTTGTCTTGTGCAGCCGGGATCCACCGCGGGTTGAAGGTGGATTTACGGAGATCGCCACGTCCAAGTCCGGCACCGGCTGCTGCGTATGTCGTCTCATAGAGTTGCAATCGACCAGCACCCCAAGCAAGCGACTGAAGCCCTTCGCTTCCGCGCTCGACGGTCGCCAACCCGGGAAGGGCGATCAGAACAAGCAAGCTTGTGATCAAGGCTGGACGATAGGTTCTCGATTCGAACCTGACGACATTCTCACGAGCGTGTTGAATGACGATCGTCAGCAATAAAAGCGTGTAGAGTGCCGCGTTGATGGTCGCAAAGATATAGAAGCCCCGTGTCTCGCCAACGTCATGAGCAAATAGAACCGGCAATACCGAAGCGACGGACAAAAGCCCGTAGGGCGCAAGAACCCGCAAAGGCAGTGGATCGACATCCGCTGCCCCTTTGGGGGTAATACGAAACTCAACACGAGAGCCAGTGATCCAGTCGCGCGTAGCGGCAATCGCACCAGCCAGGGCCCATGGCCAGCGTGCGAAGAGGAAAAGCATCGCTTCCCAGCTTAGAATTTTCGCATCGAACGGACGAAATGTGCCCGTCGAACGCCAGCGATAGGCCATCAGCATCAAAGTGAGGGAAAGCGGGGCGAAATGAGCAAGAAAATCTGGATAGGTTACGGCGACAAAGTTCTCCTTACACACAAGTGCGACAATTGGCATTGCAAACATGAGAGCCATGAACACGGAAAATAGCGGGTACCACATCTGCGAAAACAGAAATTGGAACTTCAGTCTCAACGGCAAGCGCGGAACATAGATTGGTGAATAGCGCAGGAGCAGCATGACAAGGCTGCGCGACCATTGGAACTCTTGCGTGACTAGATCTGCAAATGTGCGAGGACCATCGCCGTATGCAATTGCCTCAAGCGCATGGACGCCGCGCCAGCCGTGGGCATTCATTATCAATGTTGTCGAATGATCTTCGGCCAGTTCAGGTCCAAGTCCTCCGATTTCCCGAAGGGCGACGGTGCGCACTGCATAGTGCGATCCGATGCAAAGCGGTGCGAGACCGTTATTGTAGGCCGCCTGCAGTGCACCGTGCATACTCGCTTCCGCGTAAAGCCGTCCGCGCGCAGACCAACTCTGCGAAGCATTTTGGTCGCAGATGCTTGGTGCCGATACATAACCAACACCGGGATCGGCAAACGGACGCAACATTTCGACGAGATAGCCGGGCACGGGGACATGGTCTGCGTCGAGCTGTACGACAAAATCATAGCGATCGTAGCCGAAATGGTCGTAGAAGAAGGCAAGATTGCCCTCCTTACAACGCGTACGCCGCGGCCAGTTGGCGCGGTGATAGTCCGGTGCGTTCTTTCGCGTCGAAACGAAGACTTTGTGCTGTCTGCACCAGTCCAATGTTTGGGGGGTAGGATCTTCGTCGGCCAGCCATGTGTCGTGCGGAAACTCCTGTGCAAGCATAGCTTTCAGCGTCACAGCCACGATCGAAAACGGCTCGGAAGGCGCTTTGGTTACAACCATGGCGACACGGCAACCGGTGGCCAATTCAAGCGAGGCGGCGGGCTTTAGCGCACGATAGAATAGGATGACGAAGTAAGCTGGCAGAAGGGTTACCCACGCCAAGATGGCGGTAACCAGAGCAAAGCCCCCAAGGCTGATATAATGCTCCGACTGCAACCACCAGGCCCAGAAATAGACAAGAAATGCTAGCCAGATGGCTGCGCCGACCAAATATTCTATTCTGCGATAGCCTGTGAGGACCGGGACGAGGAACGGTGCGGTCACCGCTGCGCCACCTTTGTGTGCGTTCGTCATGTCCGCTGCTCCAAACCAAAGAAAGGAGCCGCTGTGCGGATGATTGTCTCCAGATCGGAATATTCGGCCGAAAACCCGAGAACGCGACGCGCAAATGTGGGATCGGCATAAAGAGCGGGCGGATCGCCGGCGCGTCTTGGATGCCACTCAACCGGCACTTTGCCCTTCGTAATGCTGTTGATGATCTGGAGGATCTCGCCAATCGACGAGCCACGGCCAGTTCCAAGATTGACACAAAGATTTGGGCCGCCATTGATCAGATGTTCAAGCGCCAGCACATGCGCTCGTGCGAGATCCGCTACATGGATATAGTCGCGGATACAGGTTCCATCTTCAGTTGGATAATCGTCACCATAGACGGCGAGATGGGGAATTTTTCCTCCAGCCGCCAGCAGCGCCCTTGGAATGAGATGGGTTTCTGGATCATGCCACTCGCCCAGTTCCCCTTCTGGATCGGCGCCGCAAGCGTTGAAGTATCGAAGCGCGACATATTTCAGAAGATAGGCGGCTGCGTAATCTTTGACAATCTGCTCGGCAACCAGCTTTGTCCTGCCATAGGGATTGATCGGCTGCTGCGGTGTTGCCTCGGTAATGGGAAGAGATTCAGGAATGCCATAGGTTGCGCAACTCGATGAAAAGATGAGCTTGTCGACGTTTGCCTGGCGGCAGGCATCGACCAGCGAGAGCGTCCCGACGACATTGTTGCGATAATATTTTGCAGGATCCACGACGGATTCACCCACATAGGCCGATGCGGCAAAATGCAAGACCGCGTCAGGCTTGAATTGCGTCAGGATCCGCGCCAGGCCGCACGTATCCAGGATGTCGCCATGGACAAATTCCCCCCATCGCACCGAAGAGCGATTTCCAGTCGACAGATTGTCAAAAACAATCGGCTCTATGCCGTTCGCGTGGAGAAGTTTGGCGGTATGGCTGCCAATGTAGCCAGCACCGCCTGTCACAAGAACTCTTGGCGACGACATCACGCAATCTCCGCAAGTTCATGAGCTTCTTCGGCGAGGAGACGGTCGAAGTAAGATATTGTCTTTTCCAAACCAACGACTAGCGGCACCGTCGGCTGCCATCCGAGTTCACGTTTTGCAAGCGATATATCCGGGCGGCGTTGGCGCGGATCGTCCGTGGGTAAGGGCTTTTGAATGGTCTTTGAACGCGAACCGGTGAGCGATATGACCAGTTCTGCGAGTTGGCCGATGGTGAACTCGACGGGATTGCCGAGGTTAACAGGGCCGCTGAAACACGGCTGCGTTGCCATAAGCCTCCGCACGCCGTCAATCAGATCGCTTACGAAACAAAACGATCGCGTCTGCGAACCATCGCCATAAATGGTGATATCCTGTCCCTTCAGCGCCTGCACGATGAAGTTCGAGACGACCCGGCCATCGTCGGGGCGCATATGCGGCCCATAGGTGTTGAAGATGCGCGCGATCTTGATTTCGACGTCGTGCTGCTTGTGAAAATCAAAGAAGAGCGTTTCAGCGCTGCGCTTGCCCTCATCGTAGCATGATCGAGGGCCAAACGAATTGACATTCCCCCAATAGTTTTCGACCTGTGGATGAACCAGCGGATCTCCATATATTTCGGAGGTCGAGGCTTGGAAAATTCGCGCACCGGTGCGGGTCGCCAACTCCAGCAGATTGAGCGCGCCGAAAACGCACGTCTTCATAGTGTGCACAGGATCGGCCTGATAGTGAGGAGGGGATGCTGGGCATGCAAGATTGTAGATTTCATCGACTTCAATATCGATTGGATCAACAACATCGTGCTTTAGGACACTAAAGCGTTCGAAGTTCCGCAGATGACGGATATTTCGTTCGAGGCCGGTTGAGAAATTATCGAGGCAGATAACCTTGTGGCCTGCCTTCAGGAGGTTCTCACAAAGATGCGACCCGACGAAACCTGCGCCCCCAGTCACTAGAATATGCCGCCCCTGTTGCTTCGAGGGAAGTACACGAACGTCACCGAAGAGTGTGTCGATGTTGTTGTTGTTATTCATGGGACGAATGCGTTTCATTTTTATCACCCATAACTGTTGCGATGCTTCGCCGATGAAGAAATGCTATTTGCAGCACGCTTCATTCGAAGGGGTTGTTGTTCTGTATATGGATTGTTTCTCTTATCTACATTGGCGCGTATGAATTGTCGTTAGCTGCGCATCCAAATACTTGCCATAGCGTCCATATCTCTAAGAATGATGGGCGCGGCATACTGTACCGATTGCAAACACGTCGTGGGGCATGTGGAACGGTCAGGCCACCAAGAGACACATTGTAAGAGGCCAACGGCCCGTAACGAGTTATGTCAGGATAGGACCAACGGTCGCGCCCCTGTCGAGGGCTCCTATAGCGTCACCACTGGTGATTAGGTTCTTCCCCTGTAGAGGTCAGGATGTTGTTGTTGCGACTAAGTTCCTAGCGGGGTTTACTGTCGCCAAATGCGAGCCCATAGTCGTTCCAAGCTTGGCCTGCCACAGATGATCAGGCTTTAGGTCGACGACATTGCATAGCTGGGTTTGCTTGGAGCCACGTCACTTGCAAATCACCGGCGTGGCGTGTCTTGCAATGCAGCGCTACCCGTTGAGCGGGTCGGTATCGTCGCTTCATAGGAGGAAGGGAAAGACCACTCTGTGTTGCTGGCGATTTCGATTCTACGTCGAAACCATTTCGTCTCGAGGAAGCATTGGCTGGCGGACAGCTTTTGAGGCGGATCCTTTGTTAATGTCCTGGTTCATACGGCAAGGCGAGGAATTCACGAAGACTATCCAGCGGTCTAGTGGTGCAATCTTGGGAGGACAAATGTCTAACTCTCGACAAAAAGAACCGGCGCTGCCTTTTGCTATCGAAAAGCAAGAAGACGCAAAGCGCGATGGAGCCGCGCCGCCGCAGATTGAACGACGCCGTTGGCCGCGGCAGACTGAAATTGCACCTGAAGGAGGGGTAGCGCCGCCTGCCTTGGAACCATTGCGGTTTTCGACGCGCGATCTTGCACCGGTAGATCAGTTCGCCGCCTGGCAGGGCTACCTTGCGCCCCTGATCGAGATTGCACTGCCGGATAGCTCGTTGCCCGAGGCAGGATTCCCGGCCGATCATACAGCTTGGAATCTTGGCAACATGCTGGTCGTTCAGCAAAACGTCCCGCCGCACAGTTATATGCGCTCGGCGGCTAAGTTGAGGTCAAACTCGATCGACCACTGGCATGTCGTGGTCTTGCGTACCGGCCGGACATGGACAGAGGTGGATGGGGACGTTTCGCAGAGCGAACCCGGGAAGGTCGAATTGAGGTCTTTGGGGCACCCCTTTAGAGGTCGCTCGACGCAGTCCGAGAGCCTCTCGTTTTATTTGCCTCGTGAATTGTTTTCAGACGTTACAGCCTCTGCCGAGATCAAAAGCGATGTCGTGCTTTCTGGAACCCAAACAAAATTACTGATCGAATACCTCGACAGTATCGAGGCAAAACTGTCGAGCTTGACGGCGGGGGATCTTCCACACGTGGTGCAAACTACACGCGACATGATTTTGACGTGTGTTTCATCCTCGGCAGAATATTTTGGCCCGGTGGAGCAACTGGGTTCTCTGGCGTTGATGGAACGTGTACGGCGCTTTGTCCAGCGTAATTTGAGCTCACCCGATCTGACAACGGATACAATGTGCCGGGAACTCGGCATTTCGCGTACGCGGCTCTACCAGGTGTTCGAACCGAATGGCGGAGTACATCACTACATACAGAGGCGTCGCCTTCTGGCTGCTCATGCCGCACTTAGCAACTCTGCCAATCGGCAGCATATCGTCGAGATCGCCGCTGCCGTCGGGTTCACCTCCGCCGCCCACTTTAGCCGGGCGTTTAGCAAGGAGTTTGGTTATAGTCCTCGCGAGGCGCGAAACGTGGCCGTCCCACTCCGTTTCGCGCAGGCCGTCCCGCCACCGTCATTGGTAGAGAGTGCTCATTCCTTCGACGATTGGCTGAAGGGACTTCACCATTGACGCAATCAGCACCCTGGAACATGCATTGTCATTGGCACTAGTTTGGCAGATTGATCCTCAACGAGCGATGCTCGCCCATCTTGGGTGCTGAGCAAGGATGCATGGGATCGCAGGGCAGGATATTGCGCAGACGGATTGGCTTAGCCGTTCGTTGAGAAGCTTGGTCACGAAAATAGAGGCTGATGTGACAACAACGGCTCGTTTTTGGGCGTTTTCTCAAAGCCTGTGGCGAGCCAGTGAACCTGCTTGAGCTTGGAGAAACAGCATTCGATTCGGTGGCGCTGGGCATAGAGGTCCTTGTCCAGCGGGTACAATCCAACACAACCCGAATTGGCGCGGCAGTCGATGACGTGTAACGATCGCGCCCATGGTAAGGCTGCCCCGTCTCATTCAATGCGCTTCAATAACGCGCCACATTGATCAGGACCTCACCAGGGGATTTCCATCAGGGCCAGCGGTCAAGTTTCACACCGCACAAACAGGCCCGTCCTATGAAAGCAACCGATCAAACAATCCCGATAAAAGGCCTTGCCATAGCAGGCGTCCACATAAGGCTCTGATTTGCTCAGCTTTAGGAATCCGAAGGATCCACATGACCTAGTTGCGGGCATGGCAAGACACAATACCGCGTCTAATTCTTGCCAGCCCGACACGGGAGGTTCATTCTCAACATAGACGTAGGCCTTTCGGGGGCGCTGACGAATTGGGTGGGCGCTCGGTGGGTCTTCGGGAGATTGGCTTTAATGGACTGCTCCGCTTGCGGTTTTGCGATTGAGAGCGGCTTTGCGTTCTGCCCGAAGTGCGGCGCAAGGCAGCCGATCTCTTGCGCCAGCTGTGGCCAAACCTGCCTGCCGGACTTCGCCTTCTGCCCGAAATGTGGCAATGCCATTGCCGGTGGCGTGCGCACACCATCCGTGCTTCCTGTCGACGTCGCACCCCCCAACCTGTCAGTCGTACCCCCGCAACGGGTGGCGGCGTCCGAGACGGAAGCCGACCGGCGCCCGCTCACCGTTCTCTTTGCGGATCTCTGCGGTTTCACCACGCTGAGCGAGAGGATCGACCCCGAGGTCATGCGTGCTCTGCAGAACGAACTCTTCGATGAACTGACCAAGGCGGTCGAAAGCTACGGCGGCTTCGTCGACAAGTTCGTCGGCGATGCGTTGCTTGCCCTGTTCGGGGCGCCGGCTGCGCATGAAGACGACCCGGAACGGGCGCTGCGCGCCGGGCTCGACATGATCGTGCGGGCGGAACGCGTCGGGGACCGCTGGCAGTCGCGCGCCGGCGTACCGTTGCGCCTGCATGTGGGGATCAACACCGGGCCTGTGGTGACCGGAGGTTTCGGCGCCGCCAACGCCCGTTCCTATTCCGTGACGGGCGATACGGTGAACACGGCCCAGCGACTGCAGTCCATGGCAGGCCCGGATGAAATCCTCGTCGGCCCCCTGACACACCGCCTCACTCGTCATGGCTTCGCATTCGAAAGCCTAGGGTCTCAGGTCCTGCGGGGCAAGAGCGGCAATGTGCTCGTACACCGCCTGCTTGCGCCCCTGGAGGCACCGAATACGGCACGCGGCCTTGAAAGCTTCGGCCTCCAGGCGCCGATGATCGGGCGGGACGCGGAGCTCGCGCGGATGCTCGGCTGCCTCGACCTTGCCTGCAACGGCAGCGCACAGCTCGTCCGCCTGATCGGTGAGGCCGGGATCGGCAAATCGCGGCTTGTCGAGGACTTTGTCGATGCGGCGGCGCTGGACGAGCGCTTTCAGGCAGTCGTGGTGCGGCGCGCGATCTGCTCCCCCCTTGGCGAACAATCCTATGGCGCGTTGGCGGCTGTGCTGCGCAGCGCATATGGCATTGCTGAACGGGACACGGTGGCGAGAACCGAAGAGCTTCTTGCGGCCGGTCTCGGCGAACTCGGCTTCGGCATGGAAGATGTCGCCCGGCTGACGCCGCTGTTCCTCCACGTGTTCGGCTTCGGCGATCCGAGCGGCGCGCTGAAGCATGTCGAGCCTGAACAGCTGCGGCGACAGATCCTCTATGCGACAAGGACGATTTTCGAGCGGCGCCTGTCCCGCAGCCCGCTGCTGCTGATCTTGGAGGACATGCATTGGGCCGACACCGCATCGCTGGTGGCGTTGCGCTTCATGCTCGATCGGCTGGAACGCAGCCGACTGATGATGCTGACGACCTGTCGGCCGACGCTTGAGAGCGACGGGCTTGAATCGAACCGCACCAGCCTGACATTCCTGCGCCTTGCCCCCTTGCGCCATCGGGATGGCGAAAGCCTGCTGTCGGCCTTCTTCCATGGGGTGGACGGCATCCCGGCTGGAACGCGCAAGCGGATTCTCGAGCGGGCTGGCGGTAACCCGCTGTTCATCGAGGAAATCGTCCGCGGATTGATCGAAACTGAAGCCTTGAGGTTCGACGGCCAAGGCTGGAACGCGACAGCACCCGATATCGGCAACGAAATCCCAATGAGCCTGCAGGCGATGCTGCTGACCCGCGTGGACCGCTTGCCGCCTTCAGTGCGGCGGCTGGCGCAGGAGGCGTCGGCGATCGGCCCGCGCTTCGACAAGGCGCTCCTCGGCGCCATCGCGGCGGACCCGGCATCGCTCGACACCAGGCTCGATTTCCTTTGCCAAGCCGAGATTATCGACGAGGTTGCCGAGGCATCGACGCAATCGCAGCCGGCCTACCGCTTCACGCAGACGCTGCTGCACGATGTCGTCTATCACAACCTTTTGCGCGAACGCCGCAAGGAGCTGCACGGTCGCATCGGCACCAGCCTGGAGCGTCTCAACGGCGGCGCGCCGGACCGGCTCGAAGACCTGGCGCAGCTCGGCCATCATTTCTGCCAGGCAGCCCAAACGCGCAAGGGCGCCGGGTATCTGATGGCGGCGGGCGATCTGGCCGGCAAGATCTATGCGAACGACGATGCGATGCGACTCTATCGCCAGGCGCTCGCCGCCTTCCCCGAGCAACCTGAGAGGATGCCCGAACAGGTGGCGCTCGACGAGCGGCTGGCCGATCTCTGCGGCCCCAACGGCGAACGCGATGCTGCCCGTGATCACTACGGCCTTGCGCTGGCGGCCCATCGTGCTGCCGGCGAGCGTGCCGCAGCCGCCCGGATCTTGCGCAAGCTTGGACGTCTCAACCTCGACACAGGTCGACGCGATCTGGCGGATGCCTTGTTCGCCGAGGCTTCCGGTCTGCTCGAAGGCACCGACGAGCCGATCGAGCGCGCGCATCTGCTGCAGGAACGCGGCCACCTCGCTTTCCGCATGGGCGATCAGGCAGTTGCAGCGCAGTGGGCGGACGAGGCCTTGATTTGCCTCGGCGCTGTATCCGCAGAGGCATCAAGCCCCGTTGGCCTCGAGGCAGCACGGGCCGGTGCCGAGGCGCTGAACACCAAAGGCGTGGCGCTGGCCAGGCTTGGCCGTCATCGCGACGCCGTGGCCGCCGTCGAGGAGAGCCTTGCGGTTGCAGAGGGTGCCGGTCTGCTAAGCGCCGCCTGCCGTGCCTATTCCAATCTCGGAGTGCTCTACACGATCGTGGACCCCAAGCAGGCGATCGCCGTGTGCCGGCGCGGATTGGAGGTCGCCATGCGCATCGGCGACCTCGGCTTCCAGGCCCGCCTCTTTGCCAATCTTGCCGTTGCCAGCTGCACCTTTACCGATAATTGTGCCAGGGAGGGCATCCCTGCGGCTGAAAAAGCGATCGAGATCGACCGCGCTCTTGATCAGCGCGACCATCTCGCAGTGCCGCTGATCGTTCTTGGGCAAATCCACCAATGCCACGGCCGGCCGGATCTAGCCCGTAGGTATTACGAGGAAGCTCTTGAACTGGCTCGTGAAATTGGCGAACCGCAACTGTTGTTTCCATGCTATGATGGCCTGGCGACATTGAATCTCGAACACGACGACATGGCCGAGGCCGAGCGGTATTTTGCCCTGGCGCAGGACGTATGCAGCCGGCATCAGCTCGACCCGGGCGCGTTGGTCGTGTTGCCGTTTCTCGACTAGACCTGGAGGAACCCTGGGGTCGAATGGATCCCGAAATCCTCGTCGGATCTGGAGGGAAAGAAATAGTGCATGGTGACGTGCGAAAACCGCTTCGAGCTCGACATCATGCTCAGGACCGCCGTTGGGGACCCCTTGGGTTCGGGCGGCATCACCCGCGGCGAATGATATCGCCTCGACTAGAAGAGCTGGAGCGCCGTTTCCAAGATTATTTGAACGGCGGCGCTCGGACAAGGAGGATGACATGCCGGACAGCTTCACTGATAGGCCCCTGCAGCTGGGCGATCGCGCGCCCAACGTTGTACTTGACGCAATCACCCGCCAGGGGAAGGTCTCCATCGACGAGTTTCGCGGGCAGAGGCCTGTGCTGGTCGGCCTGTTTCGCGGGCTTCATTGCCCGTTTTGCCGGCGCCAGATCGCGTCCATGGCGAGCCTTGCCAGCGACCTGCAGCAGATAGGCGTTGACAGCCTGACTGTTGTCAACACGCCGATCGAGCGCGCACGGCTGTATTTCCGCTATCATCCGTTGCCAAACCTGCTGGCCGCATCCGATCCGGAGCGGATCTCGCACAGGGCATTCGGACTGCCGAATCTTGAATTCACCGAATCTGAAACCGCCTGGCCGCACAAGGTGGGAATGGATATGATGGCGTCGATGAAAATTGACATGCCGAAGGAGCTTCCCGGGCCGATGGGCGTGATGGCCGCGAGCGAGTATCTCGACAAGGCCGACGGCTACGAAATCACCGAGGACGACCGGCAGATGATTGCCACCGGCTACGGCCAGCTCGTCGGCGAATTCCTGCTCGATCGCGATGGCGTCGTCAGGTGGTGCTTCACAGAGGTTGCCGACGACGGTCGGCAGATGTTCGGCGTGCCTGCAGCGCAAGATTTGATGTCGGCCGCGTCCAACATGGCCGCCTAGGAGGTGTGGGCTTTTGGGTTTCCAAGGTTCAGAAAATCAGATTCAAGACTGTCTTTTGGAGGCCGTCATGGATGTTTTGGATCGTCTGATCCGTCGGGACGAACGGTGGGAGCGGACATCGCAGCACATCATTGGTGACGAGTGCAGCCGCGGTTCGTCAGGTTCCGCGACAGCCGCATGCTCATGGAAGCAGCGCTTTGGATTGTGCATAGCGGGTGTGGATCGGCGCTAATGGATGACCCCGTGGTCACCTGATCTAGTCCTTTGAAGTTGTTGATGAACTTCGGGGCATGGCGGATCACCATCGGTGCCGATCGTGGCCACGTTCTCTCGCTCGATGACTATATTATAACAGATAGCAGTGCTGGTTTAGGGCAGGGTCATTTTTCAAAGCTGTACCCAGCTGAACCAGCTGACGCGCGACAGGCATAAGTTTCTGCTTGTAAAATGTGGTCATGAATTTCGTCGGCTTCCTTATGAGCAGGGAATGGTCATGCCGTGCCGTCGTCGACTAAGCGCAGTGCCCAGAACGTCGACCTTCGCTTCGATCAAGGCTTCGAGAATGTCGGCATAGGCCTTCTTGTCGATAGAGCCGTCAGGCGCATAGGCCGCAACCGCCTGCGGATGAATACTTTGGAATTTCACGATTGTTTCTCCAGCGACGCGGAGGCAGGTCCGTCGACGAGCGCGTCAGCTTTCAATCCGTCGGGTGCGACGAATATTTCCATGTTCTCGCGCGACAGCTCCCAGTGCTCGAAGACGAGATTCACGACCGCTTTTTCGTCATGTGCCGCGATGGAGGCGATGAAGCTGTCGTGGTGTTCGACGGCGAGCCTCAACCGGGTCTTCATGTCATCGTTGCGCGGACGGAAGAAGGTGTGGCCAATGCGGGCGTGATCGATCAGCAGTCGACCCAGGCTCGGCTGGAGGTAAACGTTTCCAGACATCTCCCCCATAATCTCGTGAAAGCGATTGTTCTTCACAACCATCGACACCGGATCCGCCGTCTCGCTTGCAACGCGAAAAAGCTCCTGGGTGTTCTTGAGCTCCACGAGCTGCTTCGGCTTGAAGTTTTGGACCGCCAAGCGCCCGATAGCCGCGTAAATCATCGGCGCGACCAGGAAGAAATTTCGGAGAGTCGAATGGTTCATCGGAATAACCCGAGCGCCTCTGTTCTCGCGGATATCGATATATCCCTCGCCGGCGAGGCGACGAAAAATGTCCCTGACTGGCGTGCGCGAAAGGGCGTAACGCTCACTGATGGAGACCTCATCCAGATCCTCGTCGGGATCGAGTTCCATTGTCAGGATTTGACGCTTCAGGTCGTCGTATAGGCTGTTCTTGCTGCTCTTCACCGAGAATCTCCAAGTCCGCTTCGAGCCGCGACGACGAATTTGGCGGCCAATAATTACACTGAGACAATACAATCTACTTTAGCCGCGGGTCATGGGCAGCGGGAAGCGGAATTCGGTAGCTGCCAGGATTGGCGCGGTGCCGAGGTTGGGCACGTATTGTCGAGTAATTTGGGAAAGCCGGAAGCAAGCACTCAATGTCGAGGCTAGCGTTCAATCACCAGATCGCTAAGCGGTTTCGAACAGCACGGCAAGAAGAAGCCCGAATCTATCTCGCGCTGGCGTATGCCGCCACTGTGCTTCATGTCCACCATGCCGCTGGCCAGCTTCGACTTGCAGGTACCGCACAGACCGCTCGAACACGAAGACGGCATCTTCACTCCAGCTTTTTTGGCAGAGGAAAGCACCGTCTGATCGGCCCCCACTTCGATCGTGCGACCTTGCTTCGAGAATTCAACATTGAAGGTTTCGTTCCTCACCACCTCGATCAGTGGAAGCGTCGCGTCGTCAATCACTGCCGCGTCGAAGCTTTCTTCGATGTAGTTTTCGACGGGAACGCCGAGTTCGGCTGAAATCTTCCGGGCAGCCGCCATAAAGGGTGCCGGGCCGCAGCACATGACGACCCGCTGCGACAGATCAGGCGCGATCAGTTGGAACAACTCGCGTGAAATCCTTCCACTCAATCCCGACCATGACTTCTCTCCACTGAGATCCTCCGGAAGGAAGTAGAGGCGAAATCCCTTGAGCCGCGTAGCCAAGTTTGACAATTCTTCGCGGAAGACGAGGTCCTTCGGTGTGCGGCCCGCATGCAGGAAGATCACATCGACCGGCAACGCGGCATCGCCAAGTTCACGCGCCATGGACATGACAGGGGTGATGCCTGATCCGCCGCTCAGGAACAGGTATTTCTGATTGGCGACGGCTGGCCGGATGAACCGGCCGAGTGGCCCGCTTGCCCGCATCCGCGCGCCTGGAGCCAGGTTATCGTGAAGCCAGCTGGACACCGTGCCGCCTGGAACGCGCTTGACTGTTATGGATATCGCGTTCGTGCGCAGCGGCGATGATGAGACGCTATAGCAACGTGTTTCCAGCTCATCGCGGGTCTCTATGTCGAAGGCGAAATACTGGCCGGCAGAAAATGCGATATGCTTTCCTTCGTCTGAGACGAAGGTGAAGGTCTTCACGTCGTGTGTTTCCTGGTGGACGTCGACGCACAGGAGGTCGCTGTCGACATCAGGATTCCAGTATGTCCGATTGCTTGGCGAGACGACCGAATCCATGGTTCTAGTATCCATGGGCGCGCATCCGCTCGGTGTACCAGGTCGCGAAATTGTCCAATTGCCCCTCGGTGAAGCGCGAATATGGACCTGGATCATAGGCCGGGTCCTCGACGCCGGACTGGGAACGCGCAACCAACGCTGCGTCCTGGTCGGTCGTTGCAGTCCAGACCTCAGTCAGCTTGTTGAGGTCATAGTCGATGCCCGCGACCGCGTCCTTGTGAACGAGCCATTTCGTGCGCACCAGAGTGCGGTTTGCAGAGAGCGGAATAACCATCGCCGTGACTGCATGGTCGCCCATGAAGTGGCTCCAGCAGTTGTGGCCCCAGAGGTGCGTGTCGCCGAGATCCTTGCGCGTCATCTTGCCAAGAAGCTTCGCGGAAGCGGCTGTCGCGTCCGGCGTCTGGGATTCGCCTGCGCCCGCAATGATAAGACGCTGCGTTCGAAAGTTTGTGGCGTGGCCGCACACCTGCTCAACAACTCCCGAAGGATGGCCTTCCGCCTCCCACGCCTGCGTACGCTCGGCGTAAAGGCGCTGATGCTCCTCTGCTTCAGCACGGTCCTCTTCGTTGAGCGTTGCGGGATCGAAGCCGAAATCGAGGTCGATGAAGGAGACGCAGAGCTCCGGATGATTGGCCGCGCAGTGATAGCACTCGCGATTGTTCTCCATTGTGAGCTTCCAGTTGCCATCTTCGATGACATCGGTCTGGTGGGCGACCTTCGCATTGCGAATGTCATAGGGGGCAAGGCGCTCTTCCATCACCTGCTCGAGAGCGACGACATCATCCGGCGGAGTGTCGGACAGGCAGACATAAATTAGCCCCCCGATAGACTTGAAACTAACGCCCTTCAAATTTCTGCAGGACTTGTCGAAATCCATCCCCATGTGCGGCGCGTGCACGAGCTCGCCCGACAATTCGTAAGTCCACTGATGGTACGGACAGACAAGCTTCGAGATGACAGTCGATCCACTATCAAGGAGCCGAGTACCCCGATGCCGACAGACGTTGTGCAAGACCCGAATATGCTCGTCGTCGTCCCTAAGGAGGATCAGACTTGTCGTGCCGATATCGAGGACCGTGGCATCTCCAGCTTCGGGAACATCGCATTCAAGGCCGACATAGATCCAGTGCTTGCGGAAGAACACGTCAAGATCCGCCTCAAACACGTCATCGCGCGTGTAGAGGCCGGCTGGCAGCGAATAGCCCTCGGCTCGAGAATCGAGGAGCGAAGAGATCGAAGACGGAAACTTGTTTAGCATGACCTCTCCTTATGGGACGATGCACAAGAATGAGTTCAAAGCCGAGGCTCTTCAACCATAGAAATTATTGCGACAAGCATAACTAAATGTTATGTGAAGTCCCACTCTGAGGTTCAACAATGCAACTGCGCAAAAGACTGCCTTCGCTAACCGCACTTGTTGCACTGGAAGCGACCATAAGACACCGTAGCTTCACCACAGCCGCCAAGGAACTTGGCGTCACCCAAGCCGCCGTGAGCCGCCAGATCGCCCTTCTCGAAGAAGATTTCGGCAAATCGCTCTTCCATCGTGGCCATCGATCCATCGAGCCAACGCCAGCGTGTCTCCTCCTTGGTGCGGCGCTCGCGGACAGCTTTTCCACTATTGCCGACAGCGTTGACGCGATGCGGGCGACCGCGACCGACGTCGTCACGATCGGTGCCACAATTGCGTTCTCGTCCTTTTGGCTTCTCCCCAAGATAGCTGAACTGCGCCAACTCGATCCGAAGATCCAGATCAGGGTGATCTCACAAGACAGCAAGATCGATCTCACCAATGGAATCGTAGACATCGCTATCCGATACGGATCGCCTCCATTCAATGACGGAACCGTCTTGGCATCCTGTGACGACAGAATTTTTCCGGTGTGTTCTCCACAATATGCCGCTTCCCATCTCGCCCGAGATTTTCCGGACGGCGACTATGAGCTTATCGAATCCGACGTTCCGGATAAGAGCTGGTACGGATGGGACGACTGGTTCGCCCGCCTCGGCTGGAAACCGGGCAAATTGCGATCGATGCTTCGATTTAGCCACTATACCGAGGCAATAACTGCAGCCAGAGCCGGGCAGGGCGTCGCGCTGGGTTGGGACACTCTCATCAAAACCTTTCTTGCAGACGGCAGTCTCGTCAAACTTGGCGACTTCAGGCTCCAGGCAGAAGGCAGACATAATATTTTGGTGCCCTTAAACACAAAGCGTTCCAGGATTGCGGACTTCACCGCCGGCTGGCTGATGCAAGCTCTTCAACAATAGCGTCACGAAAATTGACGGCGTTAGCTTGCATCCGGACAGATCCATCGGTCCGATGAGATGCATCGGCGTAATCTCGGCGAGTAAGGCGACATGCCGCGTCGCGCAGTCGAGGTCACACCACCAATGCCGCACCAATCGACGGAGTGCGAAAAATGTTACCCTCACCGCAGTTCCGTGCCGACCCTCCTCACATAAGCAAATGCCGCAGGATTTGGGGTGCCGTGAGAACTACCTTCTGGTTGTTTGAACCGGAGGATGGAGAATGGCAACCGCGGTCGACGAGTTGAAGGCAAGTTGGGGAACTGGAGGGAAGCTGCGACCGTTTGCTCTGATCCTCCGTTCGTGGACGACCCCACACCGGGACCGCCTCGCCGGGGTCGTGTAGAATATTACCGATGCGCCGAATCGCCGTGCTTGGGGGGTCATCCGCGTGCGGCGAGTTGTAAAATTAAGTGCAGCTTGCATAAAGCAAATACCATTTATAGTAGTTTGCTGTGATGAAATACACTTGGCCTGCCAAGCGTCGGCATCCCCGCCTCGGCGCACAGCGGATGGGGTGGGCCGAATGTCTGGCGCAACCTTTCTCGGTCGCGTGTGCTGATGTTTTGGCCTCGCTGCGCCCAACTCACTATTGTTTGATTGTTGATTGATTGGCAGCGTCAGATGGCGGCCGATAGGGTTGCGTCATCGCAGTCGAGGCCGTCCTCAAAGACTGCGACGGCCGCTCGGCCAATCAGGGAGTTATGAAATGTACCGCAATCATTTGACGAAGGGCGCCTTGGCGCTTGCTGCCGGGACTATGATGGTGCTCGCCGTCATTCAGGGTGCACAAGCCGCAGAACGGACCCGGGTGCGTGGGACCGTCGAGAGCCTCGACGGCGACGTTCTCAAGGTCAAGAACCGTGACGGCAAGGCTGTAACCGTGACGTTGAAGTCCGGTTGGGCGGTTACCGGCGTCATTAAGGCGTCGGCCGCCGAGATCAAGCCCGGCGATTTCGTCGGTATAGCCTCTCAGCCAACCGATAGCGGCGTCAACGGCGCCATCGAGGTCGTGGTGTTCCCGGCAGCGATGAAGGGGACCGGCGAAGGTGACCGGCCTTGGGACGCGAAACCGAACAGTTCGATGACAAACGCGACCGTCGCCAATGTGGTTACAGCGGTCAGCGGTCCGACGCTGACGCTTACCTATAAGGGTGGCGAGAAGAAGATTTCAATTCCGGACGGTACGCCGGTTGTCACTCTGGGAGCGGCAACAAAGGACGACCTCAAGCCTGGGGCCGCCGTGTTTATCAGCGGCGACAGCACCGGTGACGCGGCGGCGGTGTCTTCCGATCGCGTACTGGTCGGCACCAACGGTCTTGTTCCGCCGATGTGATCGCTCGGCAATCGGGAATGCAAGGGCGTTGCTTGTCTCACCGTGAGTGAGCGACGCCGGCTTATATCGGCAATTTGGCCGTTGGCGTGGTATGCTGCTGCCCGGTCTAAAATGGCAATCGAAACAGGAGCGGTTCATGACAGCCATCGACGAAAGCGGTGCCTTGCCACCTGCATTGCCGGGCAAGATCTATATACGCCGTCATTCGATCGTCACGCGCCTGACGCATTGGCTGAACGTGCTCTGTCTGACCATATTGCTGATGAGCGGCATGCAAATCTTCAACGCGCACCCCTCGCTCTATTGGGGCCAGTACGGCGCCGATGCCGATCCTTCGTGGCTGCAGATCGGCTCGTTCGAAGACGGCGACAGCATCCGCGGTGCACTGCGCATCGGCAGCTTGACGATACCGACCACCGGCCTGCTCGGCGCCTCGACGGAGAATGACCAGCTGACGGCGCGCGCCTTTCCTGCGTGGGCGACGATCCCAGGCTATCAGGACCTGGCGACGGGTCGGCGCTGGCACTTCTTTTTTGCCTGGCTTTTCGTCGTCAACGGTCTGCTTTACCTGCTCTATGGCTTCCTCGCCGGTCATTTTCGCCGAGATCTGGCGCCCACCGCTGAGGAAGTGAAGCCGCGCACGATCTGGCATGAGATCAAGGAGCACGCAGGGCTGCGTTTTCCGAAAGGGGAGGCGGCAAGGCACTACAATGTGCTGCAGAAGCTGACCTATATCGTCGTCATCTTCGTTCTGTTGCCGCTGATGCTGGCGACCGGCCTTACCATGTCGCCTGGTATCGATGCCGGCTATCCGTTCCTTCTGGATATCTTCGGCGGCCGGCAGTCTGCGCGTGGCATCCACTTCATCACCGCCTGGTCTATCGTCCTGTTCGTCGTCATCCATGTCGTCATGGTCGTGCTCTCCGGTCTCTGGAACAATATCCGTTCCATGGTGACCGGCCGCTACGCGATCCGCACGGAGAGGTCTGAGATATGAGCCAGATATTTAACCGTCGTCGCTTTCTGATAGGATCGGTAGCCACCCTCGGTGCGATAGGCCTGACCGGTTGCGACGATATCGTCCAGAACCAGGACGTACAGAAGGTGTTGGCGATGGCGGAGCACCTGACGATGGGAAGCCAGCGCCTGTTGGTCTCGCCGCAGACGCTTGCCCGTGAATTCAACGAAAAGGACATCTCGCCGGCTTTCAGATCGAACGGCACCAGCCAGCCAGATAGCGAAGATTATGCCAAACTGACCGAAAACGGCTTCGCCGACTGGCGGCTAAAGGTTGACGGCATGGTCAATCAGTCGATGGAATTTTCACTCGCCGATCTCAAGAAATTGCCGGCGCGCACGCAAATCACCCGCCACGACTGCGTTGAAGGCTGGAGCGCCATTGGCAAATGGACGGGCGTGCCGCTCGGCCTTATTCTGCAGACCGCCGGCATCAAGCCAGGCGCGCGCTACGTCGTGTTCTATTGTGCCGACGAACTGGAGCAGACGCTCGACGGCAGCGGCCGCTATTATGAAAGCATCGACCTGATCGATGCATTTCACCCGCAGAGCATCCTTGCCTATTCGATGAACGGCAAGGACCTCGATGTCGCCCATGGAGCGCCGCTTCGCCTGCGCGTCGAGCGTCACCTCGGCTACAAGCATGCCAAATATGTGATGCGCATAGAGGTCCGCGACAGGTTTGGCGATCTCTGGGGCGGCAAGGGCGGCTTCTGGGAAGATCGCGGTTATGAATGGTATGCAGGGATTTAAGGGTATCCGAGGCATTGGTTGGTGCACCATGCCGCAGACTTTTTGGCCTGTGATATGTCCTAGTGAATCCGATGTCGCTGCGAACCTTGCTGCGGAAGACCCAGTAAGACCAGCCGCTAGAACCAGGATTATCGGCAGCTGCGTCAACGTCTCAACCAGCAGGAACGCCTGCGCGTTCGGCGATGATGCGGCCTCCCAGAGCGTATAGCGATGCGCAACGATCATCGGAAAAAGGCTGACGACGATACCGCCATAGGACATCAGGAACAGGCCCGCCGAGGCTGCGAACGGCAAAATTTCGGAGGTGCCGAAAAAGGCGAGAAAGGCAAAGACTAACGCCAGCACGAAACGGGCGCGAGGAAGACGATGTTCGGCCACGCGAACCGGTCGCGGCAATGTCGCTGCTCATGAAGGGCGTCCAAAGGTTAACGATGCGGACAGCCAGAACAACACCCGCGAGACACCACAGACCACGTCGACGCATGTCGCCCTGAAGATCGCCTTCCGTCTTAATCACTAGCCAGCCGGCGCCGAGAATAGCCGAACACGAGCGCAACGCTGGTCAGCAGCGAGAACGGCGTGAAGCAATTCCAGCTTGAGCCCGCGAAAACGCGGCCATCGACCTTGAAGCGAGGGGATCTCTGCGCAGTTGTGCGTTAACGCAGGTGTACGTCCATACCGCCGATCATTCCGTCAGGCTGGGTCCACGCATAAGTCTTCAGCGCACGACTGAAAGCTGCAGCTGTCATCTCGATCAATTGCGCATGAATCTCACTGCGTGATCGTCCGCTGCCATCGTCGCAAAGCGGTTCACCAATCCCCGGGGATGCAAAAATGTTGGCGGCGCCAGGTTTAGGCGTCGCGCATAGCCGGCGTTCCAACGAAAAGTGCGCTGTCACCGAGCAGAACTGCCTCGCCACCCGCCTGTGCCGGGTACCAAACTGTCACGTCGAGATTGACACCGCGCTCTTTGGATGGCGCCACAATTTGGCGAACACCGACGTTGCCGTTGGCGTCCGCCGCGTTTTGCATCAGAACCGTGAAAAGTGCGATAGTCGAAAGCATGGCCCAGACTTTCATCGAAATCTCCATTGTCTGCCTATGTAGCGGCACCGTCTCAGTTCATTTTGCAGAAGCGTGCGTAAGCAGTTGTTTCTAGCGCCGATCTAGGAAGTTTTTCTTTTGATGAAATTCGACCTCGATTGCGTTTCGGGTCTTCCCGCAGCGCGATTGAGGACATCTTGTCCCCGACATCGCCAGCTATCGGCGAGCTCTACGAGGAGCACGATAGCGCCGGTGAGGTGCATGGGCACCGGCGCCTTCAGGCTTTTGCTCAACTGTCTTACGGAAGTGCATGAAAACAAAAGTTCCGTCCGGCAACGGATTTGTGGGCTGCGGGCCAAAATTGGGCGACTTTATGGCTTGACCTCAGCAATATTAGAATGTCTTAATACGTTGTCCGGTCGTGCCCGCGCCTGGACAAATTGCTGGAGACATTGGCCCGCTGCACCAAGAACAGCGGGTCTTTTTTATTGACGCCGGTGTCCCCTTTGAAGTTTTTGCGGGGCTCGCCATGCCTTGCGGCAGGGGGGTCAGCGAGCCCCGGCCGTCCAAGTACGGCGGTGGAACGATTCACCAAATTGGTACATCCGTCCACAAACCCCCACGTTAATCCGGCAATATACAGCTCGCACAAGCATTGCAGAAATTTACTCTCCTTGGCCGTCTCGGTCATGAACGGACCTGGCATTGCAATTTCTACGCTTATGATTTTTAAATGATTTTCTCTTTTTGGGACAGGCGAAAATTCATCGGCGATTGTTTGCCGGCGCAATATTTGCAGTGCTTACGTGCGCAAAATCGGTTTTATTTGGACGGAAAGCTGACTGAAAGCTGAATGAAAGGTTGCAGGCGTTAGCCTTGTTTTGCATCGTGGAGGATGCACGTCAGTGTAACGATAAGAACGATGCTTATCACATAGGAGGAGATATTTATGCGTTTCACACGCACGCTTTTTCATACCGTAGCCCTTTCATTCGTCGTGTCGGCAGCTTCGCTCGGTGCAGCGGCGCATGCCGCCGAAAAGATCACCATCATGGTAGGCGGCTATGAGAAACAGATTTATCTACCTGCAAAGCTTGCTGAATCCCTTGGCTATTTCAAGGAAGAAGGCCTTGACGTCGAACTTCTCAACGAATCTGCCGGCGTTGACGCCGAGAACCAGCTTCTTGCAGGCGCAGTCCAAGGCGTTGTCGGCTTCTACGACCATTGCGTCGATCTGCAGGCCAAAGGCAAGTTCGTCCAGTCGCTGGTCCAATTCAGCCAGGCTCCGGGCGAGGTCGAGCTTGTCTCGACCAAGCATCCGGAGATCAAGTCCACGGCCGACTTCAAGGGCAAGAGCCTCGGCGTAACGGGGCTCGGCTCCTCGACCAATTTCCTGACGCTTTATATGGCCTCCAAGGCCGGGTTGCAGCCGGGCGATGTCGTCACGATCCCGGTGGGCGCGGGCGCCACCTTCATCGCTGCCATGCAGCAGGACCAAATCCAGGCCGGCATGACCACGGAACCGACGATCTCGCGCCTGCTGAAGACCGATGAAGCAAGGATATTGGTAGACATGCGCACCGTCGAAACAACGCGTGCGGCACTCGGCGGAACCTATCCGGCTGCGTCCCTATATATGGAAACCGCCTGGATCAACGGGCATAAGGAAGAGGCGCAGAAACTCGCCAACGCCTTGGTCAAGACCCTGCAGTTCATCAACACCCACTCCGGCGCTGAAATTGCCGAAAAGATGCCCAAGGATTTCTACGTCGGTGACAAGGAAGGCTACATCAAGGCGCTGGACGCTGGAAAGGGCATGTTCACGCCAGACGGCGTGATGCCGGAAGACGGTCCGAAAACTGTTCTCGCCGTGCTCTCGCAATTCTCGAAAAACGTCAAGGGCAAGCAGATCGACCTGTCGAAGACCTACACGACGGAATTCGTGAAGAACGTAAAGTAGTTCCTCCCCGGTCCGCTTCCGGCTCAGGCCGGAGGCGGATTGTTTGTTCCAGGGCCATCGTGCACGCCCACCACAAAGCACGCAGCAGGTTATCATCATGCAACAAGACCAAAGCCGGGTTCCGGCGATCGAATTGATCAACGTCAGCCGCCGCTTCGTTTCTCCCACCGGCAAGTCGCTGACGGCTCTGCGCGATTTCAATATGTCTGTCTGCGCGATTTCAATATGTCTGTCGAACGCGGCGAGTT
>NZ_JBFRFF010000057.1:0-31084 GCF_052114685.1 Rhizobium sp. 2YAF20 | reverse complement strand
CCATCGATGCCACCGACGCTGGCTCCGACGAGATGTCGCCGAAAAACCGCACCTCGCTTGCGCTCGCCATTCGCAACCGCCACCGAAATCTTCAGCTTGGAGGTATCCAAGCCGATGAAAATTACGCTATCTTCTTTCATGGTTCGCCCTCGCTAAGCGTGGGGCTCGGCTCCGGCCAATCCAGAGCAACCCCCGAATTCAGCTTATCGCGGGGGCGGGCCACCTTCACCTCACGAACATACGGTCTAGGGATCGAAGGTGCGGTCACGGCCGGGCTGTCTGCGCTTGCCTTGTTTGGCGAGCGTGAGTTTCACGCTCAGCCCAATGACGGTGCCTCCAATAGAGCAAAGAAGCACGACTTGACATGGAAAAGCTTCAGGTTCTGGTTGCATCCCGATCTGCTTAGGTTCATTGCCGTATAAGCATAAAGCGGAGGGTGCTTCCCACATCCACTGCGACTTTCAACTCTGCCTGTGTTTTGCGGGTCCCCTCAATTCTTTTGAAGCTTTTCGGCCTTGCGGACCAAATCCGCAAGAGAACGGCTTTGCATTTTGCGCATCACGCTCATCCGATGCAGCTTCACGGTCATCTCGCTTATCCCGAGTTGATAGGCGACCTGCTTGTTCATGAGCCCACTGACGACACCAAACATCACTTCCAGCTCTCGCGGCGTCAACGCGTCGACGAGCGCGCGGATCCGATCCTGGTCAGCTTTCAACTTCAGTCTCTCGCCATTCAGTCGAATTGCATGGTCGACGGCATCGAGCAGATCCTGATTGACGAAGGGTTTGGTTAGGAAATCGGTCGCTCCAGCTTTCATCGCTCTGACACTGGCTGGAACATCCGCGTGGGCGGTTAGGAAGATGACCGGCATTCGGCTTCCAGTCGCGATGAGATGGCTCAGGACGTCAAGGCCTGTGCCTCCGGGCATTCGAAGGTCGGCCACGACGCAGCCAGGGGCGCTCGTATCCGCCGTGCTTAGAAATTCGACCCCGCTGGAGTAGGCCGAGGCCCGCCGTTTCGTCACCTCGAAGAGATCGAGCAAAGCGTCCCGCATGTCCTTGTCGTCATCGATGACGTAGACGATGGGATCGGCGGTCAAATCCGATTTCACCTCCAGATTGTCCATAATCTATCCTCCATTAAATTGCGAATGGGCATTCCCCAAAGGAGGATGCAAGCCCCGCATGTGGTAGGCAAACCAAACGACGCCGCTTGCGGCCGCCCACAGCCAATTTATCACGGGCTTTCATTCTGCGGATGGCAAACCTTGGTTTACATCGTAGCTCGGTGTGAGCAAGGACCCACATCGGCTACCTGTCCTGCTTGTTGTCTTGAGCCGGGGGGCGGGACGCTCGGCTGCCGGTCCGTTGGTCAAAGGAAGAAACCAGAGAACGCGTTCCAGCAAGCGAAGATGCTCGCACTGTCGCTACCGACCCTGCGGCGCAGTACTTTGGCGCTTCTTTGCCCGTTGCCGGACGTCTGCCGACCAGCCCAGGCGGCAACGGGCAGCTTTTTTTTCAGGGCTGGCAGTCCCGAGGCATGTCCGCGTAACACTTGGGTGGCGCGGCAAACCTTCTCATACTGTGCTCGGGTTCCGACGGGCAACACTCTCTCTTCGCCGTCGTTGCTCCTACTTCCACCAACGATCTCGACAGCGGTCACGGCGTCCTCCTCGGCCGCTGCCGCCCTCCAGCCGTAGCATGTGGACCTTACCGCTTGCCCGTCAGCTTTGTTGCGAGGTCGACGCGCTCGTTGGGACCCATGCGCTAAGTCGTGACCATCACGACGTCATGGTATTCCGGGTGGGCCTGCAGGAAATTTTCCATGAACGAGCACTTGATTATCGCTCTATTGCCTCGCTCGCGAAGGATATCGAAAACGCCCCGAACGAGCGCCGCTCCGATGCCCTGCCCCTCAAATTCCGGGACCTCGACGTGAAAGAATACAAAGTTTTCGTTCTTAATTTCATAGTACGCCGCCGCGTATACCTCACTGTGTATCTCGCGTTCAAAACGGTGCCGTTCGCGATTATCTCTGACTTGGGTGTCCATTGCGTTCTCCTTTCAAGCCGTTCATGGATGGGGATGCAGTCGAGCATATCGTCTCGAGCGGCCTGAATTGGCAACGGGAAATAAGGTCAGTCGGCTGAACGGCCGAGGCGCTTGTTTGGCCCCGGCCGCCTAGCAGCTTCAAATTTACGCCGCAGCCTTGGCGCGCTGCGCAAACCATGTCTTGACGTCCAGCCGACCGAGCTTGGCTGTCGCGAGCGGAACCAGGGATTGGTCGTCGACGAGCGACCCGAAATACCTAGCCTCCTTGTCGACCACGACGGTCCGTGCGTCACCAGCGGCGGCAAGATAGCCGGTCACGAACGCGCTCATCGGCTTCTTCTCAGGCCCCGCGATTTCGATGGTCCGGTTTTGCGGAGCCGAGATTGCAGCCTCAGAGACGAAGCCTGCGACGTCGTCTGCAGCAATGGGTTGGAATGCGCCAGGCGATACGTGAACCGTTTGCCCCACCGTGGCGCTGTCGGCGATGCCACCCAGGAATTCCATAAACTGCGTCGACCTGACGATGGTGTAAGGAACGCTGCCCTTCTTGACGATGCTTTCCTGTGCGACTTTCCCAGGAAAGTATCCGTTGTCGGGCGATCTCTCGATGCCAACGATGGAAAGCGCCACGTGGTGACGAACACCCGCCGCCTGCTCGGCCTTGATTAGGTTCGAGGTGGACTGCTCGAAGAACGAGAGCACGTCACTGGGCTGGAAAGACGGGGAGTTGGCCAGATCGATCACGACCTCTGCACCGGCGAGTGCGCCGGAAAGCCCCTCGCCTGTCAGAGTGTTGACTCCAGTGGCAGGAGACGCCTGCAGCACATCATGTCCCTGGTTTCTCAGGAGTGCCGCAACTTTCGTTCCGATGAGGCCCGAGCCTCCGATAATAACGATTTTCATGGTTCTACCCTTTGTTTGGAGATCCTTCGTGGGATCGTCCGCGGTTTCGAGAGCGAGGCAGCGGCGTTTTGCCATGAACTCCCGCTGCCCCGGAGACAATCTTAGTTGTCAGGATACACCAGCTTCGTCTCGTCAGTGTCGACTACGAAGACTGCGAAGAGTTTAGCGGGCTCGGTCTCGCTGGCATTCGCGCTAACGCGATGATGGTCGCCTGGCACTTCGCTCCAGTTTTCGCCGGTCTTGTAGACCTTGACCTCGCCGTCATTGATCTGGCTCTTGATGCTGCCTTCGATCACGGTCGCATAGATAAACGCGCTCTTGGGATGCATGTGCGAGGGGTTGCTGCCTCCGGGGCCATATTCGACCATAACCCCGCGCATGCTTTTGCCGGGCACGTTCGGAAGTAGGTGGTCGAACACCACCGTAACATTGGCATTGTGCGTTTTGTCCGCAGCCGCGGCAGGTAACGCGATCATCGCCACGCATAGCAAGCCCGTCACCAGCGTTCGCATGATTTTCTCCTTCTCGACGTGTTTGGTTACGCCCGGATCGTACGCGAGGCTTGCAGGGGAGGAATAGCTATACGAAGGTTAGGCGAGTCGGCAGTTTGTGACTTCAGCGGCCATCAACGCATATTCCGAACGATCCCGCTCGATCTCGTCGAAGGTACGAACGACGTCGGCGACAGAAGGGCGTGCAGCTTCTTCGTCAGGCGGCCGCGATGAAGCTTAACCATGATCTCGCTAGTCGTCATCTCATGCGCGGTCTGCTTGTTCATCGGGCCCCTCGGCGCATAGCAGAATACTTCCCCTTCACGCAGCTCTACGCGTGTGTGCGCTGGAACTCCCGCCGCGTTCCTGGCGCGCAATTCGGATTGCGTTCCAATGTAAGGTTCGTCGCGTTGACGAGACTTTCCGACTTAAATGGCCGCAAGAGATAATCGAGTGCTTGCGCCTTCATTGCTGAAACGCCTGTGGTGACGCTAGCGTTTACCGTCATGAAGGCGATCGGAAGCGGATGTCCGAGACCTGCCAGCCTCGCATGAAACTCCAGACCGGTCATTCCCGGCATCTTTACGTCCAGCAGGACGCAGCCGGGCGCGGACAGATCAACATGCTCGAGGAAATCGATGGCGCCTTCGAACGCAGTCGCCCGCGTATCGATCGGCTCGAAGCAGTTGAGGAGCGGCACCCGAAGGTCGGCGTCGTTATCGATGATATGAACCATCGCGAGCGGGTTCTGCGAACTGCCAACTTCACGCATGTTGGCCTCCCGTGACGGAGCGTCATACGCCCGCAATCACGCCATGCTGTCAATGAGTATGGTTGCTGCGAAGCACTGGAAACCGTAGCGATCAGGCTTGCAAATGGTTCCGATGTATCTGAAACATCGATCGTATCCGGTGGTTCAACCTCTGACGCTCATGCGGGGGGGCTGCCATTCCAGACCTGTCTCCCATCCCTTGCCGGCGGGCAAGGTTGGCAGCCAGGTCTTCGGCAAGCTCCGGTCGTTCTCGCAGCAGCGGCGCAAGGGAATCCTTGTCGATCTCGTAGACTGTGACGCGCGTGACGGCGCTCAGGGCATGAGATTCTTCCATACCAGCAAGGGCGCTCTGTTCGCCGAACAAGTCGCCCGGTGCCAACCGAGCGATCTCTTCGTCACCCATCTTGATGGCCACAATGCCCGCTCTTACGATCATGAGACCTGCCAGCGTTTCGCCTTCCCGGATGATCTCGGCACCAGCGGCAAAGCTTCGTCGGGTTGCCGAGGTTGCAAGAGCAGTACGCTCGTCCCTACTCAGGATGGAGAAGATTGGGTGGGCTTCGATCAGCCCGAGCGCCGCCGGAGTCGCGGGATGCTCTTCGTGTCGGGGGTTGTCTGTCATAACGACCATGCTTTCCGGCGGCATCGCGAGTTGCAGCCCGTTGGCTTTGCAGTGACGGTAGACTAGGTCGATGATTTCATTGCGGGCATCGCCGCGCCGCGCGGGACTGGTGACGCGAAACTGCAATTCGACGTTGATCGCGCTGGCGTCGATACCAACGAGAACAACGCTCGGGTTCGGTTCCTTCACAATAACGTTGCTGCTTTCGAGCACGGTGCGCATCACCTCGACGATTGTTCGAGGCATGCGTGTCGGGGCCACGCGGATCGGGAGGGTGAGCTGATGGTTTTCGTCGGGCTGGCTTATGTTTGTCAGGCCCAGTTTGGCCAGGACACTGTTGGGCAATACGACGACGTTGTGATCTCCAGTGAGAAGATGCGTCGAGCGCCAGTTGCTGGCCACGACCCTTCCTTCGGTGCCGTCGCGCAAAGAGATCCAGTCGCCGATGACATAGGGGCGTCCAAGCGTGAGAGCAATGCCCGAGAACACGTCGCTTAGGGTGCTCTGTAACGCGAGTCCAACGATGATTGCGACGACCCCGGATGTAGCCAACAGCGTCCCGATCGGAACGCCGAAGACGAAGGCGAGGATCGAAAGAAGCACCCCAAGATAGACGGCGGCAACGATCAAGTCCTGAATCAGTCTTGCCTCTCTCGGACGGTGGTCGAGAACAATATAGATACGAACGAAGCCTATTAGAGCCCATGACAGATGGACCCACCACAAGATCTTGGCAGCCACGAGCAACATATTTGCGCCATCGGAATTGGGCGGATCGTAATGAAAGGGAAAGGCGCGGGCGTATGCCAGCACGGCCGTCATTACCGCAAAAAAGGCGATCTGGACGATTAGCCGAGCTGTGGGGCGGGACCGGCCTTGCACATGCCATACGATGATTCCAGCAACGCCAAGGAAACTTATAAGCAGCGGCAGCAATTGAAGTTCCCGAACCATACCCGTTCTCGTGACATGAAATCCGAGCCGGTGCCTGTCCCGCGACCAAACGGGGCGGATCGAGACGGTCTGGATTTCGAAGTGAATATTTGATCTGATCTCTTCGCGGCACAGCGCAAGCCAACATTATAGTCGACCCACGTGGGGCGGGTATCAAACGAAGGTTTACCCTCGCTCCCACCCTACCTCGCGATTATCCACTGGATAATCCTTCAACTCAGCCACCTGTTATCAATCGATCAGGACCAGGCGTCTTCGTGTCGTTTCGGCGCGCCGGGATCCAAGAGTGAGATCGAAATGCCCCGTCTGCAATTGGAGGCGCGAGAGTGAATTGGGAGGCTTGCCCAAGCCTTTCGCGCCGAAGGCGACGGCAGAGAATCGGAGGCCGTCCCAATCCTCCATTCTATCCCCATTCCTAGGCTGCCGCACGGGATCCCGCTTGACGGTCATGTCTTGGATCCGACTGATTGGCTCGCTGCGAATTTCCCATGATCCACTTCGTGAGCGCCTTCAACTTGGGCACGTTCGGCTCATCGCGATCCAGCCAGTGGGATCCGGTGTCCGCACCTCGATCAATGGTCGAATACAAAGGATGTTCTTTTCGAAATGAGTAGCGGTGCCATAGCCTACTGCCAAGTTTCGCATCAATCAGAGATTTGAGGAAGTCCGTAGCGTTATTCGAGGCGACGTCGGAACAGCCACGACGCTGCCCCCAGCGTTACGACGGCAATCGCAAACAGCGGCAGCGTCTGGCGCAATACCTCGGACAGCGGGATGTCCTTCAGGAATATGCCTTTTACGATGACAAGAAAGTAGCGCATCGGGTTGACGACCGTGATCGGCTGCAACCAGTTTGGCATGTTTTCTATGGGAGTTGCGAAGCCGGATAGAAGGGTCGCCGGCACTAGAAACAAGAACGCGCCGAGGATTGCCTGTTGCTGGGTCATCGACAGCGCCGAAATGAAAAGGCCGATACCTGCGATGGAGGCGAGATAGAACAGTGAACTTGCGTAAAGAAGAACGAGTGATCCGCGCAGCGGAACTGCGAAGATGAAGACGGCGGCGAGAATGTATACAGTCATGTGAAAAAGGCCGATCAACATCGGTGGAGTGAGCTTGCCGATGACAATTTCGTGCGTGCGAAGCGGAGAAACCATCAATTGGTCGAAGGTGCCGAGCTCACGCTCTCGTGCGATGGAGAGCGCGGTTACGATGAGCCCAATCAGTAGCGCGATGTTCGCGATGAGATTTGGCACCATGAACCATTGATAGATGAGGTTGGGATTGAACCAGTAGCGTGGCACGATTTCTATCATCGCCGCCGCCCTCCGTTCGCCCGCGGGTGTCTCGTCGGCCAACGCCAGTACGATCTGGGTGATGTAGCCGGAAACGATCTGGGCAGCGTTCGATCGACGCCCGTCTAATAGGATTTGCACGTTCGCCGATTCTCCGGCTTCGATGGTGCGAGAAAAATCCGGGCCGACTGTGATCGCAGCAGTCACCCTCTGGTGGTCGATGGCGTCGCGGACCTCCTGCGGACTGTCCGTAAGCATGACATGTCGGAATCGCGGCGACCCCTCGATGCGTTCGACCAGTTCCTCGCCCCAGTGACCTGCATCTCGATTGAGAAGCATCAAATCGACGTTGCGAACCTCGAGTGTCGCCGCATAGGAGAACACCACGAGCTGGACGATTGGTGGCCCGATTAGGATAGCGCGACCCTTTGGGTCACGAAGCACCGCCAGCAATTCCTTCCATACAAGTGCTTTGAGTCTCGTCCACCACATCTAGGCGATCCTTTTTCGCGTGCTGCGGGCCGCGAGTACGAAGAAGATGGAGCCGATCAGGAACATCGCTCCGATCGCGCGAAGGAACATTGGCCAGATGTCGCCGGCCAGGAAGACGGTCTGAAGACAGGGGATCAGATAGCGGGTCGGCACCGCAAAGGTGATCCATTGGATGACCTCAGGCATCGAATTGATCTCGAACAGAAAGCCGGACAATAGAAATGAGGGCAGGAAAGCTGTGATGAGAGCCATCTGTGACGCAAGGAACTGATTTTTCGTCGCCGCCGAAATAAGCAGTCCCTGCCCGAGCGCCGGGACGAGAAAGGTCGCAGAAAGCAGGTAGAGAGCGCCCACGGACCCGCGAAACGGGACGCCGAATACGAACACGGCGAGCAGGACGCAAAGCGTCATCGAGGCGAGCGCGAGTATGAAATATGGAAGAATTTTCCCGGCCAGAAGTTCAATGGCTGTGACAGGCGTCGCCATAATCGCTTCCATTGTGCCACGTTCCCATTCTCGGGCTACCACGAGCGACGTCAGCAAGGTCCCGACAAGCGTCATGATGATCGCGATGGAGCCTGGAACGAGAAAGGAGCGGCTCATCAGCTCCGGGTTGAACCAGAAGCGCTGCTCGACCCTGATGGGTGGCCCCTGTGCTGCGGTCTCCGATTGTCGCAGTTGCCACCAGGTCGCCACGGCACCCTGGACGTAGTTCTGCACGAAATTGGCGGTATTCGGGTCGGACCCATCGACGATCACCTGGACCTGAGGACGAATTCCCCCCGCGAAATTGGTGGTGAAATCGGCGGGAATGACGATGATGCCGCGGACGCGCGATAGTACGAGATCTTCCTCGAATTCCCGTCGGTCGCGCCCCGTCGTGACCGAGAAATAGCGGGAAGCCTGGAAGCTCGCCGCCAGATCGCTAGTCAGGGGCGTCACATCTTCGATGACGAGGCCGACGCGCGTCTCCGTCGTGTCCAATGAGATGCCATAGCCGAAAAGAACGAGCAGGATCAGCGGAAGCACGAACGCGATCAGAATGCTGCTCGGATCGCGGATGACCTGAAGGCTCTCCTTGCGCACGAGCGCGACAAACCGAAGGGCGCGGCCGGATTGCGATCTATCTCTGGAATCGCTCATGTCACATCCCTCACTTCAGAGCCTTGCACGAGCGCGATGAAGGCGTCTTCCATCGTCGGATCGGGATTTTCCGCCGTGACGACGCTCGCCTTCAACTCATCCGGGGAGCCAAGAGCGATTGAGCGACCGCGATAGATCAGAGAGATGCGATCGCAGTATTCGGCTTCGTCCATGAAGTGCGTTGTGACGAGAACGGTCACGCCTTTCTCAACGAGACCGTTAATATGGGTCCAGAACTCGCGCCGGGTAATGGGATCGACACCCGAGGTGGGTTCGTCCAGAAATAGAGCCTGCGGTTCGTGCATCACCGCGCAGGCCAGCGCCAGCCTCTGTTTCAGACCAAGTGGAAGATCCTTTGCCGACATCGATAGGCGCGGCCCGAAGTCGAAAATCGACGTCATCAACTCGATGCGCTCACGCTTCCTGTTGCCCGTGAGACCGTAAACCCCGGCAAAGAACTGAAGGTTCTGCTGAACGCTCAGGTCGCCGTATAGCGAGAATTTCTGCGCCATATAGCCCAAACGGTTGCGCGCCTGGGCGGCATCGCGGCGCAGATCAAAGCCCGCCACGCGTCCTTCGCCGTCCGTTGGCTTCAACAGACCGCAGAGCATTTTGAAGGTCGTCGATTTACCGGCACCGTTCGGTCCCAGCAGCCCGAATATCTCACCGCTCGGAATGTCGAACGTGATGTTGTCCGCAGCCGTAAAATCCCCGAAGCGCTTGACCAGTCCTCTGGCCTCGATTACCGGCCCATCGTGCCTGTCCTTTAAGGGAGCCTGTGCATCGGCGAGCTTGGAGCGTCCGCCCGGCCCTCCGCCCAGCATGTCGACAAAGGCGTCTTCGAAGCGGGGTTCGGTGGGACTGACCGTGGCGTCGCCACTAGCCGTGAACCGGCCCTCTCGACCTGGCGCCGTCACCAACCTGATCGCCTCGCCCTGGATCCCGCCGTCGATGACACCGGTCTCATCGAGCAGCTTCGCCAACAACGATCGCCTTCGGCCCGTGACGTCGGTAACCCGGTAGACGCGGTCCCTGACCCGATCAGTCAATTCCTTCGGCTCGCCTGAGAACAGCAGCTTGCCCTCGTTCAGCAGAAGAACGCGATCACAAGCTTCCGCTTCGTCGAGATAGGCGGTCGACCAAACGACGCCGACCCCCTCCTTGGTCAGGTCCTCGACCATCTTCCAGAGATCGCGTCGGGAAATGGGGTCGACGCCGACGCCAGGCTCGTCGAGAAGCAGCAAGCGAGGCTTCTTCAACAGCGCGCAGGCCAGACCGAGTTTCTGCTTCATTCCTCCGGACAGCTTTCCGGACAGGCGGCTGGCAAATCGCTTGAGATCGGTAAATGTGAGTAGTTCGTCGTAGACGGCCGCCCGCTCCTGTTTCGGAAGACCGCGCAAATCGGCGTAAAGGTCGAGGTTTTCCTGCACGGAAAGGTCTTCATAGAGACCGAAGCGCTGCGGCATGTAGCCGATGGCTGCCTGAATGTCGGCAGAGCGCTCGCGCGTTCCGAAGCCTAGAACATCGACCTTACCGGCATCAGGCAACATCAGACCGGTCATCAATCGGATCAGCGTCGTTTTCCCAGCGCCGTCCGGCCCCACCAGCCCAGTGATCTCACCGCCGCGGATGGAACCAGACACCTGGTCCAAGGCGGGCTTGGCCTCACCGAAGCGCTTGGTCACACCGTCCAGACGGACGAAATCGGCAGCTTGAATGGCATTCATTTGTTGTCTGCCTTCATCGTTGGGAAGCGAAGCGTCACAGGCATTCCCTGGCGAAGATCCTGACCGGGCGCGTCGATAACGACGCGAAGCCGATAGACGAGGTCGGTGCGAAGCTCCGGCGTCTCCACGGACTTGGGGGTGAATTCCGCGACTGGTGAAATGAATCCGATCGTTCCATCGTAACTCTTGCCAGGATTCGTATCGGATGCGACTTTGACTTTCATCCCCGGATGGACACGACCGAGATCGACTTCCCCGATATAGCTGCGTACCCAAACAGGCGCACTCAGGGACAGGACGTATACTGGATCGGAGGGCGATACGATCGCCCCAGGCTCTTTGATCCGTGAAAGGATAACGCCGTCATTCGGTGCGCGAAGCTCAGTGTCGGCAAGAGAGGACCGGGCCGTGAGGAGTGCTGCCTCTGCCGCCTTTACCTGTGCGGCCGCGGCGGCAATGTCTTCCGAGCGGCTACCCTCTTCCAGGAAGGCAAGCGCCTGCTTCGTCATATCCGCACGCGCCGCAGCCATCGCTCTTGCTGCAGTCGCCTCATCCAGGCTGGCCTCGGAGATCGTCCCCTGCGGCCGCAACCGCCGCGCCCGGTCGTAAGCGAGACTTGCATTTTCCAGGTCGGCGATGCTTGCGTCGTGGGTTGCCTGCGCCTGGGCGATTTCGGTCTGTCGTGGGCCAGCCACCAGCTTCTCGTGCGTCGCTTTCAGTGCCGCGACATTCGCTTCCCCCAGACGCACAGAGTGGTCGTAAATATCGTTGTCGAGGCGGGCCAAAAGGTCACCACGCTTTATCACGTCACCTTCGTCGACTCTCGCATCGTCGATGCGACCACCGACGCGGAAGGCAAGCGATACCTGGCGAATGTCGATATTGCCATAGAGGACCAACTCCTCGGCGGTATCCCGCGAGATTCTCAAAGCGGCAGGCACATCATACTTCCACGCTCCAGCACCCAAGGCTGCCAGAACGATCACAATCGGTATGGCTTTATTCATTTCTGTCTCCTGTGGCGGAATGTTTTTGTCCAATGGACGACGGCGTCGGATTGGCATTGGGAGCGTCAACGCGCACTTAGCTACCGAAGTGGCCTTCACTGCTAGCCCAACCTTGGTTTGCGTTGACGGGGTCACCGATCACGGACCGCGCATGCGTGTCGGCCGAAGCGCGTGGCAACCCTTTTGTCCAACGGGAACACGTGAACCGCACTGGCTGTTGCCAAGCTGGAGCAGCGTGCTGACATTTATGTCCGCACGCTGCTATGCTATATCGAGGCCCTTGGCGGCACGCCGGAGATCACCGCGCGCTTTCCCGACGCCTCCGTCAGCATCAAGAATTTCAGCGAGCCCGAGCCAGGCTGGACGACGCGGCGAGGCAGTGGTCGCGGTCTATTGTGCGACAAAGGCTGCCGTCATCTCGTTAACCCAGTAGGCCGGGTTAGATTTGATCCGGCACGGGATCAACGTCAACGCCATCGCGTCCGGCGTAGTCGGTGGCGAACATTGGGACGGCGTGGATGCGAAATTCGCAGAATACGAAAACCGCCCACTTGGCGAGAAGAAGCGGCTGGTTGGCGAGGCCGTACCCTTCGGTCGAATGGGAACGGCGGAGGACCTGACGGGGATGGCAATATTTCTCGCCTCGAAGGAGGCGGATTACATCGTCGCCCAGACATACAATGTCGACGGTGGCAATTGGATGAGCTAGCGGCTATCAATCGCAAAGGCCGGGTTCATTGTAGTCGGAACCAGCAGGAAGAGCACTCCAACCAGATCGACCCGGTCCCGCGTTGCGGAGAATGAAGCGTCCCAGCTGGCGCCGAAATTCGAGCAGGTCCTGACCGCTGAACATGACACCTTTCTCTGGCGGATCGACGATTATCCCTGGGCGCGTTCGCTCTGGAACTTTCATCCAGAGTTCGAGATCCACCTCATCCGCAGGTCATCCGGTACAGCCTATGTCGGCGACTATATTGGTTTCGGACCCGGTGACCTGACCGTGATTGGCAGCAACCTGCCGCGTGATTGGGTGTCGCATATCGGTAAGGACGACACGATCTCGGGGCGGGATCTTGTCGTCCAGTTCGATCCTGACAAACTGCGACAGGCAAGCCAACATCTACCGGAGATGAAGCGTCTCAATGGCCTCCTGGCCGCCGCTCAGCGAGGAATTAGATTCTCAGGGGCTACCGCACAGCGTGCGGCGCGTCTGCTGGAGACTATTGGCAAATTCGACGGATTGGAAAAATTGATCCGCTTCCTGAGTCTTCTGGAACTAATGGCAGATTCCGAGGAATACGAGGTTCAATCTTCACCTGAATTCGCCCCCAACATCGATGCCGTCGCCTTGAACACCATGCAGCGCGCCATTCTCCACATCCACGGTCACTTTACGGAAAAAATCCAACTCCCCGATGTCGCCTCTGTTGCCAATATGTCAACGAACAAATTCAGCCGATTCTTCAGCAAGAATACCGGTCGCAGTTTTACCGACTATGTTGTCAGTCTACGCATAGGACGGGCTTGCCGACTGTTGTCGGAGTCTGACAAGTCTGTCATCGATAGCGCGATCAGTACGCACTGCGCGCTTGACTATACCGGTGGATTTGTCGTGGGGGTGGGGTGATGTCAGCGCTGATTGTGACCCGCTTTCTTTTCAAATTATTGCAAAAATCGGCGTCTTGCGCTCCGTCAACGAGGGTCAACCTTCGGTGCGGATTCACAGTTGCTTCACCAGCCGCGCATTTACCTGCGCCTTGTTCGGCAGAGCGGTGCGTGCGCCGATCACGGAAACTGCGACGCTTGCCGCGGCGCATCCGAAAACTAAGCTGTCCCTGAGTGAAAGGCCGTCGAAACAGGCGGCCAGAAGGGCCCCGTTGAAGCAGTCGCCTGCGCCGGTTGCATCAACCATTTTAACGGGAAAACGGGATGTTCCGCGGATGTGGTTCCATCGCAGGCGATCGAACCAGCAGCACCATGGCGACGACCATGATCGTTGGACCCCGATTCAATATCGATAGTGATTGTTTTGGCCGCATATTTGCGAGACGAGGCATTTGGCCACCGTTCCGTCGGCTAGTGACGGGCGGCGTCGACGGTGAACGACATCCAGCCGAGAATAGCCGTACACGTTTATTGTTGATCGTCAGATTATTTTCGTGTACGGATAATATATGAAGATAATAGGGGACGAGCCGAAGCGGGTCGCCAACTTTCAAAAACACGGCCTGGACTTCGCCGACGTCGTGTTTTTCGACTGGGCAGGTGCGGTGATCGAGACCACCCATTCCCACCGCATGAAGGCGGTGGGACATTTTGAAGACGGCACAGCGGTTGTGATCTTCGCAACGTTAGGCGCCGAAGCGATGTCGATCATCAGCTTTCGACCGGCAAGCGAAAGAGAAAGGAAGGTCCTGCGATGACAGCCAAATATCATACCCAGAAAGACTTCAAACCAGGCCAAGGCTACGCGAGGGAGGATTGGGACGCAATTGACAGTCCCGAGCTCACCGACGAAGAACTCGCCAGAATGAGGCCTGCCAAGGACGTCTTGCCTAAGGCCTTTTTTGAAGGAATCGATGAGGCCCGTCGTGGGCGTGGGCGTCCGAAACTCGAAGCCGCGAAAATCGCCGTCACTCTGAGGGTCGAACCTGATGTGCTCGAGAAGTTCAAACATGCGGGGGCTGATTGGCGTGCTAGAATGACAGAAGCGCTTCGAAAAGCCGCTGGCCTTTAGGCCAGCGCGTCGCCGCCTCTCGTTGACGAGAATCACCCGAAGGATCGGCACGTGGCCGCCGCGGCTGCAGCGATCGGAGCCGGCACTATCATCACGTCAAACTCCGCGACTTTGCCGATCTTTCGCCCGGCATCGTTGCCATAGCGCCAGACGATTTTCTTGTCTACCTGATGGACAGATCCGGACAGGCTCTTGCAGGCGCTTGTCGTACAAGCCGCAGGCTACCGTCGACCAACTTTGTCCGTCGTAGAGCTTATTCATTCAGAACAAAAACTGGCCTGGCGACGCATTGCGGTGGTCGGCTGTTCTTCGTGATGGACAATTATTCCCTCTACAAGGCCAATCAACATATCGTTCCGGCCGACGATCCGAAGCGCTGGCCCCGCGACTGCGACAAGATCCAGGTCTGGAAGCTCGAGGAGAAGCAATCGAACGTGGATCTGGCGCTTCATCGCTACGACGACGCCCTGAGCGGTGACGTCGACCTGGCGGTGCTCGTCACCAACGATACCGACCTTGTGCCGGCGTCGGAGATGTTGCATGCGCGTTGCCCGCACATCATCCGCGGCTTGGTGATCCCGACGCGCAAAGTCGGCGCGGCCGGGGATCTCGAACGCGAGGCAAACGTGTCGCTGGCGAAGCTGGCTCATTGGGTCAGGCGGCATATCTCCGATGATGAGTTGCGGACGTCGCAATTGCCCGATGTCGTCCCCGGGCGTCGGCGGGCCAGCGTCAAAACGCATTCATGGTATGCGAAACCGCATCACCTCGCCAAGATGCTGGAGATGGCCCGCACGGTGCTGCGCACCGAAGGCGATGTCCTGAAATGGGCGCGCAGGGAGAGCGCGCGTCTCTGCGGCCGGCGCCCGATCGATCTGATCGAGACGGATGCCGGCGCGGTGGAGGTCTTCGACTACATCGAAGCCTACATCCGCGACCAGCTCGACAAGGCCGGCGATCAGGACGATTTGTCCTCGAAATCCTGAACTTCACGGGCGGGAAGGGAGCGCGAGGGATGGGGCTTCGGGGCATCCCTCGTCCTGGTACGCGCCACTCGATTCGGTAAGGGACAGGCAAACGGCAAGCATCGGCGGCCAGGCTCATGACCTTGCAAACACAAAGGGACGCCCGATCTTTGCGGCGAGGCGTCCCTGTTGGAAAACGCGCGGTGACAATCTTCAAATAGACAAGCCGGCTTGCAAGCGCGACCACCTCATAGTCTTATTTCAAATTGCCCATGCGGCGGCAACGTCTATTCGCACAAAGCACTGGCGCGGAAGGTCTTTGCTTTCTCGTATGAACCGACGGGGCGTTGCGTCGCTGCCCATCCAGTTATCCCATATCACATTCAGCTCGGAAAAATCGTTGATGTCCCGAAGGTCAATGTTGGCAAGGATCAAATG
Organism: Rhizobium sp. 2YAF20; assembly: GCF_052114685.1. Lineage (NCBI taxonomy): Bacteria > Pseudomonadati > Pseudomonadota > Alphaproteobacteria > Hyphomicrobiales > Rhizobiaceae > Rhizobium > Rhizobium sp. 2YAF20. The sequence goes on along the minus strand of NZ_JBFRFF010000057.1, from coordinate 15,484 downwards.
AGATCTGTTCCTACCAGCGCCCTCGAGGAAGGAGTCGATGCCAGTTAGAATGCTACGCATCTGCTCGCCAAATCCCGTTCGGTCGAAATTGCTTGCCGTCTGGGCCAGCAGAAAGATTTTGCCATCGCCCGATAGATCGCCGGCTTCCATGTCCATGACTTCAACTACATCGCTATCAAATATGTTGATCAATCCGCCAGCATCATGCCGAATTTCACGCCACTATGATGTGGATGACTACTCTCGGGAACCGTCCTTTCTATTGAACGGCTATAAGCAATCCTGAAGTTGTTTAGCCTGCGGTGACAGAAGAATGTCTCGCGATGAATTCGGCAAGATGGCGTGCACCTTCCGAAACTTCAGCTTGAGAGTAAAACCCAATTTCTATGCGCACAGGACCGGGCAGGTCCGTCGATCTGTCTAGTGCGCGACAACCGTCAGGAATGGTCGCAGAGATCATCGGGCCAATTCCAATGCCGACTCGAACCGCGGTTGCCATCGCGACCAAAGTCGAGGCGACGCAGGCGGTCTTCCATTTGATGTTCCTCTGAGCAAGCGTCGCGATCATTTGCACGTGCCAGGGGCAGTCATCATGAAATATGATCAGCGGCAGCGGACGGCTTCCGTCGACAACAAAATCCGATCGGACAATCCAAAGAAGATACTCAGTCCAGATAAGCAGAGGTTTTCGGTTAACGCAGGTGATATCACACACCACAAGATCGAGTTCACCTGCTTCAAACATATTCGCCAGCCGTCGATTGGGTTCGACGAGAATATCGATCTCCACTTTAGGGTTTTTGTCGCGGAACTCGCGAAGTATATCAATAAGGCGGGTTGCAGCAAAATCCTCGACGACGCCGAGACGAACCCGACCTTCGATTAGTTTACCAGTGAGGCGTTGGGCGACCTCATCGCTGAGGCTGACTATCTCGCGCGCATAGGCCGTCATGATTTGCCCTTGCGCCGTCAGTTCGAGACCTTTGGATGATCGAGAAAACAGTGCGACGCCGACCAGATCTTCCAGCTTGCGGATCTGCATGCTGACCGCCGCCTGTGTTCTGTGAAGCTTGCTCGCGGCGCCGTTGACGGTACCAATCTCGGCGACTGTCAGGAAGGCACGCAGCAGATGAGGGTCAAGGTCCAGCATGACAATCAATTATCCAGTGGCCGAACGACGGCTCGTCGGGACGACCGACACCGAAATGCGACGTCGGCGCTAGCTTCTCCCAATATCGAGGAGCCGACCAGATTTGCAACTGCTTTGTCCCGACCGGTCGTCGCTATCCCTGCAAATCAAAGATATTGCTAGCCGAATGGGATAAGGTGACCTTCACCGGCTGGCCGATTTCGAAACGACTATGCGGCTGGTTTGCGCAGCTAGCAAACACGCAATCGCCGCCTTTGATCTCAACAAAGACATGCCGTGAACTGCCCAGCTTGACGATGTCGACGATCCTGCCGCCGTCCGGCGCGCCATCATCGGTGGACGGCGACAGCTCTATACTTTCGGGCCGGATGCAGATTTCCGCCGCATCAGTCATGCGGTGATTGCTCGACACTGGAACCGTCCATCCGGCCTCGGATCGAAAGATAGCTGCACCACCCTCGCCCTTCAGTACGTTCCCCTTCAGCCAGTTTGCTCGCCCCATGAAGTCTGCGACGAACCGGGTTGCTGGACGCCAATAGACATCGTCAGGTGTTCCAGATTGCAGGATGGTTCCGGCGTTCATAATGAAGACGCGCTCTCCAAGGCTCATGGCCTCCTCGTGGTCATGGGTGACGACAATCGCGGTCGATCCGACGGCGGCCAACACCTCCTTTAGCTCGGATCGCAACTCGTGGCGCAATTTCGCATCCAGCGCCGACAGCGGTTCGTCGAGAAGAAGCAGACTTGGCCGAGTTGCCAGCGCACGAGCCAAAGCAACACGCTGCTGCTGGCCCCCGCTCAACTGCTGGGGGCGCCGATCGCCGAAGCCGACGAGCTGCACAATGGACAGCATTTCAGCGACGCGTTCTGAGACCACGGCTGTAGGATATCTCCTGTGCTTAAGGCCGTAGGCTATATTCTGTTCGACAGTCATGTGGGGAAAGAGAGCGTAGTGCTGGAAAAGAAGGCCGACATTGCGCTCGTACGGCTTTAGGCCTGCCATCGACTGCCCATTGATCTTTATAATTCCGCTGTCGGGACGTTCGAACCCGGCGATCAACCTCAAAAGAGTGCTCTTTCCGCAGCCGCTGGGGCCAAGCAACGAGATCGTCTCTCCGCTCTCAACCGAAAAGGAGATACCATCCAGCGCTAGAGTTTCACCGAAGCGTTTATGAACGCCTTCAAATTCTACAGCCAAAGTCATAGTCGTGTCCTTATGATCGAAACAGGCCCTGACCGATGACCCTGTCAAAGCCAACGACCCGGTCGAGGATGAAAATGAGGGCGACGGTGGCCGCCATCATGATGACGGCCGCGGCAGCGATCGTCAGATCGAAGGCCGCTCGCATATTGCTGACAAGCCTCACAGGCAAAGTGGTCGAGGCTGCATCGCTCAGGAATAGGCTAACCGAGACATCATCCATCGAAATCGCAAATGCAAAGACAGCGCCGGTAAAAATGCCGGTCTTCATCAACGGCAATGTCACGGTCCAGAAGGCCTGCCGTTCTGTGGCGCCGAGGTTCATGGCTGCCTCCGTCAACGTGCTATCGCTTCCCTGCAAGCTCGCCAGACCCGTCCTTATGGAATAGGGAATCGTTATGATGACGTGCCCGACGAGAAGGCGCAGGAAACCGTTGGACAGCCCAGCCTTTGAAAGAAACAGGAGCAATCCAAAACCAAGAACGACAGGCGGGACAATCAAGGGCGACAGGAAAAAGGCTGCCAACAGCGAGTTGCCCCGAGCATTGCGTTTGGCAATGTTCACCGCCGCAGCGGTTCCGGCAGCAACGGAAACGAAGGTGGTAGCCAAGGCGAGTTCGAGGCTTGTTTTAAGACCGGATAGGATATTGTCCTGAGAGGCAAGCCGGTTGAACCAGTGAAAGGACAAGGCGGGGGGTGGCAGCGAGCCAAGATAAGTTCTCGCATCGAAGGCCATCAGGCAGGTGACCAGTAGCGGAACGGTCAGAAAGGCAATGCCGAGACAAAGCGTACCGTAGGTTGAGCCTTTGGCGATACGATCGACAGTCCGCGTGATAATTGTCCTGTGCGTCATCCGATCGCCTTTTGCTTGTGCGAGAGCGAGACGGCGGCAATCACGCCAAGGGCGGTTGCGAGCATGACGATGGAGATTGCCGCTCCGCTTGGATAGTTGGCGATGTCACTGAATCGCGTATAGATTACGTTTGACATGAAAAGAACGCGGCCTCTGCCCAACACCATCGGGATGACAAACGCGCTGATGGCAAAGGTCAGCGAGACTAGCGCACTCGACACGATGGCGGGCGCCGCTAATGGAACCGTGACCGTCAGATGAGCTTTCCAAGTCGGCGCGCCCAGTGATTGGGCAGCGTCCACGAGGCGAGGATCAAGCGACTGAACCGCGCCTACCAGTGTGAGGGTCGCAATTGGGATAATGGAATGTAGGAGCCCGGCGACTACGACGAAGTTGATATAGCCGCGCCGGTTTGGCGAAATTCCAGCCCACACCAGCACTGGTCGCAGGATGCCGACAGACCCGAAGGTCAGTTCGATCGCGTATGTCTTGATCAGCACACTCGAGAGTACCAAGGTGATCATAAGGCCGACCACGACGGTTCGCGTCGTCGGAGAAAATTGCCTGACTATGAAATAGGCCAATGGAAAGGCGATGATTTGGCCAATGACAGATGAAACAGCTCCGATCCAGAAGGTCGTCCACATCACATCCGCGAAGGCGTTATTCCAGAGCTGGGCATAGCTGGCAATTGTGAAAGCAGCGTCGTCGAGGGATCCGACGCGACCCGGGGCGAACTCTTTGAGGCTTTCGAGGAGAAGGGTTCCAAGTGGTGATACAAACCCGAAAAGCAGCAAGAGCATTGCAGGAACGGATAGCAGCGCGCCATTAAAAGCCGCCGAACGGAAGAGTGACCGTGCCTCTGTCATACCTGCGACGCCCCGCTTTAATCATTCTCATTCAGATATAGACCCGAGGAAAGGTGAGGCCCTGTTGGGCCACTGCCTTTCCTCGCAAAAGGCTAGAGCAGAGGGGCGATGTCCTGTTCCCAGCGTTTGGACCAGCTATCCTGCTGTTCAAGAACGATGTTGTAGTCAGGTACATAGACGAAGCTTGCGAATTCCTCAGGCGTGAAGGCCAGATGCTTCAGGGTGTCTGGCGTTGTCGCCTTTCGGTTCAGCGGCGCTTCTCCAGCCACCTTGGCATAAAGGCTGTTCATTTCCGGGCCGATTGCGAAATTTATGAAATCGAGCGCCGCCTTGCTATTCGGTCTGTTCTTCAGAACCCCGAAGCCGCTTTGATAGAGGAACGCCTTAAACCCGGCGCTCTTGGTCATCCGCGTCACGGGGAAGCTCTTGGCAACCGCTGCCCAACCCGGTTCGGCGAAGAAGCCGACCGAGGTTTCACCGGATGTCAGCGAATTGGTAAAATCGATGTCGGTGATGGCGACGCGTCCAATATTTCCGGATTTGGCCAACTCTATCATTAGCTTCCAGCCCGGCTCCATGTTGGTTTCGCTACCACCGGCATGAAGTGCAAGGGCAACGATCTGCAACATCATGCTTTGGGTAGGACCAGGCCAGCAAATCGCGCCCTTCAGTTTGGGACTGAGAAGATCGTCGATGGTCATGACCTCGATCGGGGCTATATCCGTTCGCGTACCGAAATACATACCACCGACCGCACGAGGGACCGCCTTGATGTTTCCCTTGCCATCGCGAATGATGATTTTTTCGGGAAGATCGGCAAGATTGGGCATGTCTGCGGGATCGATGGTTTCGAGCCAATCCTCCTTGACCATGCTATTGAAAGAACCCTCCCAGCCGGCAACATAGTCAAAGTCGGTCTTCGGCCAGCTCGCCTTGATTTTTGGCAAGATTGCGCCGGCCCCGCCCTGGTGCAGGATCCAGTCAAAGGAGCTGGCGCTTTGCGCTGCTGCGATTTGTTTCATCGCTTCGACCACATCGCCGCCCCATTCGACAGCCGTCAGTTTTGAATCCGCGGCGAAGGCAGACCGTCCAACGCCCGGGATAATCCCGGCTGCTCCCGCTACCAGAGCCGAGCCGATAAGGTCGCGTCGCGTTATTTTGAATACCATGGTCAGTCCCCTTTTTGTTCTAGTCTCATTGTTTGTCGCAGGGAGCTTGATGAACCAGCCGGACAGCCGGTAGTGGGAAAAAAATTTCGGGGTTATAAGGATTTCTAAATGCCCAGCGAGCCCGAGTCCTGCAAACGAAGGCCGCGACCGCGCGTAGCTATCACTTATCGTTATACATCCGCGAAAATTTTCGAGGTTCCGGGTCAGGGCATATCGCGATCATTGTTGCCGTCACGAACTTCATGTGAGGACAGGAATGTGACCATCGACCAGCGCCACCTTGACGACTTACGGCGAAAGTTTGGAAATTCGGCGGGCGGCGAGATGCTGGATCCGCACTTCCGCGCCGTTGCCAGGAGCGTATTCAAGGACGGCGATAGCAGGAAATGGCCTTTTGCTGATCCGGCGACGCTGCTGGATGCCCGGTTCATTGAAAACGGATTGCGGCCTGAGATCCTCAACGATCTGGATGTAGCGCTGATCGGGGTTCCCATGGACCTCGGGGTTACCAATCGGGCTGGCGCCAGGCTCGGACCGCGGGCAGTGCGGGGGATCGACCGGGTCGGACCCTATGAGCATGTGCTGAGAGTTGCGCCGATGGGCAGCCTGCGCGTTGCCGACGTCGGCGACGTGCCGATGCGGAGCCGCTTTGACCTGGCGGAGTGCCATGCCGACATCGAGGCTTGCTATCGCATGATCGCCGGAACGAAAGCAATCCCGCTGTCTGTTGGAGGAGATCACTCGATCTCCGGTGCCATCCTCAAAGGACTGGCGCACCGGCAGCCGGTCGGAATGATACATATCGATGCACATTGTGACACGGCTGGGCCGTATGAAGGATCTAAATTTCACCATGGTGCGCCATTCCGCGAGGCGGTGCTTGCCGGCGTCCTGGATCCCCACCGCACCGTCCAGATCGGCATCCGCGGCGGCGGCGAATATCTCTGGGAGTTTTCGTTTGCATCCGGCATGACGGTCATTCATGCGGAAGAGGTGGCCGACATGGGTATTCCGGCTGTCATTGCCAAGGCGCTTGCAGTCGTCGGCGCGGGCCCGACTTATTTGACCTTCGATGTGGACAGTCTCGATCCCGCTTTCGCGCCGGGAACAGGCACGCCGGAGACAGGAGGCCTGCTTCCGCGGGAAGTTCTTGCCATGTTACGCGGCTTTAAGGGTATCGACCTCGTCGGCGGAGACGTTGTCGAGATCGCTCCCCAATACGATGCCACGACAAACACCGCTCAGATTGCAGCGCAGGTTCTTTTCGAGATCCTTTGTCTTGCCACGTTCAAGCCGCGCCGCGACGTCTGACGGGCCGAAAGCTGGACTATCGACCGGCCGACCAACGAAGCAGCGGCCGCTATTCACTTGAAAACGCTTCGAGATAAATGGGGACGACACGACCATGAATATGAAGTTGAAAACCGCCCTGACGATGCTTGGCGTCGTTAGCCTTCTCGCCACCGCTGCCAAGGCGGATGACCTAGCCGATGTGAAAACTGCGGGTCAAATCAATGTCGGCATTTTTTCGGATTTTCCGCCGTTTTCTTCGGCAAGTTCCGACATGAGCCTGAAGGGGTACGACATCGATGTTGCCCAAGCAATCGCGACCGCCCTCGGCGTCAAACTCAACCTCCTGAGCGTAACGGGCCAGAACAGAATTGCCTATCTCAATGATAAGCGCGTCGATATCATAATGAGCGTTGGATATTCAAAGGAACGCGCCGCTGTTATCGATTTCGCCGCCGCCTATGCGCCCTACTACATCGCGGTTATCGGACCGGCCGCACTGAAAGTTTCAGGCAAGGACGATCTGGCCGGCAAGACGATCGCCGTCAATCGCGGCACGCTTGAGGATACCTCGTTAACGGCGGCAGCACCTCAATCCGCTGACATCAAGCGTTTCGAGAACTACAATTCCGTTATCCAGGCTTTCATCTCCGGGCAGACCCAGTTGATGGTCGTTGGCAACGATGTCGGCGCTCAGGTTTTGGCGCGTCAGGTGGAGTTGAAGCCCGAACAGAAGTTCCAGCTTCTGACGTCGCCTTCGCACATCGGCCTGCGCAAGAACGAGGACGCGCTCAAGAAAGCAGTCAACGACGTAATTGCCACCATGGAGACGGATAAATCGTTGGACACCGCTTCGAAATCCTGGCTGAAAACGCCGCTCAATCCCGCCGATCTGAAAGATTGACATTACTGTTGACACAGGGCGGGTCGCCAGATGAGCTACAACCTCGATTTCGCGTGGGTGCTAAATAACATCGACGCACTCGCGCAAGGTGCAGGCACGACGCTGATCCTGACAGCTTGCACAACTGTCTTCGGAACCGCTTTCAGCATTTTGGGGGCGGCCGCCAAGCGCGGCCGTCATCCGTGGCTTCGTGCAATCATCGGATTCTATGTCGAAGTCATCCGCAACACGCCCTTCCTCGTGCAGCTTTTTGTCATTTTCTTTGGCCTGCCAAGTCTGGGAATTCGCTTTAATCCCCTAACGGCAGCAGTCCTTGCCATGACGCTCAATATGACTGCCTATACGACGGAGGTGGTCGGTGCTGGCCTCGATGCCGTCCCCAGAGGGCAGAGCGAAGCAGCTATGGCCCTTGGTTTGCGACCTCGTCAGGTGTTTTCCAAAGTCATCCTGCCGCAAGCGATGAAAGTGATCTTTCCCGCACTGACAAGCCAAATCATCATTATGATGCTGGAGTCGGCGGTCGTATCGCAGATCTCGGTCCGCGAGCTGACCCAGGAAGCCGATATTTTGCAGGCGCGTACCTTCCGTTCTTTTGAGACCTATTTCGTGGTCACGATGATCTATCTCGGGATGTCCGCCTTAGTGCGTCGCGTGCTGCGGTCAACCGCCAGGCGCTCATTTGGGGTCTGGCCGTCATGATCGACTTCACCCTTTGGGATATTCTGCGCAATCTGCTCTTCGCGACGCGCTGGACCATTCTTTTGTCGCTCGTGGCGTTCGTGGGCGGCGGATTGGTGGGGTTGGTGATACTTTCTCTAAGAATTGCAGCGTCGCCCTGGTGGCGCCGATTGGGAAGCGGCTACATCGCGCTGTTTCAGGGAACGCCGCTTCTCATGCAGTTATTTCTAACGTTCTTCGGATTGCCAATGCTTGGTTTTCGGATCGCTCCCTGGACCGTGGCAGCTCTGGGTCTGACCTTCTATGCAAGTGCCTATCTCGCTGAAATCTGGCGGAGCGGCGTTGAAGCGTTGCCAAGGGGGCAGTGGGATGCCGGCGCCAGTCTTGGTCTTCATCGCTGGCAAGAGCTCCGCCTGATCATTCTGCCGCAGGCTTTTTCCATTACACGAGCGCCGGCGGTCGGCTTTCTCGTGCAGCTGATAAAAAGTACGGCGCTAACGTCAATCATCGGTTTTGAGGAGCTCATTAAAACCGCCAATGCGATCAACAATGCGACCTTCGAACCATTTAAGGTCTACGGCTTTGTGGCCATCATTTTCTTCGCGCTCTGCTTTCCGCTGACCTGGTACGCAAGACGCCTGGAAAAGCAGGCTGCTCTGCATTGACGCAACCTGCCTACCCCGACACGGCGTTCCGCGCACGCCATACATTATAGGATCCGATATGTCCGACCCACGTGCAATGATTGTAGATTCCGAGACAACAGCGCAGCGTCTACCCCTCATGGAGCTTATCGAGGTGTTGAGAGAGGCATTTGCCAAGGGATGTAGAACACCACTGCGACATCACCATACAATTACACAGCCGGGTCAGGCCCCGTCCACACTTCTACTCATGCCCGCCTGGCAGGAGGGAGTTGAAGGCAACGGTTATCTTGGCATCAAAATCGTGACGGTCGTTCCCGGAAACGTCGCACGAAAACTGCCCGGACTGACCTCCACATATATGCTGTACGATGCGATGTCAGGTGTTCAACTCGCACTTCTCGACGGGAATGTAATCACAGCGAGGCGCACTGTCGCGGCCTCCGCGCTCGCAGCGACCTATCTCGCGCGCGAGGATTCAAGCCGTTTGCTTGTGATAGGCGCGGGACGAGTGGCGAGCCTCATTCCCGACGCCTATCGCGCCGTGCGAAATATCCAACGTGTGAATGTATGGGACGTCGACCGAGGCAATGCAGAAAGGCTTGTCACCAACTTGAGAGATCGTGGGCTCGATGCAGAGATTGTTGACAACCTGGAAGAGGCAGCCGCCGCCGCCGATATTATTAGCGCCGCAACCCTAGCGACCGCGCCGCTTATTAAGGGCCGGTGGCTGAAGCCAGGAACCCATGTCGACCTTATTGGTGGCTTTACACCCAATATGCGCGAGGCGGACGACGATGCCATTCGGGTTTCGTCGATTTACGTCGATACGAAAGATGCTCTGCACGAGGCTGGGGACTTGATTCAGCCGATCGAAAGCGGCGTCCTGCGTCCTGAACGCATCCTTGGCGCGCTCGACGAACTGTGCCGTGGCAAAATACGCGGGCGGGCTTCGAAAGAAGAGATCACATTATATAAGGCGGTTGGAACAGGTTTAGCGGACCTGGCAGCGGCTAAAATGGTATTTGAAGGGTTCCCAGGCAGTTGATGTCAGCGCCAAGAGCCGTCAAGTCACATTCGCTTCAAGCCATATAATGCGAAACACTTTGCCCCATCGATCACGAGGAGATCCGGCTCCGTGGATTGATCGCGCTCGTTGGGCCAACGCCGGTCGTTTGATTCAAGCGTGCCTTTTTGAAAGTGCATGCACGGGTTGCGGCCGCCCCCGATTGAAGCTAATCCTTCGCGCGATCACCTATGCTGCTCCCGTTCAAGCGCGGATATCGAATGAAGAGATGGAAGTCGCAGAGAATTCGCGCCGCCATCGCCGCGCTCGTGGTCATCGGTTGCGGCTTGGCATTGCGCAAGTTTGGGTATGCGGTGCATCTGCCGTTCGTCGTCGTGAAATACGGCGGTTCCTGCCTGTGGGGAGCGATGGTCTATTTCCTGCTTGCGTCGTTGAGCGGCAAAACCAAAGCTTTCAATCTTGCCATTGGCGCCTTTGCAATCGCGTTGGCAGTTGAGCTCTTCAGGTTATTCCACACGCCCTGGCTTGATGCCTTCCGCGTGACAACCGCCGGCGCCCTGCTGATCGGGCGCGTGTTCTCATTCTGGAATATGCTCTTTTACGCCCTTGGCATCCTTGCAGCCTTCGCGATCGATCGCTGCTACCTGTCTCGAGCCGCCAGCGCAGGCTGACGACCCGGGCCTATCCCGGCTCGGGCGATTGCGAGCCGTCGATGGTCTTCGCCACTTTCCTCATTCGCTGCTCATCCTCTGCACAAATTTTGCAATCGCAAACCGCAACCTGTGTGCATGAACAACAATGATACCCCGACCCTGGTCACAAGACGTCAACTGCCGGATCGCGTTCGGGCGGATAGCTGGTGGTTGATCGATGATGACGGAACTGAACGCGAAAACGCAGCACCGCAAACCGCTTTCAGCCTTATCCTGGGCGGCTTGAAGGAGAGACCTATTGACCGAGACAGCCCTCATTCCAAGCGTTCAAGGATCGCCGTGGTACGGCAACTTTAAAATCGCCACGCTGCTTGGCCTTGTCGCCCTGGCGGATTTCCTGATTTTTGAACAGCAAGCGGGCATCAATCTCCTGCTGTTTGCAATAACGGTGACCATTGGCGTTCTACTGCCCGCGTCTACACGCCTTTCCCTTTTATCAACGACACTGTTGTTTGGTCTTTCCGTCCTGGCGTCTCTGCCCTTGGTCGTAGCGTCTTCGGTGGCAGGCATCCTGATCTCAATTCTTTTCGTGATCCTTGCAGCACTTGCCTCTTCAAGGCTTATGCCAGCCGTCCCATCCGGGCTGCCATTGGCTGTCCTTCGTTTTGTGCTCGCAGCGCCGTTGAGGCTTGTCGAAGACTGGCTGAAATACATCGCCACCGGCGCCACCCGGTCGACGGCAAACAGACTGTCGCAACGCTTGGCCCCATGGGCCATGCCGCTCATCCTCGCATCCGTGTTCCTCATCCTTTTCGCAATGGCCAATCCGTTGATCGAGGAGGTCTTGCGGAAGATCGATCTTACGGTTCTGCTCCGGTTCCTCGATATCTGGCGGATCGCCTTCTGGCTTTTGATCGCAGCAGCCGTTTGGCCGATGTTGCGGCCGCAGCTCAAGCATCTTGGTGCCCGATCGAAAGTTGCCGAGCCGGTTGCAAAACTTCAGGAAGACCGGATATTCGAATACGCGTCAGTATTGCGCGCGCTGGCTGTCTTCAACGGACTCTTTGCTGTGCAGACATCTCTTGATCTCATCTATCTGTGGGGCGGGGCCGACCTTCCTGATGGAATGGGTCACGCCGAATATGCCCACCGGGGTGCCTATCCTCTTATCGCAACGGCGCTCCTCGCCGCCGCCTTCGTGCTCATCGCCATGCGCCGCGATGGTCCGGGGGACAGGAGCAAGCTGATCCGTGGGCTCGTCCATTTCTGGATCGGCCAAAACATCCTTCTTTGCATTTCCTCGATCCTACGGCTCGATTTCTACGTAGAAGTCTACTCACTGACGGAGTTGCGGATCGCCGCCGGCGTCTGGATGGGTCTTGTGGCCGTCGGCCTCCTCCTGATCTTTCTGCGCATTCTGCTCAACAAGTCCAATGAATGGCTGATTGCCAGCAATCTCGCAGTGCTGATTGCAGTCATTTATGTCAGCGCATTGATTGATTTTCAGGCGCTCATTGCCCGGTTCAATGTCGAGCATAGTTTCGAGATGACCAATCAAGGCATACCGCTCGACACTCGATATCTGCTTTCGCTTGGGCCTTCAGCGCTCCCGGCACTTGATCACTACATTGCCGCTCTGCCCGTCGGCGAAACCGCTAAGATGCACGAGGCGCAGATCGTCAGGGGTATGTTAGCCGGCAATTTCGATCTTCGCTCCCGCGATTGGAGAAGTTGGACTTTTCGCAAAGCGGCAACCAAGCGTTACCTCAGCGAAAATCCGGCGGTTGCAAGATGGGGAGAGAACGATAACAAGTGACGTTACGGCATCTATAGGATCCTTCATGGCCCAGCGCATTCTCGTCGTCGATGACGAACCCCACATCCGCGATGTCATTTGCTTCGCGTTGGAGCGAGCCGACATGACGTCGACAACCGCCCGCAACGGCATTGAAGCCATGATGGCCTTTCGTCGCGGCAACATAGATCTTGTCATTCTGGATATCGGCATGCCGGAGATGGACGGCCTCGAGGTGTGCCGCCACATTCGCAAGACATCCACGTTACCGATCCTCTTCCTCTCTGCCCGCGACGAGGAGATTGATCGCGTGCTGGGGCTGGAAATCGGTGGTGATGACTACGTCACCAAGCCCTTTAGCCCGAGGGAACTCGTCGCACGCGTCAAAGCGATACTGAAGCGCACGGGCAAGGGCGGAATTTCCACGGAACAAGGCGACGGTCAACTCACAGTCGGAGACATTCGCCTTGATCGTGGTGGCCGCACGGTTCGCTTTGGTGATGCCGGCATCGCACTCACCGCACTGGAATTTTCGATCCTCGAGGCCTTGTTGGCAAGGCCAGGCATGGTGTTCAGCCGGGATCAACTGATGGAAGCTGCCTATGGTGTCGGCACCTATGTTGCCGATCGCACCGTCGACAGCCACATTCGCAACATAAGGGCAAAATTCACAGCCGCGGGATGCCCAAGCGTCATCGCGACCGTTCATGCCGTCGGCTTCAAGCTTGGCAGCACGGAAGGGAAGATCTAATGCCTTCGTCGAAGATCAAAAGCAAATGGCGGCCGCCACTGGCTTTGATCGTTTATGCTGTGCTTCTCATCGTCCTGGCGCTGCCAATCGTCATCGTCATCTGGTTTCGCGCCATGGAACCGACATCCGGCCGCATGGCACCTACCGAGGTGACCGCACTTGTGGTCGCTCTCCTCTTGACGCTTGTTGTCGGCTATGTGCTGACGCGCACCATTACCCGACCGTTGGTCGCCCTGATAGCGCGTACCGATGCGATCGCCAGAGGCGGCAGAGAGGCTATTCGTCCGCTTGAAAGCCATGGCACGCGCGAGATCGCCACATTGTCGCAAAGCTTTCTTACGCTTGCCAGCCAGTTGGTCGATCGCACTGAATACGTCCGTTCATTCGCCGCGCACGTCTCCCACGAACTCAAATCGCCGTTGACCGCCATAAGGGGAGCATCCGAGTTGCTGCGGGATGACGAGGGTGAGGGGCTTATGACCAAGGCACAGCGCCGGCATTTTCTCGACAACATTATTGCCGATGCCGAGCGCCTGGATAAACTGCTGGTTCGTCTTCGAGAGCTCGCACATGCCGAGCTGCCGATGATACAAGGCCAGACAAGCGCTGCCGATGCAAGGTCGGAACTGGTCAAGCGCTTTCCCGGGCTCATGGTCGCAAGTCGTGGCGATATCCGCGCCCCTATTGCCCTACCACCCGAAGCTATGGGTATCGTTCTCGACAACCTTGCACAGAACTCTCTTGAGCATGGCGCGACGATGCTGGAGCTTCAGGTGTCTGTCGAGGGCCGCACAGTTAAGATTGTCGTCTCCGACGACGGCAGCGGCATCCCCGACGTCAACCGCGATCTCATTTTTCGGCCCTTTTTCTCAACGCGGCGTGAAAGCGGTGGCACCGGCATGGGCCTTGACATCGTACGTGCAATGCTGGCATCGCACGGTGGATCCATTAGATTGATTGACGCTGGCGGGGCTCAGTTCGAGATCAGCCTGCCAACCTGCACCTGACCACAGGCGAATTATCAGAACGGGCGATCTCGGCTGCAGACCATTATGCCGCGAAAAGCAAAGCGATGAAATGCCATCTGGGCATTGTCAACGTCGTTCCAGACGAGACCTTATGCGATGTTTCAACACAGACTAAGAACATAGATCCTGAGAGAAAGTGTGTGTGTTTAGTACGCTTCCACAATTTGCAATGTGGAATTCTTCCGGCATGTCGTCACCTTGGCAAAAATTGGCAAACTGCGGACGGCAAGCAAGGCTGGGGGGTTGGGTAGACTGCTTGCTAGAGGCCAGAACCAGCAAATTTGTGGCCTTGGCGGCGGCCCTGATTGGCGGTTGCGTTGCATTGTATCAAACCTTTCTTTGGTCCAAGGAGGCGGGTAGAGCCAGGGTGATATACTAATTATGACAATTTAACATAAATTTCATTTATAAATCAGTACCTTAACCACGAGTCGAAACGCTTAGCAATACCGACGTATGTCACTATCGCGTATCTGAAATACGCGAAAGTTACATATATGCCCCTCCATCTTGTCGGTGAAAACATCGATAAAACCCGCGCCCACCGCCAGGCGGAAGCGGGCAAGCTCGTCCAGATGATGCGCGGTATTTATATCGACGCCGACGACGATATAGACCAGACGGTGCGCACCCACGCGGTACGCATCGCTAAATATCTCTATCCGAACGCCAACCACGGCCGCCAGCGCCGTACTGCTCTGGCCGATGCGCGATGGTCGCCTGTTCCTGACCGGCCGCCGTGTGCAACGGCAGCGCATCAGGACGCTCGAAATCATCCAGAACAAAGCGCCGGATCACCCGTCCGTCGCGCCGGCCGTGGTTGGCGACGACATCGGCGAATTGCGCGTCGACATGTCCTCGCTGAGGCAGCGTTTTCTGGAAGCCTTCCGCATTCGCAGCGAACATGCAGCGTCCTTCGATGAAGCGACGCGAGAGGCAATTGCCGCGCGCCTGATCGAAGAATACGGCAGTCCGGACAATGCCGCCGATGCGGTGTTCAAGCTCGCCCGTGACAATAACTGGCTTGACGAAGGGCGCGCCGCCGAACGCGCCCTCAAACGCAAACCGGGCGGCGGCGGCGCCGTCGCCAATCAAGCCGCTCTGGATCTGATTGTCGCGTGGCACGGCGCGCCGATCGGCAACCTAGTAGCGCGTTTTCTTGGTTTGAATCATATCAAGCCTCGGCGAGCTTGTAGGACCAAGTATGGATGACGGGGTGGTTATTGACGTCGTCGATGCCGGCCATGATGCGTTCCCTGAGCTCGTGCTTTGAACTCACCCGGATGTGGCGCAGGACGGAGCGGGCGAACTTGGAGAAGAAGCCCTCGATGAGGTTAAGCCAGGAGCCGTGTTTAGGGGTGAAGGTAAATTCGAAGCGGCCTGCCGGTTGTTTATCGAGCCAGGCTTTGGTTTCTTTCGAGATGTGTGCGGAATGATTGTCGAGGATCAACCYGATCGCGGTGCCGGCCGGA
>NZ_JBFRFF010000056.1:0-32538 GCF_052114685.1 Rhizobium sp. 2YAF20 | reverse complement strand
TCGCCGCGCCGGAGATGTGACGGGGGTATACGGTGCAGCGGGCGGTGGCGGCGCGGTCGGCAAAGGGGCTCAGATGATCGTTATGACCAATGACAAGGGCGCCCAACTCGAACTCACAGGCAGGCAGGTAGGCCTGCAAATCAACGCCGATATCAGCGGTATGAGCATCACGGTGAAGTAAGGTCCATCAGTCCGTTCGCCATTCCATGGATGGGCCGGATTTGCTAAATTTAGCGATAGCGCCCCTCCAGGAAAGCTACCAGAGATTGCCCGTCGCCCTCTATTTCCACGCGGTTGTTCAAATAGCGTATAACCAATTGAAATCACTTGCAAATTTATTCCAATGCCGCGGCAAACTCCGACGCCGGAACCGTCAAAAAGTTACGCGGTTGATTTTAAAGGGCAAATCGCGGCGAAATTTTTCTTGAGCTTTCGCCGACTATCGGTGCCAATTCGTGACACCGAGCGGCTTACGCGACTCGCCGCGAAGAGTACCGTCAACCGAAGCATTTCATGCAGGCCCAACCGATGCCATCGGGCCGCGGCGAGCTGCGTACTCAACCAACTGGGCGTTGCTAGAGCGGAATCGTCTGGCTATTTTACTGGAAATAAACCGGAGGTTACGATGGGCAGTTCGCAGAAACGCGCCATACGGAATTGTCGATCTCGCCTCAGCGAGCGCGGCCTCGCGCGCTTTGAGGTGCTTGGTCGCGATGCCGATCGCGACTTCATCCGTTCGCTGGCGCGTCCAAACGAGAAGGCCGCCTTCTCGTCAAAATACTACCCTTTTGATTTTAAATCGGCGCACAAACTTTCTGTGGTTTCAGCAACTATCGGTGCCAAGCGACCCTGTGGACCTCTTCACGAAAACCAACCTGCCTGGCCCGCCTGCCATCGATGTGGCGTGCAACGTCACCAGGAGGTCGGGTCGGCGCGTTGCCGCTGTTCATCCTGCAATCTTGCCTCGCAGCATATCCGCGAGCGTCGATAGCGAATCTGCCAGTTGCCGCGTCGTTTCCGGCGGCGGCAGAGGCATCTTGAGGTTCTGCGCACCGGTGTCTGGATCCCGTTCGATCCACGGGTGCGCCGGAGCGCTGGGATTGTTGGCAGTCGCCAGAGCAGCAATAAATTGCGCCCCGACCTGCATCAGGACTTGCCACGGATCCGGACCTGCATCGCGTGATGACGCTCCGGCCCGCTCAGCCGGCGCAATCGCCGTCTCGCCAGCATCCGCATTTGCATGTCCTCGAGATCCGGCGTCATCGGCAGCGGAGATATTCCCGACCTCCTCAGCCGGAGTTACGGCCCCGGCCTCGCCCATGCGCCCGGTGACGATTTCCACGTCCTTCATAAAGCGGCTGAGACGCGAACCGCCGAGCGAAATCTCGCTGCTGCCACCGTCGAGAATTCCTGCCGATAGGGAGCGTTTGAACGCCAGAACCGAAAGCATGCCCTCCTCGATGGTGCCCTTGGCCACGAAATTGATGATCCGCACAGGCCGGGTCTGACCCATGCGATGAATGCGCGCGATGCGCTGCTCGAGGATTGCCGGATTCCACGGCAAGTCCATGTTCACCAGGGTCGAAGCATGCTGCAGGTTGAGGCCAGTGCTGCCAGCATCGGTGGATAAGAACACACGGCAGGATGGGTCGTCGCGAAACCGCTCGACCAGTGCCGGCCGTTTGTCCGACGGCACTCCCCCGTGAAAGCTGACGTAACCCAGCCCGCGCGTTTCGAGGCGGCGGATAAGGATTTCGTGGGTCCGTGTCCACTGCGAGAACACTACCGCCTTGGCCTCGGGATCACCGAACAAGTCGTCGAACAGCGCCGCCAATTCGTCAGCCTTGATGCCATGGTCGGTTTCCTGATCCAGCAGAAAGGTACTGTTGCACGACATGCGCATGTTCTGCAGCGCGCAGGTCATCCGCCGCTGATCCTTGTCCGACAAAAACCTGGTCTTGCGCCAGCGCTGGACGATTTTCGCCACCACGTCGGCGTTTTCCTGGTGATGAATCATTTGCATCTCGGTCATCGGTACCAGTAGGTTTTGATCGGTCCGGCCGGGAAGTTGCTGCAGCACCTCGGATTTACGCCGGCGGATCATGACCGGTGCCAACGTTTGGCCAATCTTCTCCAGCCCCGTATAGCCGACGACACGTCCAGCGTCGTCCTTGACCTGATGCTCGTGCAGCAGCTTCCAGGTTGGCCCCAGCCGGTGCTGATCGACAAACTGGACAATAGAAATCAGTTCTTCCAGTTTGTTTTCCAAGGGCGTCCCGGTTAGGACGATCGCGTAGGGGCTATCGATGCGTTTCAGCGCGCGCGCCGCAATGGTGTTCCAGTTTTTCACCCGTTGCGCTTCATCGACAATGATGAGTTCGGGCGCCCAGGCCGCGATCAGATCGAGATCCGGCTGGAGTTTCTCATAATTCGTGATCTTGCAGAAATCGTTCAAGGCATAGTCGTTCTGCCGCTGCGCCCGGCCGCCGTTTATGACGCGGGCCGCATCTTCGTCCTGTCGCCCTGAGAACCGCGTGATCTCGCTTTGCCACTGGTATTTGAGCGACGTGGGGCAGACCAATAGAACTTTCGAGACGCCAAAATGCTTTGCCAGAATTTCTGTCGCGGCAATTGCTTGTATGGTCTTGCCCAGCCCCATGTCGTCGCCAATCAGCGCCCGACCGGTCCTCGCCGCAAACAGCGCGCCCTCGGCCTGATAGGGATAGAGTGGCACTTTCAAAAGTGCCAGCAGCTCGGGATCGGCGGCACCACGTGGGAACAGTTGCTCAAGTTTTGAGGCCCGCTGCTCCGCATCTCGCTTTCCAGCAATGAAATCAAGTGTATCGTCATAAGCACGGAACTCGTGACCGGACTTCGACGCCAAAGCCATGAAAGGCTCGAGGTCGCCGAGGCGTTCGTCCGGAAGCATACCGTCGCGTTCGGTGTCGAACAAATCAGCGGCAGCCGCGCTCACCGCCGGCGGGCAGTCCGTTCCGGCGCGAAAATAGACGCAGCGTTTGCCGTCATTGCGCAAATACAGCTCGGAGAATGCGGGCTGGTAGCCGCGCGCAAACGCCATCTTGGCGCCGCGCTTTTTCTGCAGCCGGGCAAGCGTGAATTCGATGTGCTTGCAAGTGCCCAGCTCGCTGGTCGCATAGTCGGGGCACGAACAGAAATTGCCACCTGGCCCCAAGCCTCGAATCGCCACGCGGTAGCTAGATTTCGAAGCAGAGTTGCTGACCCTAAACTCGGAGAAAAACGGCTCGCTGGTCAGATTCTCGAGCCCGAAGACCTGCTCCCGGCCGAACTGGCGGCGGAGGCCGCGTTGCCAGTCCACCGGCGATAAATCGGCGGGCGTATGGGTGCGCGAGAGCTTTGGTTCTTTGTTTGGCTTGGTCGCGGAATTCAGGTTTCGGCGTTTGGATTTCATCGAGGCATTTCCGTTCGGAGAAGGACCGATCATGAAAAACAATGGAGTTGTATCGCCGTGGACAAGAAGCGCCCCTACAGGCTCCCTACTCCCACTCGATCGTTCCCGGCGGCTTGGACGTCACGTCGTAGACGACGCGGTTGATGCCGCGGACTTCGTTGATGATGCGGGTGGCGGCGCGGCCTAGGAATTCCATGTCGTAGTGATAGAAATCGGCGGTCATGCCATCGACCGAGGTCACAGCGCGCAACGCGCAGACGAATTCATAGGTTCGGCCGTCGCCCATGACGCCGACGGTCTGGACCGGTAGAAGCACGGCGAAGGCCTGCCAGATCGCATCGTAGAGGCCGGCTTTGCGGATTTCGTCGAGATAGATTGCGTCTGCATCGCGCAGGATTTCGAGCTTTTCGCGGGTGATGCCGCCAGGGCAGCGGATTGCAAGACCGGGGCCCGGGAAAGGGTGACGGCCGATGAAGCTGTCCGGCAGGCCGAGCTCCTTGCCGAGCAACCGTACCTCATCCTTGAAGAGCTCGCGCAGCGGCTCTACCAGCTGCATCTTCATGTGGTCCGGCAGGCCGCCGACATTGTGGTGCGACTTGATCGTGACTGAGGGGCCGCCGGTGAAGGAGACGCTTTCGATCACATCGGGGTAGAGCGTGCCTTGGCCGAGGAAATCGGCGCCGCCGAGCTTCTTTGCTTCCTCGTCGAAGGTCTCGATGAACAGACGCCCGATAATCTTGCGCTTGGTCTCCGGATCGCTGACACCTTCGAGCTCGCCGATGAAGCGGTCGGATGCATCGACATGGATCAGGTGCAGGTTGTAGTGCTCGCGGAACATGGCAACGACACCGGCCGCCTCGTCCTTGCGCATCAGGCCGTGGTCGACGAGAACGCAGGTGAGTTGGTCGCCGACGGCTTCGTGGATCAATAGTGCGGCGACTGAGCTGTCGACTCCGCCCGACAGCGCGCAGATGACGCGCTTGTCGCCGACCTGCTTGCGAATGGCCTCGACCGCCTTGGCGCGGTAGGCTGACATCGTCCAATCGCCCTTGAGGCCGGCGACGTTGTGAATGAAGTTACCGATCAGCTTGGCACCGTCAGGCGTGTGCACCACTTCGGGGTGAAACTGAACGCCGTAATATTTGCGATTTTCATCGGCGATGAAGGCGTATGGCGCATTCGAGGAGGTCGCGACGACCTCAAAGCCTTCGGGCAGCGCCGTGACACGGTCTCCATGGCTCATCCAGACCTGGTGGCGGGAGCCGGAGGACCAGAGGTCTTCGAACAGCGCGCAGTCCTCGTTGACGTCGAGAAAGGCGCGGCCGAACTCGCGGTGGTGGCCGCTCTCGACCTTGCCGCCGAGCTGCATGCACATGGTCTGCTGCCCGTAGCAGATGCCGAAGACCGGCAGGCCGCTGTCGAAGATGATCTGCGGTGCGCGCGGCGAGCCTTCTTCGACCGTCGATGCCGGGCTCCCAGACAGGATGATCGCCTTCGGCTTCAGACGGTGGAATGCCTCTTCGGCGGACTGGAAGGGCGCGATCTCGCAATAGACGCCCGCCTCGCGCACGCGCCGCGCGATGAGCTGCGTCACCTGGCTGCCAAAATCGACGATGAGGACGGTGTCTGGATGTGCTGTCTGGGTCATGGCGAGCCTTTAAAGAAAAGCCTTGCGGCTTGCAATCGGCCAAATGCCGCCTCTGGCGAAAATATTGTCCCGATTGTCAGGCGTTGCCCGGCGTCAGAACCAGAATACCCCGTCTTCCAGCGCGGTGAAAAGACTGTCGACGGCATAGGACAGCTTCCGGTCGACCACGTGCAGGTATTCGGTCCAGCCGGTGATATGCTGCAGCTCGACGACGCCGTCGGAAATGCCGCGAAGTCCGATCAGCGGTCGCTTGTAAACCTGGCACGCCCTGAGCACCGCGAATGTCTCCATGTCGACCATGTCGGCGGCGATCCGCCCATAGGCTTCGCGGCCTGAAATGACGTTGCCGCCGGTAGAAAGACTGGCCTCCGGAATGCCGGGAATGCGCAGCGGCAGGTCAATGACAGCGGGAAGATCGAGGAATGGTGTGCGGCCCTTCTCAAAGCCGAGCGGCGAAGCATCCATGTCGCGATAGGAAACGGCGTTGACCTGATAGACCTCGGTCTGCTCGAGCTTTGAGGAGCCCGCAGAGCCGAGCGAGACGACCATGTCAGGCAGGTCGCCATGCGCCTCGAGCTGCGCAAACGCGCGGGTCAGCGTGACCGCCGCCTCGACGGGGCCGACGCCGGTCATCAGCGGCTCGATGCGAGAGCGCAGGAAAGGACCATATTCCGCCTCCGCCGCCATCACAAACAGGATCGATTTGCCCGATACGGACTTGAGCTCGAACTTCATCCGGTAATTCCCTCTCTTCCCCTGATGACCATCATCGTTCCGGTCATGGAGGCAATCAATTTGGCCGGCCCGTCGCCGATTGCGTAGCCCCTGCCGTCGGCAACGATGATGGTCGTGCCGGGCTTGGTGACTTCACCGCGAAACAGGAAGCGCTCGCCGCGCCCCGGCGACATCAGGTTGACCTTGAATTCGATGGTGAGGATCGACGCATCCGGATCGATGACGCTCAAGGCGGCAAAACCGCAGGCACTATCGAGCGCTGCGGAAATCACACCGGCATGCAGCATCCCGTGCTGCTGCGTCAGCTTGACGTCGAACGGCAGCTCGATCTCGATCATCCCATGTTCGACGCGCGTCAACTCCGCGCCGATGGTCGCCATCGCCGCCTGACGCTCAAAACTCTGCCTGATCCGTTGCCGGAAATCGCCGCTATCTTCGCCAACCATCTGCCACCTTTTCGCAAGCGCGAAAGTGGCATGCGAGTGGCTTTTCGACAAGCGCAATGGAGTTGATTTTAGTTCAGATTGGGGATCGATTGGTGAAGCGCGGTGGCAGGTGTCGCCCATGCCGCACAAGGCATGAAAGCTGCCCGGCTGCAGTTGTCGTTATGATGACTGAAGTTCCAGCAGCCTGTGGCTTCACGGGCAAGGCAATCGCTGTCAAAGTCAATGCTGCGGAACGGATGGCTCAGGCGATCCGCCGACGAAACAGTAACCATCAAAGGCGCAGCAATGACAGCATTTTCGCAATCGATCGTTGCTTACGAGGAGTGGCTTCGGGCCGAACTGGGCGCCGATCTCGTCGTGGCCGATCTCGATAAGAAGCATCAGAAAATGAAGTCTGGCAGTTTCGCCTTCCTGCGCGCCACCTATTGGCGATGGGCCGAGACGATCCTCGACATCTGCCCGGATCTGGCCGGCGCGCCGACAGTGCTTGCGATCGGCGATACGCATCTTGAAAACTTCGGCACCTGGCGCGATGTGGAGGGGCGGCTGGTCTGGGGTGCCAATGATTTCGACGATGCCGCCGTCATGCCCTATGCACTTGATCTCGTGCGGCTGGCAACGAGCGCTATGTTCGCCAAGGTGAAAGGTGGCCCGACGCCGGACGCGATATGCAAGGCGATCCTTGGAGGATATCGCCGCTGTCTCACCCAGCCGTCGCCGATCGTGCTCGAACGAGATCACAAATGGCTGCGCAACGCGGTGATCCTGTCAAATGCAGAACGTAAGAAGTTCTGGGAGAAGCTCCAGCAGCTGCCGCCGCCAAAGGAGCCGCCAGCTGCGAAATACTTAAAGGCGCTGAAGGGCTGCCTTCCTGACCCGGCCACACCCTTCGTGGCAAAGCCGCGCACGGCAGGCACGGGAAGCCTCGGACGCCCACGGTTCGTCGCCTTCGTCGAATGGCGCGGGGGACCTGTCCTGCGTGAGGCGAAGGCGCTTGCGCAGTCAGCCTGGTCGCTTCGTCACGATCCGGCCAACACGAAGATCCAGGCAGGCGTGATCGCCGCCGGGCGCAACCGGTCGCCGGATCCGCAATACAAGGTCGCAAACGGCGTTCTCGTCCGCAGGCTCTCTCCGAACAGCCGCAAGATAGAGGTCGACCGTGACGCGGACATATTGCTGTCGCCGGACATGCTCGACCGGATGGGCTTCGAGATCGCCAATTGTCAGACCAACGATCCAGCCGTTGTCCCGGCCATCATCGCCGATCTTGAGAAGCGCCCGCCAAACTGGTTGCGGGATGCGGCGAGGGCGGCAGCGACCAATGTCGCCACCGAACAGAAGGCCTACGCCGCCGGGTGAAGGGGCTCACGCTTCTCATGGTGCTATGCGCACGATGTGCTGGTCCCAGGCGACCTCGCTCTGCAGGCCTTTGAACCGCCCGCCATAGGAGGACACGGCAAAACCGGTTGCGGCAGCGGCAATGCCGGCGGCGTCCGCGATGCTTTCGACCTTAAGGACCGCACCTGTTTTGGCGTCGAGAGTTACGGCGGCGCCATTGATCGGGGAGGTCACGCCAACCAGGTTTTCGCGACGATTGACGGCGATCGCACCGACATAGTTGCCAAGCGCGCGCGTCGTCTCGTCAGGCAGAGAAATGAAGGTCAGGTCCTCGCCCGTGGCGAAGTGGCCGATCAGCGGCGGCAGCGCGTTGCGGCGCCCCTCATACTGGCACGCAAACCAGATCTTCCCGTTGGCATCGATGTCGACATGCCGCGTCGAGACCTCCGCGTATTGCGCCGCAAGCACATGCTTTTCGATCAGGCTGCCGGTTGCGGTATCGACCAGCGTCAGCGATGGTTCCATATGGTCGAGATTGAGTTTCGTCCGGCCGAAATCCGGATGCGTCTCGATGCCGCCATTGGCAATGATGAGGAAACGGCTGTCGTCCGAAACGGTCACGTCGTGCGGGCCGGTGCCGTATGTCTGGTACTCGCCGATGCGCGCGAAGCGATTGCGGGCGTCATAGATGCCGATCATGCCGCGATTGCCGTCGAAATCGTTCTCGCTGGCGTAGAGCAGTCGCCCGTCGGGCGAAAATGCACCGTGGCCGTAGAAGTGTCGGCCCTCCTGCGCGGTGACGATGATCGGCTCGGCTTTGCCCTTGGGATCGAAGATCATCGCATAGGTGCCGGGGCGGCGCGCAAAAGCAACCGTGTTGCCCGTTGCCTTGCTGAATGCCATGCCGTGGGCGCGCGTCGGCAGCGCCACCTGATCGACGATCTCGCCGCGCTCGGTCACTGTGGCAACCGCGTAGGAGCCGTCCCTGGCACGGATCCCCGAGGCAAAGACGGCGTCGGTTCGCTCGAGTGCCATGAGCGCACCGGGCCGGAGGGCTGCAAGGAAGGTCATCCCGGCAGCCTTGACGAAGGCCCTGCGGTCGATCATCGCGCTCCGCGGCATCGATCAGTCTCCATCCGCGAAGGAGAAGCCGGCCTTGAGGCCGATGGCGGCGCCAAACCCATCGGAGAAGTCCGTGGTTAGATCGCGGGTACCGGCTAGAAGCACGTCGATCTTGGTGCGTTGGCCATCATCGGAAAGGGCCGCCGGCACGTCCGGATTAACGGTCGGCGCCGTCGCGATCAACTGCGTCAGAAGCGTGTCGATCTTGCCCGCGATATCGCGGTTGCCGGCGGGCAAAAGGTCGGCCATGCCGGCCTTGGTCCACAATGCCTGCAAGCCTTCGAGATTGGTGGTTATCGATGTGAAGCTATTGCCCGAACGCCAATAGATCGCCATTTTCGGATGCGCAGCGTTGACGTCGCCTTTGTAGAAACTCTCAAGACGTTGATCACGGACGTTCGCAGCGCCGTGGACGAGAACGCCGAGAAGGGCGGTGATCGCCTCTTTGTTGTCCTCGAATGCCTCGCTGTCCTTACCGGGGTTCTTCCAGGCCTTCTGTATGCCGTCGGGCTTGTCCCATTCGGCTGAAATCTCGCCTGAAACGGTCCCGATATTCTCAGCGATTGCCGCGCCGTAGCGGCAGCGGAAACCTTGCCTGTCCGTGAAAAGCGTCTCTGCGCCGTTGCCATAGAGTACATATTCGAGCGCGGTCAGGCTCTGCAGCGCAACGCTTTTGGTCGAGACGGCCTCTGCGGTCGCGTCCTTGTCGTCTCCCTTGGCGATCAGCGCCTGCACCTGTTTCATACCGATCCCCTTGCGATCGGGAAAGAACAGGATGTGCTCGAAGCGGTTCTTGTCGAGCACCGGGCCGGTCTGGAGGATCTCGATCATCGACCAATTCCTGATCGTGTCGGCAAAGGCCGTTTTTGCATGGCTCAAGGTATCGGGCGACGGCGCGTCGCAAAGGTCCTTCATCGAGACAGTCAATCGGGACGCCGACTGATGCATGTTGCGGTAGCCGGGGCGAATGACATCGTCGACTGCCTTGCGCATGACATCTGGAACCATCGCCTCGTTCAGTGTGTCGGCGGGCGCTGCCTGCTGGGCAAGAGCGGGCAGGGCCGCTGCGCCAAAGAGGAGGCCGGCAAGGAGAAATTTCCAGTGGCGCATCAAAGGGACTCCAGAAAGGTGATAAGGGATTGCCTGTCGTCTTTGGGCAGGGATGCAAAGGCGTCTCGGGCCTTGGCGGCCTCTCCACCATGCCAGAGGATGGCCTCGGTCAAGTTCCGCGCGCGACCGTCGTGGAGGAAGAAAGTATGCCCGCTGACGGTTTGGGTAAGGCCGATGCCCCAGAGCGGCGGTGTTCGCCACTCGTGGCCGGTAGCAACGCCGACCGGCTGGCCGTCAGAAAGGCCGTCGCCCATGTCATGCAGAAGGAAATCGGAATAGGGCCAGATGAGCTGGAAGGATTGCGCCTTCGCCCTGGCATCGCTCCGCGTCACGAATTTCGGCGTGTGACAGGCGATGCAGCCGGATTGATAGAACATCTGCTTGCCACGCAATGTCTCGGGGAAGCTCGCCTTGCGTCTGGCCGGAACGGCAAGATTCTCCGAGTAATAGGTCATGAGATCAAGCACAGGGTCCGGAGCTTCGGTAGCACCGAGACGCTTCTGCACGCCGGTCGGCATCGCAAGACATTGCGGCTCCTTGGCAGTGCAGTCGCCAAACGCGTTCGGGTGATCCGGATTGGAAATGCCGATATCGGTCACGAGGGCAGCGGACGTCTGGTCGCGCACGCTCGCGTTCTGTGCCTTCCAGCCGAAACGCCCCAGCGCAAGCTTGCCCGTCCTGTTGTCACGCACGATTGCCGCCTTGCCGGAAATGCCGTCGCCCTTGCGATCGTCGGGATCGGCGCCTGCAAGGATGTCGGCGTCCGCGATGGCTTCGATAAGGCCTAGACCCAGCATTGCCGGAGCAACGCGCGCTGAAAGCGTCGTCTCGGGATCGAGCGGGCCGTAGGCAAGGTCGGCAGCCGAATAGCCGGGCTTGCGCAACGAGACGGTCTCGCCGCCGGCAAGGGTGACATTTTGCTCGCTGTAGGTGACCGCGACCCTGCCTTCGGCGGAAAGACCCGGCACTGCGAGGTCCTGGAGCTGCGTCCCATAGGTCGGATCAGGAAAGTTGATCGCGCGAAAACTCGCCATCGCCCTTTGTTCTTCGGGCGTCTTGGCCGGCCGGGCCAATCTTAGGAGCATCGACGAGGCATTGCCATCGGCCTCCAGCGGATGGCCGCGACCATCCTTGATATGACAGGTTTGGCAGGACCGGGCGTTGAAAAGTGGGCCGAGCCCGTCCGTCGCCTGCGTCGAGGAAGGTGAGGAGACCCAGAGCTGACGGAAGAGGGCGTTGCCAAGGTGGAAATCCAGCCCCTTGTCCTTGTCAAGATTGGCCGAGGGTTGCGAGAAAGCATCTGCGGTGACGGGAGCAATCGAGGTTGTCGCCCCGCTTTCCATGGCCTCGTAAGGCTCTGCCTTGGAGAAATCCGCCGTCGGCTTCGTGACCTCTGCGACACGTTTGCGCTCAGCCGGGGAAAGGTCGCTGCGAATGATCGAACCGTTCAGTGCGTCCGCGGCGACCAGCGAAACCGCACAGCCAAGAATGCCCGCCACGAAGGCGGGCAGACAGAGGCTGGCGGCACGAATAGGGATCATCGCGGTCAGGACGGCAGTGCCTTTCAGCGCCGCCGCCCTCCTTTGTTACTTCTTGAAGACGGAGTTAGGATTATCCAGGCTGTCCGAACCGGCAAGCTTGATGGTGCCGATGTCAAGCGTTGCGATGACGCGCTGGATAGTTTTCGTCTGGTCGAGCAGGCCGTCGATGACGTGCTGGACGACTGCGTTGCCCTTGGTGTTGCCTTCGCCAATCATCTGATCGTACTTTTCGACCGTCTCGCCGCGCTTGACCATGGTGGTCGCCGCCGTGCTCGTGGCGGCGAACTTTTCCATCATTTCCTTATCGATGGCCTTGTCCTTGGCAGCGACGAGATCATGCAGCGACGGGCCCTTCATCTTGGTGCCGTCAATCCTGGTATAGTTGCCGGTATAGGCGGCTTCGATGCCGATGATGTCGTTGTTGTAGGTGTTGTAGGTGTTGTCGGAGAAGCAATCATGCTCCTGCTCCGGGTCGTGCAGCAGCAGGCCGAGCTTCATCCGTTCTCCCGCCAGTTCGCCATAGGAGAGCGAGCCCATACCGGTCAGGATTGCGGTGATGCCCGCCTTCACATCTTCTTTGTCATGCTTGGTTGCCGGACCGTCCGGCTTCCAGTTGTCGGTCATGACCTGCATGTCATCGACAAGCTTCGTCGACACCGATTTTAGATACTCGGCGCGCCGGTCGCAATTGCCGTGCGTGCAGTTCTTCAGGTCGTAGTCCGTGTAGGGACGCTCGCCGGCACCTGGGCCGGTTCCATGCAGGTCCTGTCCCCAAAGCAGAAATTCGATCGCGTGGTAGCCGGTCGCGACATTCGCCTTGACGTCGCCGGCGCTCTGCAGCGTGCTCGACAGGAACTCAGGCGTCAGATGTGAGGCGTCGACGTCCTTGCCATTGATCTTTATCGTCCTGTTGGCGATGACGTTGGCAACATAGAGGGCGTTCTCGTCGCTCTCCGTGCCGTAGGAGGCATCGACATAGTCGATCAGGCCTTCGTCCAGCGGCCAGGAGTTTACCCCGCCTTCCCAATCATCGACGATCGGGTTGCCGAAACGATAGACTTCCGATTGCGAATAGGGAACGCGGGCTTCAATCCACCTGGCGCGGGCCTCGTCGAGCGTCTTTTTGCTCGGATTTGCGAGCAGCGCATCGATTGCCGTGTCCAAACGCTTCGCCGTAATCAGCGAGTCTTCGTATTTGGCATGCGCGACCTCGGCATAGTGCTTGATAACAGCGGCTTCGTCGGGGGCAGCATAGGCCGGAATTGTGTAGGCGGTCAAAGCGACCGCAGCCACCGCCATTGCGACATAGAAATTGGTCTTCAGATTCATGGGGTCTTCTCCAAAAGCGGCGGGGCCTGCGAGAACTCGCGCGATCGGTTACATGGCCGAAAATTAAACTGGTGTCAAATACTCTAGTTTGGAATGATTTTAAGATCGGATGTGCCATTTCGCCGCAAAAATCCAGAATGGATTTGCTTGCAAAATAGGCAGAGACAGGTCAAAAAACATGCAAATTTGGCAACCGTGAAGAAATCCCGACAATATGCGCCGACATCTCAGGCATTTCATTCATCGCCACGAGCCAAAGGGTCACTGGCACGGTCACCTGAAATCGGGCGCAGGCGCCGTGATCGGCATGGCCATCGTCGGTGCATTGACGATTGTAACCGGGATTCCGATGCTGATAGCGCCGTTCGGTGCGACGGCTGTGCTGATATTCGGCCAGCCGAAGAGCGCCCTTGCGCAGCCGGCCAATGTGCTTGGGGGCTATTTGCTTGCCGCCTTTATCGGCAGCGTCGCCATGGTGCTCTTTCCTGGCCTTTGGTGGGCAGCGGCCGTTGCGGTTGGACTGTCGATCGCAGCGATGCTCATTCTGAGAGTAACGCATCCGCCGGCCGGCGCGGTCCCTCTGGTGGCCTTCGCCTCGCATTTGCCGGCGACGACACTGTTTCTCGTCGTATCCCTCGGCAGCATTCTGCTGATCGCGGTCGCTGTCCTCCACCACCTCGTTCCGCCGCGCCAGCAATATCCGCTGCGCGCGCCGCCTTTTCCCGAGAGCGCTGGATAAAGTTTTAAGGCTTGCGTCGCAGTCGGCAGAAAAAGAAGCCGTCGGTATCGGTCGAGGCCGGCGTCAGCGTGATCGTCTTGCTGTCTGAAGTGCGTGGGCGCGGCGCATCTGCGCCGAACAGCGTGGCCCAGGAACTCAGCGCCTCGACGATTTCAAATTCGGG
Organism: Rhizobium sp. 2YAF20; assembly: GCF_052114685.1. Taxonomy (NCBI): domain Bacteria; kingdom Pseudomonadati; phylum Pseudomonadota; class Alphaproteobacteria; order Hyphomicrobiales; family Rhizobiaceae; genus Rhizobium; species Rhizobium sp. 2YAF20. The sequence continues at coordinate 18,937 of NZ_JBFRFF010000056.1, read as the reverse complement.
ATTATCGGTCGCGAAGCGAGCAACCTGCGCCTCGTTCTCTTCAGGAAGCACGGAGCAGGTGACATAGAGGAGCATGCCGCCGGGTCGGACGAATTCCGCTGCCTGGGCGAGCGCTTCCTGTTGCTGGCTGATCCGCTCCTCAAGGTTCTTCTGGTTCAGCCGCCACTTGGTATCGGGGCGCCGCCGCCACGTTCCGGTGCCGGTGCAGGGCGCATCGACCAGAACCTTGTCGCAGCGTCCGCGCAGCGCGAGCAACCCCGTTTTGTCGTCATGGACCTGGACATTGCGCGTGCCGGCGCGTTTCAGCCTCTCGATGATCGGCGCCAGCCGCTTGCGGTCGGAATCATAGGCATGAACCTGGCCCTTATTGTTCATAGCCGCAGCCATGGCCAGCGTCTTGCCGCCGCCGCCGGCGCAATAGTCGAGCACCTGGTCGCCTTCGAGCGGCATGACAAGGTCTGCGACGATCTGCGAACCTTCATCCTGCACCTCGAACCAGCCTTTCTGGAACGAAAGCTCGGCTGTTACGTTTGGTAGACGGGAGGCGCCTTCTCCGGCGGGAATGCGGATGCCCTGGCGGGCAATTTTAGCAGTTTGCGCCCTGACACGATCGAGAGCCTTCAAGGCCTTGTCGCGGGATGACTTCAGGGAATTGGCGCGCAGGTCAAGCGTCGGGCGCTCGGCAAGCGCCTTTGCTTCTGACAACCAGGTATCTCCAAACGCCTGGGCAAACGACGGCTGAACCCATTCGGGTATGTCACCCTGCACATAGCCGGGTGCGTCGGCAAGCGAGCGGCCGGCAAAGGCGGCAAGGGTTTCGGAGCTTGGCGGTTCCGGCGCAAAGCGGTCGCCGGCGAGTTCGGTGGCAAGGATGTCTGGTGTAACGCCCCACTGGCGAAACAGGACCGCATGGGCAAGCGCCGAAGGGCTGTCGTCATCCATCAGGTAAGCGTGCGAGAGCCGCATGCGCAGCGCGTCATAGACAATGTTGCCGATCGCCGCCCGATCGCCCGATCCCGCAAAGCGGTGCGCAAGGCCCCAGTCCTTCAGCGCGTCGGCTACCGGTCGCTTGCGAGCCTCGATGTCGCCAAGTATCTCGATGGCCCCTTGAAGCCGACCGCCCAAACGCATTCACTCTTCTCCTGCATGACGCTGGCGCCTCATCAATCCGCTCGAAATCAATGCATGGCGGCGGATTATTGAGACGTCTAAACCGCGTGGTAACCGCGATTGACGGAGAGAGCAAGCTTAAGGGCGAATTGCTACGATGCGCTGACGACCTGGTAGCAGATGCTGGCAGTGCCGGTCGAGACCATTCCGATGTCCTGCGCTGCTGCCCGCGACAGGTCGAGCACGCGTCCCCGAATGAAGGGACCGCGATCATTGACGCGAACCACGACGGTCCGTCCGTTATGCTTGTTGGTCACTTTCAGCCGCGTGCCGAAGGCAAGCGACCGATGGGCAGCAGTAAGTGTCGAGGGGTTCATGCGCTCCCCCGAAGCAGTCTTTGAATGTGCCGCGTACCAGGACGCCCCTCCGCATCCATTTGAAGCAGAAGCGTCAATCGGTGCGATAACAACGGAAGCAGATATAGTGGCGGAGATTGCAATACAGCGGGTGATTATATTCAAAACAGATTGTCCCTCGACATTGTTAAACTGCGCGTCCCTGGCGGTCGCGCTTAAATGATCTCAAAAATGGCGAAAAAGTGCCCGCATCGATCACGGACTGTTACAGACCGTAATATTTCGGATCGAGAGCGAATATGATTAGCAAATGATGAAATTCAGAAATTTGGAAAAATCCCAACGGAATCAGTCGAAAGTGGAACAAATTTTCCGTTCATTTTATTGGAAAGCGAATCATCACAAAATCAAGAAATTATTTTTTCCGAGTTCGCCATAATTCTTGCCACAATGTGCAAATTAAGGGGCGATTAACCCTTTCGAGGGAGGAAAAATAGCTACTCAGTGTGGATTAGTAGGAATTTCCTGCTCTTTTTGGTCGGGGAGTTTGCGGCTCGGCCGGTCAATTTTCGTCGCCGGCGGGCAAGAGCAATCCGCAAATCTCTTTAACCCGCTCAGGCTCTCCAGTGCCCCGAAAACCAGAGGTCTGCGAGCGACATCCGGTACTCCGGGTAGCAGAAAGCAAATCCGAGGGAGCGAAGTCGCGCGTTGGAGACGCGCTTGTTCTCGCCATAGAAGGAGCGTGCCATGGGGCTGAGTTCCGCGGTCTCGAAGGCTTGCTCCGGCGGCGCCTCGACACCCATCAGCCTTGCTGCTTCCGCCACGACATCCTGCGGCGGGGCGGGCTCGTCGTCGGTCACATTGTAAAGGCCACCGAGCCCGCGGTCGGCAAGGAAGAGGGCGGCGGCTCCAATGTCCTCGACGCGAATGCGGTTGAAGACTTGATCCTTCTTGACAAGCCGCCGCGCCGTACCCCTATCTAGATTGCAGAACGCATTGCGTCCCGGACCGTAGATGCCGGCAAGTCGCAGCACCGCGACCGGCACGCCGATGGCAAGGCCCAGCGCCAGCCACCCGTCCTCGGCCTCGACCCGCTCCACCGAACGCGCGGAAACGGGGTGCACCGATATATTCTCGTCAATCCAGGCGCCTTTGTGATCGCCATAGACGCCAACGGTTGAAAGATAGCCGACCCACTCGAGCTTCGGCATTGCTGCACGGATCTCGGCGCCGAGAAGCCGGAGCAAAGGATCGCCTGCCTTGCCCGGCGCGATCGACTGCACCAGATGCGTCGCACTTTTCATGACATCGAGGAGTGCGGCATCGATGGTCTCGCCGTCGAAGACGAAACCATCGATGCCGTCCTGTTGCAGCAAGGCGGCCTTCTCGGCGGAGCGCGTCGTGCCGGAAAGCTGAACGCCCGGCTTTGCAAAGCTCCTGCCAATCGCCGTGCCGGAATAGCCGCAACCGAAAATCATCATATGCATCATGCCACTCCCGCCAGCCGCCATTCGCTTCGCACATCCTCGTCAGCCTCTTCGCGCTCTTCTGTAGCAAAAGCACGAAATTCGCCAGCCGTCATCAGCCGCGACAGTGCCCAGACGGCCATGCCACGGACAATGGGGGAGGGATCGGCGCCAAGCCGGCGACATGGAGCGATCAATGCTCCGTCCCCGGAATTGCCGGCGGCGATCAGCACGTTACGGATAAACCGGTCCCGGCCGATACGCTTGATCGGAGACCCGGTGAAAAAAGTGCGAAAGGCCGGATCGTCCAGCGTCAGCAGGAAGGCGATCGAGGGCTCCTTCAGATCATCGCGGGCTACGAGCTTCATTTCCGAGGCCTTGGCGGCGAACTTGTTCCATGGGCAGGCGGCCAGGCAGTCGTCGCAGCCATAGATGCGATTGCCGATAAGCGGTCTGAGCGACGGCTCGATCGGCCCCTTGTGCTCGATGGTAAGGTAGGAGATGCAGCGCCGGGCGTCGATTTGATAGGGTGCGGGAAAGGCGTCGGTGGGGCATGCGTCGAGACATGCGCGGCAGGAGCCGCAATGATCGACCTCGGGCGCGTCCAAGATCAAGTCGGCGGTCGTGAACATCGAGCCGAGAAACAGCCAGGAACCATGTGTGCGGCTGACGAGGTTTGTATGCTTGCCCTGCCATCCAAGCCCGGCGGCAGCGGCCAGGGGCTTTTCCATCACCGGTGCAGTATCGACGAAGACCTTGACGTCCTCCTGCGATCGCGCCGCAAAACGCGTGGCAATCTCCTTAAGCCGTCCCTTGATGACGTCATGATAGTCGCGGTTGCGGGCATAAACGGAGATTGCCGCCTTGTCGGGCTTGGCGAGAATGCCGCGCGGGTCCTCTTCAGGACCGTAATTCAGCCCGAAGACGACAATCGAGCGCACCTGGCTCCAGAGTATCAACGGGTCGCCGCGCCGTTCGCGTGTCTCCGCCATCCACTCCATCGTGCCGTGGTAGCCGTGATCGAGAAAATCGGCGAGCCGCTTGCGCGCGTCGGGAATGGCGCCGGGCCGTGTGACGCGACAAAGATCGAATCCCTGTGCCCGTGCTTCCACTTGCAGAAAACGCGTCAATTCCCGGCGTCGCTTTTGCAGCTTGTCATCGGAGTGACTGGACGGGTCGCAATGTTCGGGCATCGGCGGCCCTCGTTCAGAAATCCAGGTCGGCGTAATGGGAAACGGGCGTTAGTCCGCGCACGCGTTCGGTCAGCAACGGCCGGAAGGATGGCCGCGACTTCAGCCGCTGATACCAGTCCTTGACCACCGGCACCTCGGCCCAATCGATCTCGCCGAGATAATCGAGAACGGAGAGCGATGCAGCAGCCGCAAGGTCGGCGTAGCTCAGCCTTTCGCCGGCAAGCCATTGTCGCGATCCAGCCAGCCACGAAAGATATTTCAAATGCTGCCGGATATTGGCGCGTGCGGTCCGCATCATCTTGCTGTCGGGCGCACCGCCGCCCTGCTCGGCCGACATCTGCAGCTTGAAGACCCGCTCGCGCGCCAAGGGCCGCGTCACGTCCTGTTCCATCTTCTGCATGAACCATTCCGTGAGCCGACGAATTTCCGCCCGCTGGAAAGGATCTTCGGCCAGAAGCCGCCGGTCGCGCTTCAGGACGCCGTGGGTCTCGTCGAGGTATTCGGAGATGACGGTGGCGCCGCAGAGCGCCCGCATGCTGTCGTCCACATAGACCGGCAGCGTGCCTGCGGGGTTGAGTGCCAGGAAGTCGCGACGCTTTTCCCACGTCTGTTCTTCGATCAGCTCCGTCTGATAACCGTATTCGGTCAGGATCAGACGGACGAACCGTGATGCGGAAGACATGGAGTGATGGTAAAGCGTCGGCATTGAAACTCGAATTTTGTGAGTGATGGATGCATCGACCGAGGCCTTGTAATCTGGCGGCCCTAGTCATGACTCATTCGTTGAAGCTATAGAAGTTTGGCCCCGCGAACACAAGCGAATCGGGCCGCCCAGCCCTTTGACAGAGGACACCACATGACTGAACAAATCATCAACAGCCGATAATCAGCCTCTTTCGCCGCGCCTCTGACGAATTTAGATGGATGCCGCTCCGATCGGCCTCAACGCAGTTCACGTCCGACCGAATTCCAACCCGGAGACAATTTATGGACTACATAAACTCAATAATCTTGGGCATCATAGAAGGCATTACCGAGTTTCTGCCAATCTCGAGTACCGGCCACCTGCTCATTGCAGAGCAATGGCTCGGCAGCCGGTCTGATATGTTCAATATCGTCATCCAGGCAGGCGCCATCCTCGCCGTCACCTTCATTTACTGGCGTCGTCTGTTGGATCTACTGCTTGGCTGGCGAGATCCGCAGAACCGTGCCTATGCAGCCAAGCTGATTGTCGCATTTCTCATCACCGCAGTTTTGGGACTAGTCGTCAAGAAACTCGGCTTCGAACTGCCGCAGACTGTCACGCCGATCGCCTTGGCGCTGATCATCGGCGGTATCTGGATGATCTTTGCCGAATGGGCTGCTGCCCGCAAGCCGCCCCATACCCAGATTACCTGGCTCGTCGCCATCCTGGTGGGCATAGCCCAGATTGTCGCCGGCGTCTTTCCCGGAACATCACGCTCTGGCGCCACGATTTTCGTCGCAATGCTGGCAGGCACGGGAGACCGCGCCGCTGCGACCGAATTCGCTTTCCTCGTCGGCATTCCAACCATGTATGCCGCAAGCGGCTATGAACTCATGAAGACGCTCAAGGACGGTGGAGCGGCAGGCGAGAACTGGACCTCGCTGGCGATCGCCTTCGTCGTTTCCACGATCGTGGCTTTCGTCGCCGTCAAATGGCTGCTTTCCTACATCCGAAGCAATCGATTTACGGTTTTCGCCATCTACCGCATTATCCTCGGAGCGCTGCTGCTCGGCCTGGTCGCAGCCGGCGTGGTGCGCTGAAACATCCCCCGAACACCGCATTCGCGCCTTCATGGCGCGGATGCATAGGGTCCTGCCGGGTTTCTGCGCCCAGCGCCGAGGCGCCGGCCGTTTTTTGTCAGGGATTGATAGACCCGGTGCTGCACGGATCGACGCCATAGGCGGGCGAGCACTCGCCCTTGACCGCTGCCACGCTGCCGGGCGCAATGAACGAACCCGCAACGATTACCAACGCCGCGCACGCAAACAAAAGCGCGATGGACTTGCCCATGGAAGAATGCCTTTCTGCAATTTGAAGCGCGTCGCTATGTGGTCTTGGGATCCAACTGGACGGCGCGCGGATTTGTTAGTGGGTGGAATGGCATTTAGCAATAATTGTTCCAGCTAAATTTGGCGTTAATGTCACTTGTTTTCAGCTGCGTCTTTTGAGCAACGATTGCGCTTGAAATACCCGTCGAAAAGCGCCGGAAAAGCCTCAATCCCGCCGCCAAAATACAAAAAATCGCCCGCTGGGCTCAACGGGCGATTCTTAAAATTTTCTTGAATTTTTTAAGACTCAGGCGGCCTTGCCGGAGCCGGTGAACTGACCCTTGGGGCGATAGCGCACCAGATAGGACGGCAACACGGAGGTCAGCATGGTTGGGCGTATGCCGATTGCCGAAAGCGTGCGACCTTCGGCCTCCGCTTCCTTCGAGACGATGTTGTCGTACTTCAAAAGGCGAACCTGATCGGGTGTGATCGGCGGGGCGATCAACGGAATGAACGACGCGAGCCTGCCGATCAAGGAGGCGACGCCAAACGGCAGCGACACCAGCGCACGCTTGCGGCCGACGACCGAAAGCACCGTCTCGAGACATTCGCGGAAGCTCAGTACTTCCGGCCCACCGAGCTCATAGGTCTTGCCGGGCGTGAGCGTGCCGTCGACGGCGCGGGCAAGGGCCTCGGCGACATCTTCGACATAGACTGGCTGGAACTTGGTCACGCCGCCGCCGATCAACGGCAGGGCAGGCGCGAGGCGGGACATCTCGGCAAATTTGTTGAAGAAATTGTCTTCCGGGCCAAAGACGATCGACGGTCGCAGGATGATCGCATCGGGCTTGATCGACAGGATCGCAGCTTCGGCGCGGCCCTTGGTGCGACCGTAGACGGAGGTCGAGCCAGGATTGGCGCCGATGGCGGAGAGATGCGTCAGCGTTGCACCGACGGAGCGAGCGGCTTCGGCCACGGCGCGGCCGCCGAATTCCTGGACGGCGTCGAACGTGTTGCGCCCGCTTTCCGATAGGATACCGACGCAGTTGACGACATGCTGGGCGCCTTCGACGGCGCGGTCGATGGAGTTGCGATAGCGAAGATTGGCCTGGACGATGGAAATCTGACCCATATTGCCGGCAGGCACCAGGAAGCCAGCAAGATCCGGCCGCCGAACGGCAACGCGGATGCGGTACCCGCGCTTGGCAAGGACACGCACGACATGACGCCCGACAAAGCCGGATCCTCCGAACACGGTGACGAGCGGCGGAAGATTCGACAGGGTCATGGCAGGTTCCTCGAAAGGCTTTGGATTTTATCGATCTGGGGATTGTACCGATCTGGTTTCGTCTTAGCCGAATCGAAGCGCGAGGTGAAGTGCCATCGCGCCGCATCTAAAAAGCCGTTCGTTTGGTTTAGATGCCCTCGACGACGACCATTTCGGCGTCCGCAATTTCGTGGCGGATTTTCGCGGCAATCTGGTATTCGGGCGAATTGTAGCAGTCGACGGCGTGCTGCAGCGAGGGAAATTCGATGACGACATTGCGCGCCCGTGCGGTCCCCTCCAGTTGGACGTGGGCGCCGCCGCGTGCCAAAAAATTCGCACCGTATTTTTCGAAAGCCGGCTTGCCAGCCGCGACGTAGTCCTTGTAGCGCTCTGTGTCGCGAACATCGACACGGGCGATCCAGTATCCTTTAGGCATGACGGTCCTCCTCATTTCCAGTGGTTTGCCGGCCAGAGCGCCGAGAGCATCTCGTCCAGTATTGCACGGGCCGCCTGCTTGGGGTCCGGTGCCTTGATGATCGGGCGGGCAACGACCAGGTGGCTCGATCCGGCGCGGATGGCATCTGCCGGGGTCATAACGCGCTTCTGATCCCCCTTGTCGCTGCCGACCGGCCGGATGCCTGGCGTTACCAAAGCCATCTCAGGCCCGATGATCGGGCGCACGGCGGTCGCCTCTTCCGCCGAGCAGACGATACCGCCCATGCCGGCAAGGCGTGCCTGCTCGGCTCGCCGCAGCACCAGGGCATGCGGATCATATTCATAACCCGCGTCAATGAGATCCTGCGCATCCATCGAGGTCAGCACAGTGACACCCAGGAGGCAGAGATCGGAGCCTTTCGCGGCGGATACAGCCGCCTGCATCGCCTTCGGATAGGCATGCAAGGTCAGCATCGACATGCCCATCTTGGCGATATTCTCGACGCCGGAGGCGACCGTGTTGTCGATGTCGAGCAGCTTCATGTCGAGGAAGATCTTCTTGCCACTCTCGGCGAGATCGCGGGCAAACTCCAATCCGCCGGCAAAGGCCAGCTGATAGCCGATCTTGTAAAAGAGAATATCGTCGCCGAGCGTGGTGACGATTGCCTCGGCTTCCCTAAGGGTCGGCACGTCCAGTCCGACGATCAGGCGCTCGCGTGCTGTTGGTGCGGTCATTGCTCAACCCATCCCGGCCAGTCTTCGATAGGCGTCCAGTCGCATGAGAGCGCCCGGTCTGCAAGACGAAAACAGAAAAGATTGCCGCCACCCGCCGGTTGATCCCCCTGCCGAGCGATGGGTCGCTTTTCAAGGTGGCATTTGAGAAGGGTACCGACGCCGCCATGCCCGACAAACGCGACCGGCACCTTGGGGTCGTGCTGCCCTAGCACCTCCTCCACCTTCAATACGATGCGCGCTTGTGCGTCGATGGCCCGTTCCCAGCCATGAAAGCTCGCGGTCGGATTGGCGAAAAACCAGTCTGCGGCTTTCTCGAATTCCGGCGGCGGCAGGAAGCCAGTGGCGCTGCGATCATTCTCGTGCATGCCCTCAATGACTTCGACCGAGAGGCTTCCCGCCGCCACCAATGCGGCGGTCTCCATCGCCTTGGTCTCGTCGCTCGAGATAATCCGCCCGAGCTGCCTGGCCCAGGGTCGGGTTGCTGCCAGCAGGGCACGCGCAGCGCCAGTCTCCGAAAGGCCCCATTTGGGAACGGCGACCGCCTGATCGATGCGGACTTGCGGATGCGTGATATAGAGCGCGAACATCGATGTAAGGCCCCTGTCAACCGCGGCGGTAGATCCAGAGTTGGGCAGGCGGGATATTGCGGACGACGAAGTCGAAATGCTTGATGTGGTAGCGTTCCGGCCGGGCGATGATCGGCGATACGGCGCCGTAGGAAATCTGCACCACGGGACGGCCGCGCGGCAGCCTGTCAAGCAAGCTCTCGAGTAGCGCGATCCGGGCCTGCATTGGAAAGTTCAGCAGCGGAATGCCCGAGACGACGGAATCGAACCTCTGGCCGGAAAGAGCGCCGAGCGTCTTATCAAGGTCGAAAGCATCGCCGTTGATGAAATTGACGGCGGGATAGCGGCGCACGAGGTGATTGAAGAAGTCGGTGGAATATTCAATCGCCACCAGCTTTTCCGGCGATAAGCCGCGGGCAAGGATCGCTTTGGTGATGGCGCCAGTCCCTGGGCCAAGCTCGAGAACGGGGAGACTGGATTGAATATCGACAACGCTTGCCATCTTGCGGGCGGTAATCGAAGAGGTCGGCACGATCGAACCAACGGTTCGTGGCCCCTGCATCATGCCCTTGAAGAAGCGAATCTCCTCGTCGAATTTCTTTCCTAGCCGTTCCTTCAGCCGCAAGGCCATGGGGTTCCTCCAACAGATTTGCCTAAAACGCAGGCGTATTGCACACGTCTTATCTTGCAAACCCATTTCGGAAAGACAAGGTTGAATGTCGCAAGCGACAAAGTTTATGTCGCCTTGGTGAGATTAAACCCGCATCGGCATCAGAACGTAGAGCGCATCGTCGCCGGCCGTATCGCGGATCAGGGTCGGGGAGCCCGCATCTGCCAAAAGGAAGATCGCCTCGTCGCCGGAGAGCTGCGCCGTGATGTCGAGAAGGTATTTTGCGTTGAAGCCGATTTCCATCGGATCTGTATCGTAGCCGACGGCAACCTCCTCAGTTGCGCTGCCCGAATCCGGATTGTTGACGGTCAAGAGGAGCTGCCCGTCGGTAAGCGCCAGCTTTACCGCGCGTCCACGTTCCGACGAGATCGTCGAAACGCGGTCGACGGCCTGGGCGAAGGTCTGGCAATCGACGCGCATTTCCTTGTCGTTATTGGCGGGGATGACGCGCTGGTAGTCCGGAAACGTGCCGTCGATAAGCTTCGACGTCATGACGATGTTGCTGATCGTCAGGCGGATCTTGGCATCCGACACCTCGACGGTGACATCGACATCGGGATTGTCCATCAGCTTCTGAAGCTCGCTGACAGTCTTGCGCGGAATAATGATGCCGGGCATGCCCTCTGATCCGGACGGAGCGTCGACGTCGGCGCGCGCGAGGCGATGGCCGTCGGTGGCGACGGAGCGTAGTTTCAGCTCACCCTTGCTCTCGATCGTGTGGAAGAATATGCCGTTGAGATAGTAGCGCGTCTCCTCCGTCGAGATCGCGAACTGCGTCCGGTCGATCAGCATCTTCAACTCCTTCGCCTTGAGGCGGAAGGAATGGCTGAAGGTGCCGGCGGTGAGGTCCGGAAAGTCCGATTGCGGCAGGCACTGCAGGGAAAATTTCGAACGGCCCGACGCCACGGTCATCGAGCTGCCATCGGCATTGGTTGCCAGCAGTACTTCCGAGCCGTCCGGCAGCTTGCGGACGATGTCGTAAAGCAGATGGGCCGGAACGGTCGTGGCACCCGCCTGCTCGACATTGGCCGGCGTCGCCTCGGTGATCTCGAGGTCGAGGTCAGTCGCCTTCAGATCGAGATTGGCACCTTCGGCCTTCAAGAGGATGTTCGAAAGGATCGGGATCGTGTTGCGGCGTTCCACCACGCGGTGCACGTGGTTCAACGACTTCAAAAGGTTTGACCGCTCAATAGTAATACGCATGGGATGCTACCGCTTTCGACCGTTACTGCCCCGGCGCGCCAGGGTGCGCCTGAAGGAATTCCTCTCCGCGCCAGGCCCGGAGGAGTGGACCGGCAAAATGGCAGAATTCAGCATATGAATGCAAGGGGCATGCGCCGTCGCAGCCGTTCATTTCGGATTTTCCCTTTGGAAGACCACAGGATTTCGTCCTCTATTGCCCAGGCGGCGCGCCTCGCCCATAAAGGCTGAACTTTTTGACAGGGCGTGGACGGCATATGAGTGACGAGACTTCAAGCGAGGGTGGCAAGCAGCGATCCTACAGGCTGAACAACGCAGCGGTTCCCGCCCGACCGCTGGAGCCGGCGCTCTATCTCGTTGCGACGCCGATCGGCAACCTCGGTGATATTACGCTGAGAGCGCTGGAAACCTTGGCAGGTGCGGATGTGCTGGCATGCGAGGATACGCGCGTCACCCGCGTCCTGCTCGACCGCTACGGCATCCAGAACCGCCCCTATGCCTATCATGAGTACAATGCCGACGAGGTCGGCCCCAAATTGCTGCAAGCCCTGGCCGGCGGCCGTTCGGTGGCATTGGTCTCCGATGCCGGCACCCCGCTGGTTTCCGATCCGGGTTATCGGCTTGCCGTCCAGGCGATCGAGGCGGGCTATCGCGTCGTGCCCATTCCAGGCGCATCCGCACCGCTTGCGGCCCTCGTCGGCTCCGGCCTGCCGAACGACGCGTTTTTCTTTGCAGGCTTTCTGCCCGCCAAGGACAAGGCCCGCCGCGACCGCCTCGCAGCACTTGTCGAGGTGCCGGCAACGCTGATCTTCTTTGAATCACCGCACCGCATTGCGGCTACCCTGAAGGCTGGCGCAGATGTTCTCGGCGCTACCAGGAAGGCATCCGTCTGTCGGGAACTGACCAAGACCTTCGAGGAGTTCCGTCGTGGGACGCTTACCGACCTCGCCGCCTACTATGCAGGCGTCGACAACGTCAAGGGCGAGATCGTCCTCCTTGTCGCTCCACCAGAGGAAGTCACGACGACCGAGGCAGATGTCGAAGCCCTGCTCACGGACCTGTCGAAGACAATGCCGACCGCCAAGGCCTCGGCGGAGGCCGCGCGTCTGACGGGCCTGTCGAAGCGCGACCTCTATCAACGTCTCCTTGAGATGAAGGCGCGGCCTGAGTGACAACGGCGAGCGCCACAACGCCTGACGTCGCGGCCATGTCTGGGAACATCTCGCAGCACTTTTCCTGCGCGCGAAAGGCTACCGCATCCTTGCCATCCGCCCTCGCACCAAGCTCGGCGAAATCGACATCATCGCGCGCATGGGCGATCTTGCCGTGTTTGTCGAGGTGAAGGCGCGACGGCTGGACCAGGAGGCGATCGATGCCGTTTCCCATAGTGCGCAGAAACGCATTCGCGGCGCGAGCGATCTGTGGCTCGTCCGCCAGCCCGACCATGCCCATCTGCCGCAACGCTGCGACATCGTCGCCATCTTGCCCTGCCGGTGGCCCCGACATTTTCGGGACGCGTTCTCAACGATCGTTCACGCGGACGTCACAAAACGCGATTAAGGCCGCCACGAATTCGCGCCGGCATGACGAAGTTGACGCCACCCTCTATCGATAGCAGACAGGCTGACAATGATCCGCAACACCGTTTCCCAATTCGACATCCCCTCCCAGGAGGAGCGCCAGCGATTCTGCACACTTGAAAAGACACCGTCCGTCCACGACGCGCTGATCGCTTCGCTTTCCTGCATGAACGCAGTCCGAATTGGTGGAACTTCAAGCAGAACGGCGGCGCTCGCCTTCCCATTTGCAGTGGCAGCCTGGAACCTTGAACGCTGCCTCTTTCCAGAGGAATCCGCTGCAAAGCTTCGAACAACCGCGGCGCCGCTCGTACTCCTGAGCGAAATGGACGAGGGCATGGCCCGAACGGCTCAGAAGGACCCGACCGCTATCGTCGCTGGTGAACTCGGTCTGGCCTATGCCTATGGTGTCGAATTCTTCGAGCTCAGCCTCGGCTCGGAAATCGAACGTTCCTACCGCAGCGATGACTTCAACGCGAAGGGCTTTCACGGCAACGCGATCATGGCGTCGACGGCGCTGAAGCAACCCTTCCTCCTTCGTCTGCCGGGTGAAGCGGCATGGTTCAAGGACAGCAACGAACAGCTGCGGATCGGCGAACGCTGCGCCGTCGGCGCGACGGTGGAAACCGCGGCTGGGCCATTCGTCGCCGTGTCGGTTCATCTCGAAAGCGTGGCCAACGGGCCTTATCGCGAACGCCAGATGGCCGCGCTGATCGATGCCGTTGAGGCTTATGCGCCCGGTCTGCCGATCCTGATCGGCGGCGACTTCAACACCGGCAATCATTCAGGCGGCAATTTCGAAACTGATACGCTCTTTGCAATGGCCGCCCGCCGTGGTTTTGAACGTCACGGTGGTCCGCTCGTTCAGGTGAGTACCCGACCGAGCCTGATCACGCGATTTCCGGAGCGCGTGATGAAGCTCGACTGGTTCCTCACCAGAGGTTTGAAAATCAGCGAAAGCCACCTCGTTTCCTCGTTGAACGATGAAGGCAAGCCATTGTCAGATCATGACCTGCTGATTTGCACAATCGAAGGTTTTGCTTAAAGCAGGCGATAGTTAAAATGCAATCTCACCCGTCAACGTCGCGCTTACCTCCGTCGTGCCATTAGATTTTCGACGCCAATCGCATGACGGGGGATGATCATGGTCTGGAAACCGATGTTGGCAACGGCCGTCGCTTTTGCGGCACGCGCGGTGCCCGAAGTTCTTGCTGCGCCGGAAGCAAAGGGATTTGTTGCCGGCGCCGCTGATGACATGACACTTCGACCGTCGCCGATCGAGCCCGGCTGGATCATTTCAGGAACGCCGGTCGCGCGGCTGGCCGAGCACTCTCGCGGCCAGGACGATGCGGCTGTCACCGCGATCTGGGATTGCACGTCGGGTGCGTTCAACTGGCACTTTGGCTGGGATGAAACAGTGATGATCCTCGAGGGCGAGGTTCTCGTCACGACCGAGGACGGCACCGAACGGCTGCTGCGAGCCGGCGATGTCGCCTATTTTCCGGGCGGCAGCTCGGCCGTCTGGAGCATCGAGACCTACGTAAAGAAAATTGCCTTTTGCCGCAAACCCTTCCCAAGGCCCCTGACGGTCGCCTACCGTCTGCGCAATTTCATAAGGAGCGGCGGCGTGCAGGGTTTAGCTGCCTGAGGCCATCATCTGTCGTGCAAGCCACTGAATAGCCGTTGCGTTCGAGCGATCGGCGACCTACATCTGTCCGGAATTCGAGCGAGGGGCAGAGATGGCGAAGATCAGGAATGTCGCGGTCCAGATGGACCATGTGTCGGGCATCAACATTGCAGGCGACAGCACCTTCGCCATGAGCCTCGAAGCGCAGGCCCGCGGCTACAAGCTCTTCCACTACACGCCGGAGCGCCTCAGCATGCGCGATGGCAAGGTCCATGCAACGGCAGAGCCCATGGTGCTTCGAGATATCAAGGGCGACCATTTCGAGCTTGGCGAGCCCGAGCGGATCGACCTTGCGACGATGGATGTCGTGCTGCTGCGCCAGGATCCGCCCTTCGACATGGGCTACATCACCTCGACGCATATGCTGGAGCGTATCCATCCGAAGACGCTCGTCGTCAACGACCCGGCCTGGGTTCGCAACTCGCCGGAAAAGATATTCGTCACCGAATTCGAAGACCTGATGCCGAAGACGCTGATCACCCGCGACGCGGCCGAAATCCGCCGCTTCCGCGAAGAGATGGGCGACATCATTCTGAAGCCGCTTTACGGCAATGGCGGCGCCGGCGTCTTCCATTCGACGCGCGATGATCGCAATCTTTCCTCGCTGCTGGAAATGTTCGGCCAGATGTTTCGCGAGCCCTTCATCGCCCAGCAATATCTGCCCGACGTCCGCAAGGGCGACAAACGCATTATTCTTGTCGACGGCGAAGCGGTCGGCGCCATCAATCGTGTTCCGGCTGAACACGACAGCCGCTCCAACATGCATGTCGGCGGCCGTGCAGAGGCAACGGAGCTGACGCCGCGCGAACAAGAGATCTGCGCCCGGATCGGGCCGGCCTTGAAGCAGCGTGGTTTCCTGCTCGTCGGCATCGACGTCATCGGTGATTACATGACTGAGATCAACGTCACGTCTCCGACGGGAATTCGCGAAGTCAAGCGTTTCGGCGGTGCCGATATTGCCAGCCTTCTTTGGGACGCCATCGAGCGCAAGCGGGCCTGAGATCGGGCCCGCCATCGCGGTTTTCCCTCTCCATCGGTCTTTTGTTCCACGCCTACAACCCGCTGCAATCCAATTGCAGCGGATGCGGGAAACCGTTCATTTATTGTTCTTACTTTACTCTTTTTCCCACGCAAGATTGCAATTAATGGCCTCTTCCCGCCCGGATGCGCATCTGTTCAGGAAGGCGCGGACGAAGGGACGAGGAATGGTTGCGCGCGTCAATACGATTGTATTTCGGGGCATTGAAGGCGTCCCGGTCGAAGTTCAGGTCATGATTGCGCCTGGCAAGGTGATGATGCAGAATATTTGCTCACCCGAAATGATGGATTTTGACGGATATCAAATTCTATTGACGCCAACGCAAAGCCGCTATGGGGCAGTTTTGGGGCCGAAGGTGGCGTTCGGCGATCCTCGGGCTCTCTGACCGCTTTGCGCCCTATCTCGGTCATAGAGCCCACCCTAGCGGGGTCTCTAAAGCGGACATGGAAGCGGATGGCGGGGCGGCGTGTTTGCGCCGACAGCGGCCGCTGAAGCCCGTATCGCGGAGCGTTTTAGCGGTCGGTCGGCACACGCCTGACTGGATGCTGGTCGCTTGCGACAGCCTTTCCGCTATCACCGACTACGCCGGTGGTGGGCTGTGTCACAGGAGAGTTTTCCCGAAGGCTCCTAACGTCCCGCTCGGGCGGAGTCCCAAACATCCGAGCGTACTCCGGGGATGTGCGCATGTTGCCGATCGTCGTCCGGGACCGGCGACGTCATGCCTGATCGAATATCTTTCCGCCACCACCTCGCTGTGAGTGTCGCTGGAGCGATAATCTGGTGGCAACGGTCCCGAAGGGTCAGGGCTTGGGGCGTGCGTCCGTCTCGGATGCCCGCCCCAGTGCTTGCGTGTCGACATACTCCCGGATGTTCGTGACTTTGCCATTTCGAACGGTGATGGAGAAGACCCAATGGTCCTCGAACGTCCTATTCGCGGATTTGATGCTTCCCGTAGCTCATGAGATCCTCCGGATCGCTGTTTGAATTGGAAATACGCTCACGAACGCAAGGCACATCTGACTTGAGCTGTTGTCTGCCCTGAGAGGTAACCAATTTGCTTTGGCCCTCCTTGGAGCGGCTCAAGCGTGCCAAAAGCGGGTTGCCTTATGCGATTGTCCGCACGACACCGCCGTCGACTCGCAAGGACGTCCCTGTTGTCGCCGACGCCTGCTTCGAGCAGACATAGACGACTAGGTTTGCGACCTCTTCAGTCGTTGCGAACCGCTTGATGAGCGTGCTCGGGCGCGTCGTTTTGAGGAACTGCTGCTCGGCTTCCTCTTGCGTAATGCCTTGCGCCTCCGCTGCCGCCTTCATCCAACCGCCCATAATCTCCGAATTCGTCGGACCCGGCAGGACCGAATTGACGGTGACGCCTGTACCGGCAACTGTCTCGGCCAAGCCCCTTGCAATGGCAA
Organism: Rhizobium sp. 2YAF20; assembly: GCF_052114685.1. NCBI lineage: Bacteria > Pseudomonadati > Pseudomonadota > Alphaproteobacteria > Hyphomicrobiales > Rhizobiaceae > Rhizobium > Rhizobium sp. 2YAF20. The sequence continues at coordinate 2,208 of NZ_JBFRFF010000056.1, read as the reverse complement.
GCTGAGCAGTCTTGGTCATAGCGTAGTCGATCAGGTCCACGGGGATAGCGAGCGCAGACTCGCTACTGATGAAGACGACGCGACCCCAGCCGCGCTTCATCATGTTCGGCACATAGTGACGGGAGGCGCGAATGCCGCTCATGACGTTCAGCTCGAAGAGATCGATCCACTCGCTGTCGCCAATTTCGAAGAAGGGCTTCGCGCGCCCGGTTCCCACATTGTTGACGAGAATGTCCGCATCCGGCGCCCGCGCGAACAACTCCGCCGCGCCTTCCGGAGTCGCAAGGTCGGCAACAACGCCAGTGAACTCACCTTTTGGGAAAAGCGCGCGCAACTCGCGAAGCGTAGCGGCGACCCTGTCCTCGCGGCGGCCGTTGACCACGACCGCGGCACCGGCGCGCGCCAGCCCTTCTGCAATGGCTCGGCCGATACCGGCCGATGATCCAGTGACGACCGCCTTGCGGCCAGTAAGATTGATATTCATGACACATTTCCTTTCAAGGGTTGCAGTACGCCCTATTTAGGTCATGTGAAAATCGTTGATAATAACGCTTATCTCCATAAGATTGATGCTTCAGGAGAATGAAATGGATCGGTTTCACGAATTGAGTGCCTTCATCGCGGTTGTCGAAGCAGGCGGCTTTTCAGCCGCCGCGCGTCGGACCGGCGAGTCACAGCCCGCCGTCAGCAAGTCCGTCGCCGCGCTTGAGAAACGTCTTGGCGTGGCGCTGTTCAACCGCAGCACCCGCAGCGTGACACTGACGGATCAGGGGCAGCGATATTATGACCGGACGAAGCCGCTCCTTGATGAGATCGACGATGCCGACAGCGAACTGACGAGCAGCACGCTGAACGCGTCTGGCCTGATCAGGATCAGCGCGGCCTCCACTTTTGGCCGCCTGCATATCCTGCCGCTGATCCCCGACTTGTTGTCTCTTAATCCTGGCCTTCAGGTGGATCTCGTTCTCTCGGACTTCGTGCGAGACATGGTGGAAGATCGGATCGACCTGGCAATCCGGGTGGGGCTTGTCGAAGACTCTGATGCGGTTGTCCGGCGGGTGGCGGGCACGCCCCTCGTATGCGTCGGATCCCGTCGCTACTTCGAGAAACACGGAGTACCCAAGACCCCCGCGGAGCTGAGTGATCACAATTGCCTGTTATACGGCGGCCTGACGGAATTGGCGAAATGGCCCTTTTCAGGACCAGACGGACGATTTAGCGTCCCCGTTCGCGGCAACCTTTCGTCCAACAGCGTCGAAACGATCCGGGCTGGTGTTCTGGCCGGCGTTGGAATTGGCCTCTTCGCCAAGGTCTCGCTCGCCGATGAACTCAGCCATCCTGACGTGGTTACAATTCTCGACGACTTTCTGAACGACGCCAGAGACATTAGCCTCGTCTGGCCGAAGCGTCGGTTCGTGCCGGCACGCGTGCGCCGCGCGACTGACTTCTTTGCGGCCGCCATACCGCAGCGGCTTTAGCCGAGTCTCACTTGCCGAAATCTCCATTCCTTGCCAGCCATCGGCAGCAGCCCTAGCGTTACGAACGTGTTTCAAATTGTCGACCCCTAAAATTCATTCTGCGATCTAGAGGTCCCAAAGACCTCAAGGCTATCGCGACGATAATGTCGGCGGCCCAGATTTCGGAAACTCTCGCCCTGATCGCGGGATCGCATCGCGGAGAACCAATGCCGAGCAGGCCGAAGTAGCGCCGCTCGTGATCGGTGGCGTTGGACGCTTATGTACGGCGATGCCCTGTCGCTGCAACTTCTGTTTTGGGCGATCGGCGGAAATTCGCTGACTTCCGGATTGCGCCAAGCGGGCATCGGCTCCGTTTGGAGGGTATGACCGATTTGGGGCCGATCCCGGACCTCGTCGTCAGATACTTCGATGTCCGCTTTGTGTAGGGTGCATTGGGGGCGGACAGTCTGCCGTCGGCCCCTTCCGTCTGCAACGCGCCCCTTGCACGAACCCGCTTCGCGGGAGGGCGTGCGCGGTGAGTTTCGTATGATTATCTGAGGTTCTAGGCAGGCTGCAGGTGTTGCCTGACCATGGAGTTCCCTTCAACGAGAGGAACGTTCAATGGCCAGCTTCTCCAACGATACCCGGACCACACCGCTTCGCCAACGCATGCAAGAAGATATGCTGATGCGGGGGTTGGGATCCCACACTCAGCAGGACTACATCCGTCATGTCCGGCGCTTCGCAACGT